>CALFDL010000322.1 GCA_937950415.1 uncultured Collinsella sp. | reverse complement strand
CAAATGACCACTTTAGACCTGATGCAGACCGTTAAGGCCGCTGCACCGGTATTGGCCTGTGCCGAAGCCGAGCAGAAAAACATGGCGCTGCTTGCCATGGCAGGTGCACTGGAGGCACACTGCGCGGATATTTTGCAGGCAAATTCCGAGGATATGCAGGCCGCGCAGGGAAAAATATCGGACGTAATGCTCGATCGCCTGCTGCTGACGCCTGAGCGCGTCGAGGGCATGGCCGCCGGCCTGGAAAAGCTCGCCGAGCTGCCCGATCCCGTGGGCCGCGTGCTCGACCACCGCGTGCTTGCAAGCGGCGTGGACCTGACCCGTGTGAGTGTTCCGCTGGGCCTGGTCGCTATGGTCTACGAGGCGCGCCCCAACGTGACGGCCGACGCCGCGGGCATCTGCATCCGCACCGGCAATGCCTGCATTCTGCGCGGCGGCTCGCTGGCCTATCACTCGTGTGCCATGATCGCCGAGCTGCTGGCCGATGCGCTCGAGGCCAAGGGCTTCCCGCGCGAGGCTGTATCGATGATCGAGTCCACCGACCGCGAGGCCACCGGCGAGCTCATGAAGCTCCGCGGCATTGTCGACGTACTCATTCCGCGCGGCGGTGCAGGCCTGATCCAGCGCTGCGTGCGCGAGTCGCTTGTGCCGGTGATCGAGACGGGCACTGGCAACTGCCACATCTACGTGCATGAATCCGCCGACTTTGATAAGGCGCTCAACATTATCGTTAATGCCAAGACCCAGCGCGTAGGCGTGTGCAATGCCGCCGAGTCGCTGCTGGTCGACCGTGCCGTGGCAGATTCGTTTTTGCCGGCGGTCGTTGCCGTGCTGCACGACCACGGCGTGCTCATTCACGGCGACGAGGCCACGTGCGCCGCATGTGCCGACGCTGGGCTTGCCGAGGGCGACAACTACGTCGCCGCGACTGAGGAGGACTGGGGTCGCGAGTACCTGGCTCTCGAGATGAGCGTGAAGGTCGTGGCAAACGAGGACGAGGCCATCGCACACATCAACCGCTACGGCACGATGCACTCCGAGGCCATCGTTGCCGAGGACACGGATGCTTGCGAGTGCTTCCTGGATGCGGTCGATGCTTCGGCCGTGTACGCCAACGCCAGCACGCGCTT
>CALFDL010000321.1 GCA_937950415.1 uncultured Collinsella sp. | reverse complement strand
CAAACGTGGGACAATGACGCTACTGGTACCACAGACAAAGGATGTGCCTATGAACGCCCCCGTTGCCAAGACCTGTCGGCAGCGCCGCCTGTTTGCGCGATTCGCTTCCGTCTGCGCGCTCGTCGCGCTTGCGTTGCTGCTGCTGCCTGCCGTCGCGCACGCCGACGGCTACTCCATGAGCCAAACCTACATCGGCGCCACGGTTGAGGCCGATGGCTCGCTGACCGTTGTCGAGGGACGCCAGTTCGATTTCGACGATGACATCAACGGCGTGTATTGGGATATCAATACAGGCTCTAACCAGCAAGGCGGCTCGGTGGTCGTCAATGTGCTGAGCGTCGAGGAAGACGACACTGCGTTTAACAAGGTCGACAGCGCAAACAAAGGCGACGACGGCGTTTACACGGTGGAACAGTCCGACGACGGCGTAAAGATTAAGGTGTTCAGCCCCCACGAGAGCGGCGACAGCGCAATCTACTACGTGAGTTATTCCATGACCGGTGCGGTTATGAACTGGGCCGATACCGCCGAGCTTTACTGGAAATTCGTCGGCGACGGCTGGTCGGCGGACTCCGATGACGTCGAGATGGAAGTCTACTTTGCAAATGCCGCTGCCGGGACGGCTGCCGTCAAGGGCGATAACTTCCGCGCATGGGGCCACGGCCCGCTGACGGGCGACGTGTCGCTCGATGCGGACGAGCCCATGGTCACCTATACCATTCCCTGCGTGCATCAGGGCGAATTCGCCGAGGCACGCATCGCCTTCCCTAGCGACTGGGTGCCGCAGCTTGCCGTCTCGGGCGAAAAGCGCATGTCGACGATTCTGAGCGAAGAGAAGGAATGGGCCGACGAGGCCAACGCTCGCCGTGAGCACGCGCGTGCGGTTGCCGGCGCGATTGCCGTGGTGTGTGTTGTCGTGGCGGTTGCCTATACCGGTGTGATCGTGATGCTTAAGCTGCGCAGGCCCAAGCCCAAGCCGCTCTTCCAGGACGAGTACTTCCGCGATGTGCCCTCGGCCGACCATCCCGCGGTGCTTGCAGCTCTCATGAGCTGGAACGACGTGCCCGATCAGGCATATATCGCCACGCTGATGAAGCTCACCGACGACCGTGTGATCAAGCTGGAAGAAGCGACCGAGACCAAGAAGAAGGGTCTGCTCCGTCGCGAAAAAGAGGAGCAGACGTATCGCATCACAGTGACCGACGAGGCCTGGAAGGCTGCCAAGAAGGACGGCATCGACCGCGATGTGCTCAAGGTCTTCTTCGCTGGCGTTAAGCCCGATAAAGACGGCGTCCGTTCGCGCACGTTTAGCGAGCTGGAGGAGTATGCCAGCGAGCGTACTGCATCTGTTGGTGACAAGCTCGAGGACTATCAGAGCACGGTTAAGGGCAAGCTGGAGGCGCGCGAGCTAATCGCCTCGGACGGCACCATCGCCCTGGTTGCCGGCTTGGTTCTCGGCATCATCATCGTCTTTGGCATTCTGGGCTCTCTGATCTATACCGACTTTGCGGATGCCAATGTCGGCGCCGCTATGATCTCGATCCCCGTCACGATCGTGGGCTTTGTCCTGAGCTGCACCTTCCGTCGCTACACGCCGGAGGGCGCCGAGGTGGCGGCTCGCTGCAAGGCGCTCAAGCATTGGCTCGAGGACTTTACGCGTCTGAAGGAGGCCGTTCCCAGCGACCTGATCTTGTGGAACAAGCTGCTGGTGATGGGCGTTGCCCTGGGCGTTTCGAAAGAAGTGCTGCGACAGCTGGCCGAAGCCGTGCCTGCGGACC
>CALFDL010000320.1 GCA_937950415.1 uncultured Collinsella sp. | reverse complement strand
GAGTAGTCCTTGGAGCGCGTGTTAGTGTTCTCGATGATCGCCGCGATGGGCGCGCCGGTGGTGTGCCCATCGACCACGCCGGCAATGATATGCGCGGCATCGGCCTCGCGGCGCTTGGTCGCGGTCTCGTCGCGGCCGGGGGCGCGACGGTCCAATAAGGCCTGCAGCTGCTCCTGATCAACGGCAATGCCCGCCGGGACGCCATCGAGCGAGCAACCGATGGCGGGGGAGTGCGACTGGCCAAAGATGCTCAAATGCAAAACGTTTCCAAAGGTCGAGGACATGCTATTCCTCCTCGAGCGTGACCTTGCCGCCCAGCAGACGGTAGTGGTCGAAGAAATCGGGATAGGACTTGTTGACGGCCTCGGCGCCGTGGATCACGACCTCGCCGGTGGCGCGGCTTGCGGCGATGGCGGCCATCATGGCGATGCGGTGGTCGTTGTGCGAATCGACCTCGCCGCCGGAGAAGGCGTCGACGCCCTTGATGATGAGGTCGTCACCGGCAATGCGCACCTGCGCGCCCAGCGCGGTGAGCTCGCGGGTGGTGGTGACCAGACGGTCGGATTCCTTGATGCGCAGACGGGCGCAATCGCGGATAAAGGTGCGGCCCTGCGCCAGCGAGGCTACGGCCGAGATGACGGGCACCAGGTCGGGAATGTCGTGGGCACTCATCTCAAAGCCGGCAAGTTTGTCGGACTGTACGGTGGCGGCGTTGGTGGAACGCACGATGCGGGCGCCAAAACGCGAGAGCGCGGCAAGCACGTTGCGGTCGCCCTGCGCGGAGCTGAGCGACACGCCCTCGACGGTGATGGGGTCGGTGCCGATGGCGCCGGCGCACAGCCAAAAGGCGGCGTTGGACCAGTCGCCCTCGACAGCTACGCTGCCGGGCGTGCGGTACGAGCCGCTGCTCACGCGGAAGTTCGTGACCTCTGGCTGGCCGTCCTTGGCCGGAATACGCTCGACGTTGACCTCGACGCCGAAGGCCTTCATGGCCTGGATCGTCAGGTTGATGTAGGGACGGCTCTCGATGAGGCCGGTTACCTTCACGCAGGAGGGCTGGGCGAGCAGCGGGGCTGCCAGCAGCAGGCCGGAGATGTACTGCGAGCTCACGTTGCCCGGAAGCACAAAGGTGCCCGGGCGCATGCGGCCGCTCGTCTTGAGCGGAAAACCGCCCAGACCCTGTAGGTCGCAGCCGGCGGCGATGATCTCGTCCGAGAGCGGGGACAGCGGGCGGGCGCCCAAGCGTCCCTGACCCACAAAGGTTGCTTCTGCGCCCAGCGCGCAGGCGACGGGTAACATAAAGCGGAGCGTGGATCCGCTTTCGCCGCAGTCAAGCGTACCGCCGGCAAGGGCCTTGAGCAGGCCAAACTCAACACTCTTCATGGTGGGGTGGACCTGGAAGCCGTCCTCGACGGGCTCGATGCGAGCGCCCAGGGCCGTAAGGCAACGCACCGTAGCCTCGATGTCGGCGCAGGTGGTGTTGCAGGTGACGTGTGTCTCGCCGTTGGCAAGCGCAGCGCAGATGATCAGGCGGTGCGCCATCGACTTGGACGCGATGGCGGGAACGGTACCCTTAAGTGGGGACGGGGTGATGCGGGCTAGCATGCGGATGCGTCTCCCTTCTGGCCGAGGCCCTCGGCAATGAGTTCGTGGAAAGTGGAAAGCGGCGTGCGGTCGATGCTGCAGCGGCCAATGCTGTGCGGAATTACCAGGTCGATGGTGTCGCCCGCGCGCTTCTTGTCGTGCAGCGCCTCGGCAAAGACGGCGTCGGCATCTAGGTCGCAGCGGGTCTTGAGGCCATGGCGGGCGCAGAGCTCCTCAAGACGACCGGGCAGTGCAGCATCGCAAACGCCGTGCAGGGCCGCGGCGCGCGTGATGATGCCCATGCCGATCGACACGCAGTTGCCGTGTCCGAGCTCAAAGTGCTCGCAGGCCTCGACGGCGTGTCCGGCGCTGTGTCCAAAGTTGAGCAGCTTGCGCTGGTTTGTTTCACGCTCGTCGGCGACGACCACGGCGCGCTTGATGTCGATATTGCGGGCGATGATGAGCGCTACGCGGGCTACATCGCGGTTGAGCAGCTCCAGCGTGAGCGGGGTCTTCTCCAGCTCGGCGAAGAGCTCCGGGTCGGCGATCACGGCGTGCTTGACGACCTCGCCGCAGCCGTCAGCGAACTGCTCGGGCGTGAGGGTCGCCAGGCACCCCACGTCGGCGATAACCACGCTTGGCTGCCAAAAGGCGCCGGCCAAGTTCTTGCCGGCAGCCAGGTCGATGGCGGTCTTGCCGCCCACCGACGAATCCACCATGGCGAGTAGGCTCGTCGGGATCTGCACAAACTTGCAGCCGCGCATGTAGGTGGCGGCCACAAAGCCCGCCACGTCGCCCACGACACCGCCGCCGAGTGCCACGATCACGTCGGAGCGCGAAAGCTCGTGCTCGGCCACAAACTCCAAAATGGCAACATAGGTTTCGGCGCGCTTATGGGCTTCGCCGGCCTCGAAGGTGCAGATGCTCACCTCGTAGCCTGATGCCTCCAGGCTCTGCTTAACGGGCATCTGGTAGAGGGGGCCCACGTTGGTGTCCGTCACGATGACGGCCTTGGTGCCGCCGGCGGTGGCGCGGACGAGCGGGCCTGCCTGCTCCAGCAAAAACGTGCCAACATGCACCTGGTAGGGGCGTGCAGTGTCGATATCGATGGTAATCGCCATAAGCTTCGGTCCTTTCGACCTGGCGTGATAGGTGGTCTAGTGGGAGGCCTCGTCGTCGAGTGCACGCTTAATGCGGTCGCCCTCGGCAAGGAGATTCTCCAGATAGCGCTGGTCGCGGTCCTTAAGGGCGCGGCTGTAGGCGCCGAGCGATTCGATTAGATGGTCGATCTCGAAGGCGAGCGCGTCGGCGTCGTCGATCATGAGCTCGGACCACATTTGTGGGTTGAGGTGCGCCACGCGGGTGAGATCGCGGTAGCTACCGGCCGAAAAGCCGTGGTGGACCTGGGCAGTGGGGCTTTTGACGTAGGCGTTGGATACCACGTGCGCAAGCTGGCTCGTGAAGGCGATGACGCGATCGTGCTCTGCGGCGCTGGTCACGCTGAACTTGCCAAAGCCCAAGGGGCGCACCATCTCGCGCACCTGGCCCAAAAGCTCCAGCTTGAGCGCATCGTCCACTGCGGGCGGCACGAGCACGAGTGGCGCGCCCTGGAACAGGTCGGCGCGGGAGTGCGCATAGCCCGAGTACTGCGTGCCCGCCATGGGGTGCGCGCCCACAAAGTAAAAGCCGTGCTCGCGGGCAAGCTCAAAGGCGCGCTCGCACACGATACCCTTGACGCCCACCGTGTCGATCACCACGGGGCCCATGATGGCCTCGGTATCGGTGGCGTCGGCGAGTGCCTGGGCGTGTGCCTCGAGCCACTCGATGCAGGCTTCGGGGTAGCAAGCCAGGACGATGATGTCGCACTCGCCGAGTGTCTTGTCGTTGAGCTCTCCGGCGACGGTGCCCATGCTGGCGGCCGTCATGACGTCGTCATTGGGGTCCCAGGCCAGCACGCGGACGCCCGCCTGCGCATAGCCGCGGGCAAAGCTGCCGCCGATGAGGCCCAAGCCGACGATGCCGGCACACTTGGGGCCGCCCTGGTTAACGCGCGCGTTTCTCACCGTACCCATGGGCTACTCCATGGTCTCTTGGCAGACAACCTCGCGGATGGCGCGGATGCGGCGCATGGTGTCGTCGAACTGATCGGGGGTGAGGGCCTGGGCGCCGTCGGACCAGGCGCGGCTCGGCTCGTCGTGGACCTCGATCTCCAGACCGTTGGCGCCGCAGGCGGTCGCGGCGAGCGCCATGGGCTCAACGTAGCGGGTGTAGCCGGTGGCGTGGCTGGGGTCGGCGACGACGGGCAGGTGCGACAGGTGGTGCAGCACCGGCACGGCGTTGAGGTCGAAGGTGTTGCGGGTGCGGGTCTCGAAGGTGCGGATGCCGCGCTCGCACAGGATGACATTGTCGTTGCCCTCGCTCATGATGTACTCGGCGGCCATAAGCAGCTCGTCGATCGTGCCGGACATGCCGCGCTTGAGCAGAATCGGGGTCTGGGTCTTGCCGACCTCCTTGAGCAGGGGGAAGTTCTGGGCGTTGCGCGCGCCGATCTGCATGACGTCAATCTTCTTGTCCAAGAAGACCTGCACGTCGCGTGGGTCCATGATCTCGGTGACGATCGGCATGTCGAGCTCGGCAGACGCCTCGCACAGCAGGTCCAGACCGGCGGGGCCCATGCCCTGGTAGGCGTAGGGGGAAGTGCGGGGCTTGTAGGCACCGCCGCGCAGCATCGTGGCACCGGCGGCCTTCACGCGGCGTGCGATGCGGATGAGGTTCTCGCCCTCGACGGAGCAGGGACCGGCGATGACTTGGAACTGGTCGCCGCCGATCTTGACGCCGTGACCGCAGTCGATGACGGAGTCCTCGGGGTGGAACTTGCGGTTGGCGCGCTTGAACGGCTCGGAGACGCGCTGCACGCGCTCGACGACATCCATGGACTCGAGCAGGAACGGGTCGATCTTGGTCGTATCGCCCACCAGGCCGATGATCGTCTCGTTCTCGCCGCGCGAGACGTCGGTCTTCAGGCCCTTTTTCTCAATCCAGCTGACGATATGGCTGACGGCCTCGTCGCTGGCGCTCTGCTTTAGAATTGCAATCATGGTGTGCCTCTCACCTCGATGGATAACTTTTGCAAAAACGGCCCGCAATGCGAGCCGTGTATATATGGTGCATGAGAGTTTATACTATCTGATTCGCTTTTGCCTTCTAAAGTGAGCCGTTGCGCCGCGTCTTCCTCGGAATTGCAAAGCTTTTTCTTTTATTTTGATAGCCCGTGGTGCACTTGGGTATAATGCCAAATGTTGGCCCTATTAGCTCAGGGGATTAGAGCGTCTGCCTCCGGAGCAGAAGGCCGTTGGTTCGAATCCAACATGGGGCACCATCGAACGTAAGACCGTCCGAACCTCGCATGGTCCGGGCGGTTTTTCTTATACCGACGCGACGTGATGGGACGTGGTATGGCAGCAACGGATATCGAGCGCGGACTCTCGACCACCGAGGTCGAGGAGCGCATCGCCGCCGGTAAGATCAATCGCAACATGGAGCTCAAGACCAAGTCGGTCAAAGAACTCATCATCGAGAACCTCTGCACGCTGTTCAATTTGATCAACGTGATCTTGGCGTTCCTGGTCATTTTGACCGGTTCGTTTAAGAATCTGACGTTCCTGTTCGTGGTGTTCTTGAACACCGCTATCGGCGTCATTCAGTCCATGCGTTCCAAAAAGATGGTCGATAAGCTCACGCTGCTGACCTCCAAAAAGGCCATCGCGGTGCGCGACGGCGCCGAGGTGGAGCTCGACCTGGACCAGATCGTTCTCGACGACATCATCCGCCTGGGGCGCGGCGACCAGATTCCCGCTGACGCCGTAGTGGTTTCGGGCGAGGCTCTCGTGAATGAGAGCCTGCTGACGGGCGAGAGCGACCTTATTAAGAAACAGCCCGGTTCCGAGCTCATGAGCGGCAGCTTTATCGACTCGGGCCTGCTGCGCGCCCGCGTGATCCATGTCGGCGCCGACAACTACGTGGCCAAAATTAATAACGAGGCCAAGTACGTCAAAAAGGTCAATTCCGAGATCATGAACGCGCTTAACGCCATCGTGCGGTTTGCGAGCATCATCATGATCCCGCTCGGTTTGGCGTTGTTTGCCTCGAGTGTGAGCGAGCTGTGGGATGCCGCGGGAACCCCAGGCGACAGCGCCCTTTCGTGGTGCTTCTCCGAGCTGTTGGCCGGTCATGTGCCTTCGTCGGCGCTGCTGTCCACGGTGGGCGCCCTGCTGGGCATGATCCCGCAAGGTCTGGTGCTGCTGACCTCGTCGGTGCTCGCCATCGCCACGGTGCGCCTGGCCCGCCGCAAGGTGCTGGCACAGCAGCTCTACTGCATCGAGACACTCGCTCGCGTCGACGTGCTGTGCCTGGACAAGACGGGCACCATCACGTCGGGCCGTATGGAGGTCGAGGGCACGTATCCGCTACCGGTTGAGGGTGTTGCCCTGGGCGTGGGGGAGAACGAGGCATCTGTTCCCGTCGATACCACGGTGCTCGATTTTGCGCTGGCTAACGTGGCACGTGCGACTTCGGCCGATGCCAACGAGACCTGCCAGGCGCTGCTCAACTATTACGCCGATCGACAGGTCGAGGTGTCTGAGCCGCTGTCGGTCATTCCGTTCTCGTCCTCCAAAAAGTGGAGCGGCGCGTCGTTTGCGCAGGGCTCCTATGTGATGGGTGCGGCGCAGTTTGTGCTCTCTGATCGTGCGTTTGCCCAGGTCGAGAACCGTGTCGCCGAGCTTGCCGATACCTGCCGCGTGCTCGTGGTGGCGCGCGTGGACGGCTTTACGCCCGATGGCGATATGGCGGGCGAGCCCGAGCCCGTGGGCTTTGTGACCATCCGCGACGAGATTCGTACCTCGGCGGCCGAGACCATCGGCTACTTTAACGAGCAGGGCGTGACCCTCAACGTGATCAGTGGCGACGACCCGCGTACGGTGTCGTCAATCGCTCGCGTGGTGGGCGTGCCGGGGGCGGACGCTTATGTGGACGCCACGACGCTCGATACGCCGGCCAAGCTCGATGCCGCAGTGGACCGCTACCATGTCTTTGGTCGTGTGACCCCGCAGCAGAAGCGCGAGCTCGTGCAGGCGCTCAAGCGCCGCGAGCACACCGTGGCCATGACGGGCGACGGCGTCAACGACGTGCTGGCGCTCAAGGAGGCCGACTGCTCCGTCGCCATGGCGGCCGGCTCCGATGCCGCGCGTAATGTGGCCGAAATCGTACTCGTCGACAACGATTTTGCCTCGATGCCCGCCGTGGTGGCCGAGGGCCGTCGCTCCATCAACAACTTGCAGCGTTCGGCTTCGCTGTTCCTGACTAAGACGCTGTTCTCGATGGGCCTGGCGGCGCTGTGTATCGCGCTGCCGCCGTACCCCTTCGGGCCCATCCAGATGACGCTCATTAACTTCTTCTGCATCGGCGCGCCGGGCTTTGTGTTGGGCCTGGAGCCCAACAATGCTCGTGTGAAGGGTGCGTTTTTGAGCAACGTACTCAAGCGTGCACTGCCGGCGTCGATTGCGGTCATTTTGGCTGCGGCGCTCGACATCTTTGTGGCGCGCGTGTTTGGCTTTAGCCAGCTCACGCTGTCTACGATGTGCCTGCTTACGTCGTGCGCGGCGAGCGTCAGCCTGATCTGGCGCATCTCGCAGCCCCTCACGCCCTTACGTGTGGCGCTCTTTGTGTTTGTAGTTGCCGGCATCCTGACGGGCGTTATCGGATTCCCGAAGCTGCTGTCTATTGCCAACCTGTCGATGGACCAGATGGTTATCTTGGCTGTTATCGTGGTCTTTACCTGCTCGGTGTTCTTTAAGCTCGCCACGATGATGGATTCGCTCAAGCCGCGTCGTCGTCATGTCGCAACTGGTTTTGGCCGCGGTGTGCGCGTCCGCTTGGGTCGCGGTGGCGGCAAGGTGAGCTCGACGGGTTCGACGGCGGAGCGTTTTGCCAAGCGCGTCGCCGCCGACATGGCACAGCGCCGCGAAGCTCGCACCGTTCGCGAGGCCGAGGTCCGCGCACTCGAGGGCGTGGCCCAGGCCCAGCCCAAGAAAAAGAAGGGTAGCGGAGCCAAGCGCTCTCGCGTAACCAAGTCCGCCCAAGGCATCAAAGTCTCGATGCCGAGCAAAAAGAAGAAGTAACTACGCGCCCTGGCGATGTTGAATTGGTGCCTTGCTCCTGTGGGGCCGTGGCGATGTTATGCTCTAACCTCGATTATTTGAATTGCTTCGAAAAGAGGATGCCGTGATCTGCCCGCATTGCCTTAAGACTATCGAGGACGGCGCCTCGTTCTGCCCCTACTGCAACGCCTATGTGGGTCCGGGCGATGGTCCCGAGCACACCGAGTTCGTGTTCTGTGAGGGCTGCGGTGCCCGTCTTTCTCCGCATGATCGTACGTGCCCCAAATGCGGACGCCCTGCTCCGGGCATCCTCTCCGAGGACGCGGCCGCATCCGACCTGGCAGCGGGCCGCACGGCGGGCTTTCCGCGCCTAACGCAAGAGCAGATCGACACCGAGGTACCGCATGCGCCGGCCTCTGCCGCTGCGGTGCTTTCGGACGCCGCCGACCCCAATGAGACCTGCGTGCTGCCGGCTTTCGATAAGGATTTTGGTATCCCCAAGGTCGATATTCCCACTCCCGTTTCCCTGCATGACGATGCTCAAAAACCTAAGCGCAAGGTGCACCCCGACGAGGACGCCTATCACAAGCACAAGCGTCATATTCCCAAGCCGCTTATCGTCATCGCGGTCCTTGCCCTTGTGTGCGGCGGTGCCTATTGGTTCGTGACGACCGATCCCATGGGTGTCATGCCTGGCTTCTACGACCAGTTTGGCCAAGCTGCACAAACCACCTTCCCCACGCGTCAAAAGGGCGAGGCGACTGAGGACGATACCAAGCAGGGCGATTCTGCCGAGGTGGTCCAGGAAGAAACCGTGCTCACCGATGATCAGCTCTATACCAGGCTCGACGGTCTGTATCAGACCATCGTGTCCTACGGTGATGAGGACCAGATCGGCGAGGTCATCGATTCCTTTAACAACGGCTATCTCCGAACGCCGCTGTCCACCCGTCAGGAGCTTTCGCAGAGTGCCTACGCCCTGCGCGACCAGATCAAAAAGACGCTAGATGAGCTCAACAACCTGAAAGTACAGGACGATACGGTCTATGCGGACGACATCGCCCACTTAAAGCAGCTTGCCGAGTGGATGTACGAGCGTGTCGACGTGATCTGTCAGAGCTGGGACATCTCGCTGGCCATTCCCGATGGTGAGTCGATGAGTTCCCACCAAAGCGATATCCTGGCGCCCATCGCGCAGGGCGGCAACAGCGCGCTGAACCAGTACGATGCCAATGTGGGTTCCTGGAAGCCGCAGCAGCGTTCCTAAAATTAGTTCGCCATAGTCGGCATAACCTACGTGCGCAATTGATGTAAGCCCGTGCTTATTGCTACAATTCGTACAAATATGCTTTAAACGCACGAGGAAGGAACCACATGTTTGGTTTTAAGAAAGAGCTCTACACGCCCGAGTATCAGCTTGTCGGCGACGAGTGCGCCGTAATCGAGACGTCGAAGGGTACCATCAAGGTCAAGTTTGAAGGCGAGGGCGCTCCCATTCATGTCGCGAACTTCTGCGAGCTTTCCACGATGGGCTTCTATGATGGCCTTAAGTTCCATCGCTATGTGCCCGGTTTTGTCATCCAGGGCGGGGACCCCAATACCCGCGACATGTCCGGCGCCGACGTCGCTGCCGGTCTTGAGGGCCCCGACGGCATGCCCGGTACCGGTGGCCCCGGCTACTGCATCAAGGGCGAGTTTGCCACCAATCCGCGCAACAGCCATGTCGATGGCGCCCTTGCCATGGCACGCTCCATGGATCCCGATTCCGCGGGTTCGCAGTTCTACTTCTGCCTGGGCGCCCAGCATAACCTCGATTCCGGTTACACCGTCTTTGGTACCACGGTCGAGGGTCTCGATGTGATTTCGCAGCTGCGTGCCGGCGACGAGATCGTCCATGTCGAGATCGTTCACGAGTAAAGGGGGCTTCCTTGAATAGCCAGCTGATCCAACAGGGCCGCGCCGCTTACCGCGCGGGTGATTTTTCCGCTGCAGCCCAGATGCTTGGGGCGGCAAAGACTCCCGATGAGATTATGGGCGAGGCCGATCACCTTCGTGGCAACGCCTTGATGCACCTGGGCATGTATGCCGAGGCCGCCGAGGCCTATGCCGCCGCCCTCAACGACGGCACCTACGGCAAGCGCGGCGCGCTGCTCACCAACCGCGGCAAGGCGCTCGCCGCCGTGGGCGACTACACGACGGCCGCCCAGGCGTTCTCTGCTGCTACGCAGGATGCTTCCTATGCCACGCCGTTCAAGGCCTATCTGGGCCTGGGCAATGCGCTGTTCCAGTCGGGCGATTATGCCAACGCAGGTACTGCCTTCCGTCAGGCTGCCATCGACGGCGCCAATCCGGCTCCTGCCGCCGCACTCGGCGAGCTCGGTCGTTGCTTCATTAAGCTCGGCCGTCCGGCGGATGCCGTGGAGACCTACCGTACGGCTATCGACTTTGCCGGTCCCCGTGACGACACGCGCGCGCTCAACGCCGGCATGGGTCAGGCGTTTTCTGCCGCCGGCCGTCCCTCCGACGCACTCGACGCCTTTAACGCCGCTACTGCCGATGGCATCTACCAGCTTACCTCCGAGCAGGCCGATGAGCTTGCCCGCGTGCACGATTCGCTTGCCGCGCTGTCTGCCCAGACGGCTATGGCCACGGCTCCGGCGCCTGCGATGGACGCTCCTGCCGTCGATCCGCTCGATCCTACGGGCGCGACCGGTCAGTTTATGCCCGATCCCTCGGACACCGGCTTCTTTACGCTGTCCGAGTCCGAGATGGTCCAGCAGGATCGTCAGGATCGTAAGCAGGCCAAGGTCCGTCGTCGCCATCGCCACACGGGTCTCAAAGTCTTCATCGTGCTGCTTCTGCTCATTTTGATCGCCGCGGGCGGTCTGGGCTTTGCCTACACGCGCGGCTTTGGCTTCCCCTCGCAGGAGTCGGTTATCACCGATCTGTTCCAGGCTGCCGGCGACGGTGACACCGCAAAGGCCGAGTCTTGCCTGGCCTCGAGCCTGTCCGAGGACGCCAAGTCGATGATCATCTCCTCGATTCCGCAGGGTGCCACCGTGTCCGTCGAGGGCATGGATCAGTCCATGACCGAGACGACCGCTAAGGTGAAGGCATCGCTGTCCAAGGGCGGCGAGCAGGAGTACACCGTCAAATTCGTGCGCTCCGACAATCATATCGGCTGGGCCGTTTCCTCGCTCGATATGGATTTCTCGGCTGCTGACAACCAGTAGTGACCTTATGGGATTTAGCTTTGCCCGGCGCTTCACCGCAAGTGAGGCGCCGGGCTTGCGCTAGTATGATGAGCTAGTAGTTTTCCAGCAATCATCCAACACATCAGGAGTTGCGTTGTTTTCTTTGATGGATATGTTCTTCGGTAGCTATGCGGGCGATCTTGCCATCGACCTCGGCACCGCAAATACGCTTGTCTCCGTGCGCGGCAAGGGCATCGTCATTCGCGAGCCCTCCGTTGTCGCCATCGACAAGAATGACGAGCGCATCCTGGCGGTCGGTATCGAGGCAAAGCGCATGCTCGGCCGTACGCCCGGCAACATCGTGGCCGTTCGTCCCCTGAAGGACGGCGTCATCGCCGACTTCGATGTTACCGAGGCCATGCTTCGCTACTTTATCGACAAGGCTTCCGAGAAGCGCTATCCGTGGACCCCGCGTCCGCGCGTTGTCGTTTGCGTTCCCTCCGGCGTCACGTCGGTCGAGAAGCGTGCCGTCTTTGAGGCTACGATCCAGGCCGGCGCTCGCCAGGCCTACCTGATCGAGGAGCCCATGGCTGCTGCTATCGGTGCCGACCTGCCTGTCGAGGAGCCCACCGGCTCCATGGTCATCGACATCGGTGGCGGTACCACCGAGGTTGCCGTTATCGCTATGGGCGGCATCGTCGTCTCGCAGTCCATCCGTATTGCCGGCGACGAGTTCGATCAGGCCATCCTCACGCACGTTCGCGATGCCTACAACCTTGCCATCGGCGAGCGTACGGCAGAGGACATCAAGATCAAGGTCGGTTCCGCCGTGCCGCTCAAGGACGAGCTCGACGTCGAGGTCAACGGCCGCGACGTGATTACCGGTCTGCCCAAGACCGTGCGCATCGAGAGCGAGGAGATTCGTCGCGCGCTCAACAAACCGCTCGACGAGATGGCCAAGGCCGTCAAGGACGCACTCGACGCTACGCCTCCCGATCTTGCCTCGGACCTTATGTACTACGGCATTTTGCTGACCGGTGGCGGCGCGCTGCTGCGCGGTCTCGACGTGCGCCTGCGCGATGAGACCGGCGTTTCGGTTAACGTCAGCCCCACGGCGCTCGATAACGTTGTTAACGGCTGCGCCCGCGTGCTCGAGGCCAATGCGTTTGATGGCGGCTTCGTCCAGACCAATGCTTAATTTCCAAAAGGTGGATTCCATTTGGCACGATCTTCGGGTTTCTCCACTAATCTGAATACCAAGCGACAATCAACGGGTATGCGCCCGTTGATTGTTTTCAGCCTGATTTCGGTGTTGCTGCTCACGTTTTATATTCGTGAGGGCGAGACGGGGCCGATTCATGCCGTTCGTTCGGGCGTGACGACGATTACCTCGCCAGTGCGTTTTCTGGGCTCGGCTGTGGCGGCTCCCTTCAATGCGATCGGTAACGTGTTCTCTAACCTTACGGCGTCACAGGACACGCTTGACGAGCTTAAGAAGCAAAACGAGGAACTGACCTCTAAGGTCGCCGAGCTCTCCGAGGCTCAAAAGACTGCCGAGCGCCTGGAGGGGCTGGTCGGCCTGCAGTCGACCTACAACCTCAAATCGACCGCTGCTCGTATCGTTGGTGCCTCGGGCGATGCCTGGACCTCGACCGTTACCATCGATAAGGGTTCTGCCGACGGGCTTACCATTAACATGCCCGTGACGAGTTCTGCCGGTGTCATAGGCCAGATTATCGAGGTCTCGGCCAAGACGTCCACCGTGCGCCTGATTGGCGATGAGAACTCGGGCGTGTCCGCCATGGTGCAGGACACGCGCGCCCAGGGCATGCTGCAGGGTCAGGCTGACGGCACGCTGCGTCTTGAGTACGTGAGCGTCGACTCTGATGTTAAGGTTGGCGACATCATCGTGACCTCGGGCATTGGCGGTGTGTTCCCCAAGGGTCTACCGCTCGGCACCGTCTCGTCGGTTGAGAAATCGGCAAACGATGTGTACTACACCATTGTGGTGCGCGCCCAGACGACGGCCGAGAACAACGAGGAAGTGCTGGTCATCACCTCGCTGACCGACGAACAATCGGCTTCGGATGAGAACGTGAGCACGGCCAACAGCACGCCGCAGGGAACGTCGCGCGATGCTGCGACCAAGACGAAGGACGAGAGCTCGGATGACGGTTCCGACACGTCCGAGACGACCGATTCCGGCTCGAGCGAATAGGGGGCATGTCCATGGATCTACACGAGCAGGGGATGAGCTCCCGCACGTTTGTGATCGCCGCCATCGTGTGCGTGCTGCTGCAGGCAGGCCTGGCACCGCAGATCTCCATTGCGGGCGGTCGCGTCAACTTTATGATTATCCTGGTGTGCCTAAGCGTGTTCTCGGGCGACCCGACCCGTGCCGTCGTGTGCGGTTTTTGCAGCGGCTTGTTCTATGACCTTTCCGCTGCCGTGCCGGTGGGCGTTATGTCGCTCCTGCTGAACGTGGGTTCTTTTGCCCTGGTGCATAGCGCCGCCGGTCAGACGGGCGGTACCCCGAGTGCGCGCGGCATCACTGTGGGTGCCTTCGCGCTCGTCATAAATGTGATTTACAGCATCATCTTGCTGTTTATGGGTTTGGAGACGAGCTTTGTCGTGGCGATCTTCGGCCATGCACTGCCGTCCTCGATCCTGACGGGTCTGGTTGCCATTCCGTTTTTGATGTCCGGCGTCGTGCCGCAGTCCGGCTATGGATTCTCCGCGCGTGGCGGACGCCAGACGGGTATGCGCTTTAAGCCCAAGACCCGCAAGCTCAAATAGGGGAGGCCCGTAGATGTCTTCCCAGTTGACGGTTATTATCGCCGGTATCGTGCTGGTTGTGGCCATCGTGGTCGCGCTGGTCATCATGCGTCGTGGCGATTCCCGTTTTACCTACGATACGCAGCATGGAACGGCCCCGCGCGCCACCGAGGGCGAGGGCAATACCGCGGCGACCGCCTTTAAGGGCCGCTTTTCCATCCTCACCACGGGTGTGGGCGCGATGTTCGCGGCGCTTGCCGTCAAGCTGTGGGGCATGCAGATGGTCTCGTCGGACTATTACGAGAAGCAGGCCAATAGTAATCAGACTCGCACCGTTACCACACCCGCTGTGCGCGGTCGCATCCTTGACCGCAATGGCGTGGCGCTTGTCCAGAACCGTCCCTCACTTGCTGTTGTGGCCTACCGCGACCTTGCGGAGGATGAGGTTCTGGTTCGCCATCTTGCCAACGTGCTTGGAATGCCTTACGTGGCGGTCCTTCGCAATATTCAGGACAATACAGAGGGCGCTCAGAGCCTGCATACCATCGCGACGGACGTCCGTCGCTCCACGGTTGCCTATATTCAGGAGCATGCCGGCGAGTTCCCGGGCGTCAAGATTGCCGAGCGTACCGAGCGCCAGTATCCATATGGCGAGACGGCATGCCATATCTTGGGCTATACCGGCACCATTACCTCCGAGCAGCTCGAGGCCCAGAATAAGAAAACCTCTGGCGATGATGATGCTTCTGCTGGCAAGATTACGTACCAGTCGGGCGATATCGTGGGCCAGGCGGGCGTTGAGAGCTACTACGAAAACCTGCTGCAGGGTATTCGTGGCGAGCAGACCGTCAAGGTCGATGCCTCGGGCAATGTGACCGGTCAGGCCGGCGCCGTGCCCGCGAAGGCCGGCTCCGACATTAAGCTCACGCTCGACCTTAAGATCCAACAGGCCTGCGAGACGGCACTGGCGAGCGCTATCGAGCTTGCCAAGACCACTGGCTACAGCAATGCCGGCAACGGCGCTGTGGTGTGTCTCGATCCCAACAATGGCGAGATCCTGGGCATGGCGAGCGAGCCCAAGTTCGATCCGTCCGTCTTTATCGGCGGCGTCTCAAATGACGTGTGGACCGAGCTCAATGATGATAAGGGTTCGCACCCGCTGCTCAACCGCGCTATTAGCGGACAGTACATGTCGGCTTCGACCATCAAGCCGCTCTCGGCACTGGCCGGTCTTGAGTATGGAACCTACACGTCGGGGCAGACGACCAACTGCACGGGCTATTGGACGGGTCTGGGCAAGTCGTGGGGCAAGTACTGCTGGCTGCATTCCGGCCACGGCACCATGACGCTGCAGTCGGGTATCGCCAACTCGTGCGACCCCGTCTTCTACGACATGGGCAAGGCGTTCTTCTATGACGAGCAACATCCCGAGGGCCTGCAGGAGGTCTTTCGTCGCTGGGGTCTAGGCAAGACCTGCGGTATCGATCTGCCGAGTGAGGGCGCGGGCCGTATTCCCGATGCCGAGTGGAAAGAGTCGTACTTCACCGACGCATCTGCCGAGGACCGCAAGTGGAATGCCGGCGATATGACCAACATTGCTATCGGCCAGGGCGACATCCTGGTGACGCCCCTGCAGATGGCGTGCGCCTATATGGGTCTTGCCAACGGCGGTAAACAGTACGTGCCTCACGTGTTTTTATCTGCCGTGTCGCGCGATGGCGACGGCGATGCCTATAAGTACAACGGCAAGGGCAAGAAGAAGCGCCTGGAGGCCAAGATCAACAGCGATTCGGATTTGGCTCTAGTTCGCAACGGCATGCACGACGTGATTTACACGGCATCGACGTCCCTGGCGGCTCACTTTGGCACCCTGACGCCGCAGGTATACGGCAAGTCGGGCACGGGCGAGAAAAGCGGCGAGGACGAATACGCGTGGTTCTGCGCCTATGCACCGGCCGATGATCCCAAGTATGTCATCGCTACTGTTCTGGAGCAGGGCGGCGGCGGCTCAGATACCGCGATGCATGTCGTGCGCGACGTGCTCGGCGTGATTTATGACGAGCCCGATACCTCTTCGGCCTCGGGCGATTCTTCGGTTCGATAGGAGGTTGCGATGGATTTTTCTCCGGCGGATCTGTTCCGTTCAACCAAGACCGGCTCTCGCAGCAGCCTGGACCGCGTCAACAAGCAACTTTCGGCCTCGCGCGGCACGTTTCGCCAAAAGGTGCATATCGGTGTACTCGTGGCTACTGTGGCGCTCGTTGCCTACGGTGCCATCATCATCTGGTCGGCTTCGCAGTTTAAGGCCGATGCCTCGTTCTCGCGCCATCTGCTGGGAATTGGCATCGGGGCGGTGCTGGCGGCGCTGGTCTGGCGTACCGACCTTCGTGGTATTTCCAATTTCTCGACGGCGTTGCTCGTCATCGACCTGATCGTGATCCTCTCGCCCAAGATTCCGGGTCTGTCCTATACGGGCGGTCTGGGCATGACGGGCTGGATCAAGATTCCCGGTATTGGCTTGACATTCCAGCCGGTTGAGCTTGCCAAGCTCATCACCATTTTCTTTATTGCTACGCTTGGCTCGCAGTATAACGGTCGCATCGATACCGTTCGCGACTACGTCAAGCTCTGCGGCATGCTGTCCATTCCGTTTTTGGCCGTCGTTGCCATGGGTGACCTGGGCTCGGGCCTGGTCGTGCTGGTTTCGGGCGCCATCGTCATTTGCATGAGCGGTGCACGCCGCGAATGGGTGCTGTCGACCCTGGCCCTGCTCGTGGGCTTGGTGGCCCTCGTCCTGGCGCTCGATTCGGTCTTTGATTCGTTGCTCGGCCACGATGTGCTCATCAAGCAGTATCAGATGAACCGTCTGACGGTCTTTATCGACCCCGATAATGCCGATTCGGACGATGCCTACAACCTGCAGCAGTCGCTTATCGCCGTTGGCTCGGGCGGCTTCTTTGGTAAGGGTTTGGGCCATGCGACGCAGTCGGCCGGCGGCTTTCTGCCTGAGTTCCACACCGACTTCGTCTTCGCCTTCCTGTCCGAGACCTTTGGTTTTTGCGGTTCCTTTTTGCTCCTGTGCCTCTACGTGCTGTTGATCTTTTCGACGATTCGCGTCGCCTTTAAGTGTGAGTCGCTGTTTTTGCGTCTTTCGTGTGTGGGCATCGTTGGCATGTGGGCGTTCCAGACCTTCGAGAACATCGGCATGTGCATCGGCATGATGCCGATTACCGGTATTCCGCTACCGTTTATTAGCTTCGGTTCGTCTTCGATGATGATTCAGCTGCTGACGGTGGGTATCGTACAATCCATATGGCGGCATCGTTCGGGCGCCGCGTAACCGCTGGAGGGGTTTGCTATGAAAATTCCCGTAGATAAGCTGACCCGCGCTTTTAAGATGGGCGCGTCCGTTAAGAAGGATTCCGATACGCCGGTGCGCGTCTCGGTCTATCTGGATTCGTCCGCCTCGCGCTTTCTGGCCGAGACGGTGCGTGACGCCTTTGTGCCGCAGACGACCTCGGGCATTGTGCGCGTCGAGCGTCTGGGGGAGGAGCGAATTGCTCCAAAGACCGATACCGATGTGGTGCTGGTGCTCTCGTGTGGTTCCGACCGCTTGGAGAGTGCCGTGCAGGAGCTCGTGATCGCCGGCGCGCCCGTGTGCGTGCTTGCCGAGTCTGCTGTGGAGGTGCCGTTTATCGAGGAGTCCACGCCCATGCTCGGCGTGGTAGCGGCAACCGATAAGACGTATCTGCTCGAGACGCTTGCCCGCTGGATTCTCGATCGCACCGACAAGGAAACGGCTTTTGCGGCGAACTTTGCCTTCATGCGCATCGCGGCGGCCAATCGTATCATCACCTCGTGCGCGCTCACCAATATGGCGACCGGTGCGCTGGTGTTTTTGCCGGGCGCCGATTATCCCGTTATGGCGCTGGCGCAGGTGGGCATGCTCTTTGAGCTCGCTGCCGTCTTTGGACGCGGTATTAAGCCCGAGCGCGGCTACGAGGTCGCGGGCGTGCTTGCCGGCGGTCTTGTGATCCGCGCGGTCACCCGCGCGCTCGTCAAGCAGACGCCGCATATTGGGTTTGCCGTCAAGGCGCTCACTGCTGCCGCGGGCACCTACGGCATGGGCCGTGCGCTTGTTTCGCTCTACGAGCGCGATGTCGACTACAGCCGTGCCAACGAGGCGGTCACTGCCACGTTCTCCCGCGTTCGCGATCTGGTAACCACGGTCGCGGGCGCTACCCGTCCTATGGCGTCCTACCAGGACGCATCAGATCTCGCTGCTTAGGGGTTTTCCGTTGCGCGTTGCATACCAAGATTGTTTTCATTTAATTGAGCCGTTGCTCGCCAAGGTCGAGAAGCCGAGTCGCTATATCGATCACGAGTGGGGCACGCTTTCCAAGGCCGATGCCGACTACCGTTGCTGCCTGATCTATCCGGATGTGTACGAGGTCGGTCTGCCCAACCAGGGTATCGCCATCCTCTACAATATCCTTAACCAGGCCGAGGGCATCTCCTGCGAGCGTGGCTATGTGCCGTGGCCCGATATGGGTGACGCCATGCGCGAGGCGGGTATTCCGCTGCTGTCGCTCGAAGGTGCTGCCCCCGTCGCTTCGTTTGATATCGTCGGCCTGCATGTGCCGCACGAGATGGCGGTGACGAATTTCCTCGAGGCTCTCGACCTCGCCGGCATTCCGCTGTTAGCCGCCGACCGCACCGAGGACGACCCCATTATCATCGCCGGCGGCCCCTCGGTGTACAACCCCGAGCCGTACGCGGCCTTCTTCGATGTTATCCTCATCGGCGAGGGCGAGGAATCGCTGCTCGAGACCTGCCAGCTGCATCGCCGCCTGCGTGACGAAGGAGTCCCGCGCGCGCAGATTGTTGAGCAGCTTGCATCCATTGCCGGCAACTACGTGCCGTCGCTCTATGAGGTTCGTCACGACGAGCCCTGCTCGCCGCATGGCTACACCGTGCCGCGCGAGGGCAAGGATGCGCCGGCCGTGGTCTACAAGCGCGTCGTCGAGGATTTCGGCGCCACAAATCCGCTGTCGCAGTCGTGCGTGCCCTATGCGCAGCTGGTTCACGACCGCCTGTCTATCGAGATTCTGCGCGGCTGCGCTCGCGGCTGTCGTTTTTGCCAGGCCGGCATGACGTATCGCCCGGTGCGCGAGCGCTCGGCCGACCAGATCGTCTCGTCGGTGATTCAGGGTCTGGAAAAGACCGGCTATGACGAGGTGTCGCTGACCTCGCTCTCCACGACCGACCACTCCTGCATTCGCGACGTGCTCGGCAGGCTCAACCGTCGCCTGGAGGATACGGGTATTCGCGTGTCGATTCCGTCTCAGCGCCTGGATTCGTTTGGCGTGGATATGGCCGAGTCGGTCGCCGGCGAAAAGAAGGGCGGCCTGACGTTCGCGCCTGAGGCCGGTAGCCAGCGCATGCGCGACATCATTAACAAGAACGTGACCGAGGAGGACCTGGACCGTGCGGCCAAGGCGGCCTTCGAGGCCGGCTGGAACCGCATGAAGCTCTACTTTATGATGGGCCTTCCCGGTGAGCGCGACGAGGACATCGTGGCCATCGCCAACCTGGCCGATCACGTGCTGGAGCTCGGTCGTTCCGTGGTGCCCAAGGCTCGTCGCGGCTCGATCTCGGTGTCCATCTCGGTTTCGGTCTTTATCCCCAAGGCTGCCACGCCGTTCCAGTGGTGCCCGCAGCTCGACTACGACGACGTCAAGCGTCGCCAGAAGCTGCTTATCACGAGCGTTCGCAACCGTGCCGTCCGTGTGCATTACCACGATGCCGAGACCTCGCTCATCGAGGCCGCGCTTTCCCGCGCCGGTCGTGACATGACGCCCGTCATCATCGATGCTTGGCGCTCGGGCTCTCGCTTTGACGCCTGGGTAGAGCATTTCTCGCTCGATAACTGGAAGGAGGCTGCCGCCAAAAACGGCATCGACCTCAACGAGCTCGTACACCTGCCCTACGAGTTGGACTGGCGCCTGCCGTGGGAGCACGTGAGCCCCGGCTGCACGCGCGGCTTCCTCGAGCGCGAGTACCGTCGCTCGCTCGAGGGCGTCACGACTCCCGACTGCACCCGTACGTCGTGCACCGGCTGCGGGATCTGCCCCACGCTCCACGCCAAGAATGTATTGATGGGTGATCGCGCATGAGTGAGCGCCTGACCGACAACCCCTCGCTCTTTAGGCTTCGTGTTCGCTATGGCAAGCGCGATCGCCTTAAGTACCTGGGCCATCTCGAAGTGATCCATACCATTGAACGCATCGTGCGCCGTGCGGGACTTCCCTATGCCGTCACGCAGGGCTTCTCTCCGCACATGCGCGTGGGCTTCTCTTCGGCGCTACCGGTTGGTACGTCGTCGACCTGCGAGTGGTATGACCTGTTTATGACCGAGTTCGTGGCGCTCGACGAGGCGTTTGGGCGCCTGGCTGCGGCGTCTCCGGCCGATCTGGCGCCCATCGAGGCGGCGTACATCGACGTGCGCACGCCGGCGTTGACGGCGCAGCTCACGCGCCTGTCGTATCGCATCGACCTGCATCTGGATCCCGAGGCGCCCGTAAGCGCCGATGAGGTGCGTCGTGCGATCGACACGCTGCGCGCGGACCATGGCATCGACTACGCGCGCGGCAAAAAGAGCAAGCGCTTAGATTTGGATCACACGCTCGTGGGCTATGAGCTCACGGCTGGGGAGCTCCCGGACCATTTGGTGCTCATGCTCGACACCCATGCCGACAACGAGGGCTCCATGCGTCCGGAAATTTTGCTTTCTGCGGCTGATGTTTTGTTGCAGGGCTTGACCCCGGGCGTGGATGCACCTATTGTTTCCACCGGTATGCAAGACCTCGTGATCATCTGCTCCTACGATGTCGAGCGTCAGAATCAAGCATGCGAGGACGACGAGGGCCGACTCGTCAGCCCCATACCTGTGCGAACTTGTGGATTTGCTCCACATACTCGTTGACGGGGGTATTTTCGCCTGCTACTATATTCGGCTGTTGCACTAACTGATGCATGAAGGGCAAGTAAACATGTACGCAATCGTTAACACGGGCGGCAAGCAGTACAAGGTCGCCACCGACGATGTCATCACCGTCGAGAAGATCGAGGGCAATGAGGGCGACAAGGTCACCCTGCCGGTTATCTTCCTCAACGATGGTAAGAAGATCGTCACCGATCCCGACAAGCTGGCCAAGGCCAAGGTTACCGCTCAGATCGTTGAGCAGTTCAAGGGCGAGAAGCAGCTGGTCTTCAAGTTCCACAAGCGTAAGCGCTATCGTCGTCTGAAGGGTCACCGTCAGCAGCTCACCAAGCTGAAGATCGTGAAGGTTCAGGCTACCTCCCGCGCCAAGAAGGCTGTCAAGGCAGAGGCTGAGGCTGTTGCCGAGCCTCCCGTCGCCGAGTAGATTACACTCGTAACGAAAGAGTAGGTATACACAATGGCACACAAAAAAGGACTCGGTTCCTCCCGTAATGGCCGTGACTCCCGCGGTCAGCGCCTTGGCACGAAGCGCTATGCCGGCCAGACGGTAACCACGGGCACGATTCTCGTCCGTCAGCACGGCACGCACATCCACCCAGGTGAGAACGTTGGCCGTGGCAAGGACGACACGCTGTTCGCGCTGGTCGACGGTACCGTTGAGTTCCACAAGGGTATCAAGCACAGGGTCAGCGTACGCCCGCTCGCGAACGCGTAATTCACCCTTCATAGAGCACATATGTGGGAGGCACTTGAGTTTCAGGATTCAAGGGTCTCCCTCTTTTTTGTAGGAGGCGATTCTGTTGTCACAGTTCACCGATATCAGCCGCATTAACGTGTGCGGCGGCGACGGCGGAGCCGGATGCATGTCGTTTAGGCGCGAGGCATTTGTCCCCAAGGGCGGCCCCGATGGCGGCGACGGCGGTCGTGGCGGCAATGTCGTCATCCAGGCCGATGCCCAGCTGTCTTCGTTGATCGATTACCGCTTTAAGCATCACTTCCGCGCCGAGCGCGGCACGCACGGGCAGGGTGCCCGTCGTAACGGTAAGAGCGGCGAGGACCTGATTCTCAAGGTCCCTATGGGTACCGTGGTGCGCGAGCTCGATCCCGAGACGCAGACCCCGATGTTCGAGATTGCCGACCTGGTGCACGACGGCGAGCACGTCGTCGTGGCGCCCGGTGGTGCCGGCGGTCTGGGCAATACCCACTTTGTGACGTCGGTGCGCCGCGCTCCGGCCTTTGCCCAGCTAGGCGAGCCGGCCGAGGAGCACTGGATTGAGCTCGAGATGAAGCTTATGGCCGATGCCGCGCTCGTGGGCTTTCCCTCGGTGGGTAAGTCATCGCTCATTGCGCGCATGAGTGCCGCCCGCCCCAAGATTGCTGACTACCCGTTTACCACACTCGTGCCCAATCTGGGCATGGTGCGTGCCGGCGAATATTCTTACGTCGTTGCCGACGTCCCCGGTCTTATCGAGGGCGCGAGCGAGGGCAAGGGCCTGGGTCACCAGTTCTTGCGCCACATTGAGCGTACGGCCCTGATCATGCATGTCGTCGACATGACGGGCGGTTTTGAGGATCGCGATCCGGTTGAGGACTATCGCATCATCAACCGCGAGCTCGAGCAGTATGGCGCCGAGCTTTCGGAGCGTCCGCAGATTGTCGTCGCCAACAAGTGCGATGCGCCGGGCACGGCCGACAAGATTGCCGACCTCAAGCGCGCAGCGCTCGACGATGGACATATGTTCTTTGCCGTGTCTGCTGTTACGGGCGCCGGCCTCAACACGCTGATGCTTGCCGTGGGCGAGCAGGTGGCTAAGCTGCGCGCCGAGTTGGCTGTCTCCGATGAACCGGTCGACCTGCGCGACGATGAGTGGGAGCGCCGCCGCCTGCAGCGTGAGAAGCGTTTCCGCATTGTCCAGGAAGAGCCCGGTGCCTTCCGCGTGGTCGGTCGTGCCATCGAGCGCATGGTCATCCAGACCGACTGGGAAAACGAGGAAGCCGTCATTTACCTGCAGCATAAGTTTGCGCGTATGGGTGTTGACGACGCGCTCGAGAAGGCCGGTTGCCGTGCGGGCGACGAGGTCCGCATTTGCCAGCGCGCCTTTGACTTTGAGGGCGCTGAGGACTTCTCGGAGTACGAGGAGCTCGAGGATGCCGGCGAGGACGTTGCCGTTGAGGCCATTGACGTGACCGATGCTGCGGATGAGGGCGTCGAGGTTGTCGATGCGGCGGATGCCGAGGACGATGCCGAGACCTCGGAGGGCGAGTAAGCCATGTCGTTGCGCGGTGGAATCGGTTTGCCCGAGCTTCCTCTAGAGGACGGGCAGGAGTTTAGGCTCGGCATTATGGGTGGCACCTTTGATCCCATCCATTACGGGCACCTGGTGACCGCCGAGCAGGCGCGCGAGTCGCTCGACTTGGACGCTGTGCTCTTTATGCCGGCGGGCTCTCCTGCCTTTAAGCTTGACAAGCCGGTGACGCCTGCCGAGGACCGTTATGCCATGACGGTCCTCGCAACCGCCGCGAACCCGGCCTTTTTGGCGAGTCGGTTCGAGATCGACCGTCCGGGCGTAACCTACACGGCCGATACGCTTCATGCCCTTCGCGACTTTTATCCGCCGCAGGTAAAGCTCTACTTTATTACAGGCGCCGACGCGATTATCGATATTGTTACCTGGCATGATGCCGAACGAATCGCTGAGCTTGCTACCTTTATTGCGGCGACACGACCGGGCTTTGATATCGATACGGCGCGTGCCCGAATCAAAGAGTCGGGGCTGCCGTTCGACGTGCGCTATATTCAGATTCCTGCGCTGGCGATTAGCTCGACGAACATTCGTAAGCGAGTTGCCCGCGGCATGAGCGTGCGCTACCTTACGAGCGAGTCCGTGCTCGGCTACATTCGCAAACGCAGGCTATATGCCGATTTGGGCCAAGAAGATTTTGAGTGATGGGGGTCTACGTTGTCGGTAGAGGATCAGTTTGAGGGCGATGAGCGCGCGCTGCTCAAGCGCATTCAAGAGCTGCTCGATGTTCGCATGAAGGATAAGCGCAAGCGCTATGTGCATTCGCTGGGTGTTGCTGAGACTGCGCTGCACCTAGCCGAGGTATACGGTGTCGACCGCTTTGATGCCGCTGCCGCTGGCCTGATCCATGACTGGGACAAAGTGCTCTCCGACGACGAGCTGGTCACGCGCGCTCTGCATTACGGCATAAAGATTGCCGGCTCTCCTTCCGCCGCGACGCCGCTTTTGCATGGCCCTGTTGCCGCCTATGAGCTTCCGCAGCTTTTTCCCGAGCTGTCGCCGGCGGTCTTTCAGGCTGTCGACCGTCACACCGTGGGTGCCTGCGACATGACGCCGCTCGATATGGTGGTCTTTGTGGCCGATGCCATCGAGCCCAACCGCCACGGCGACTATGCGCATGCGCTGCGCAAGATGGTGGGGGAGTCGACGCTCGATGAGTTGTTCTTCTCCTGTTTTGCGCAGGGTCTGGTCTATGTGATCCAGTCCGGGCGCTATCTTTATCCCACGGCTATTACGATTTACAACCATTACGCCCAGCTGCGCTAGCTCGGGCTGTCTAGAAAGAGGTATTCCATGGCCGACGAGACCATGACCGACGAGCAGATTCTTGAAGGTGTGGAGCACAAGAGCTTCGCCGCCACGTCCGACCGCACTGCCGCCTCGCTGTCCGCGAGCGGTGTCGCCGCCGAGGATGTCGCCCGCGCCGCCGCGCAGGCCGCCTACGACAAGAAGGGCGAGGACGTTCAGGTGCTCGACCTGACCGAGCTTTCCGACGTATGCGACTACTTTGTGCTTGCCACCGGTACCAACAACCGCCAGGTCGATTCTATCGTCGACGAGATCGAGGAGAAGGTCGCCGAGGCTTGCGGCGAGCATCCGTTCTCCATCGAGGGCCGTGAGCAGAAGACCTGGATGCTCATGGACTACGGCTCGGTCGTCGTCCACGTCTTCACTCCCGAAGCCCGCGACTTCTACCGCCTAGAAAAGCTCTGGGGTGACGCTCCTCAGCTTCCCCTCGACCTCCTCTAGCAGCTCATTTGGGACGGGCTTTTTTAGCTAGCTTCTCGCATTTCGCCGGGCAGTTGCGGTTTTCCGTACCTGCCCGGCTTTCTTTTTGCCTAAAGGCGGTTAATCGTTGAAGCGGGATTGGCGGCCGTAAGATAGGGCGGTGTCGCCGAATTTGTCTCGGACGGCGTCGATGGCGACGGAGAGGTCGCGGCGGTCGCTGGATTGGGCTCCGCGGTCATCGATCTCGCAGAACAGGTCGGTCTGGATGCCGCCCCGATGGTCAAAGTCGCTCATGCCGATGCCTGCTAAGCGAACATGCATGCCTTCCTGCCAGATGTTGTCGAGCAGTTCGAGCGCAACTGCCACGAAGATGTTCTCATCGTCGGTCGGATGAGGCAGCCGGCGCTGTGCCGAGCGACCGCTTCCATACGAATACTTAAGCTTGAGCGTCACCGTGGCGCCCGTCAGTCCCTGACGTCGCAGGCGGCGTCCCACTGACTCGCCCAACAGCGCAATCGCCGCTTCGATGTCCCCGCGCTCAGTCAAATCTTTCGCAAAGGTGCGCTCATTGCTCACCGATTTAACCTCACGCTCTTCATCGAGACTTGTGACTTCGGAGATTTCGAGTCCCAGCGCACGCTGGCGCATGCGTTCGCCGTTGACGCCAAAAATAGAGGCCAAGGTGGATTCCGGTGCACGTGATAGCTCGCCGAGGGTGTAGATGCGCATGCGGCGCAGTCGTTCCTCGGCCGAGCGCCCGATGCCGCTCATGGCAGATACCGGCAGCGCGGCCAAAAAGCGCTGCTCGGTTCCGGGGCGCACGATGGTCAGCCCAAACGGCTTATCCCGCTCGCTTGCGATCTTTGCGACCGTCTTGTTGCAGCCCACACCAATGGAGCACGTCACTCCCAGCGCTGCCACGCGGTCGCTTATACGCTGCGCAACCAGTAGCGGGTCTTCGGGCGCAAAGCGACCCGGTGTGATATCGATAAAGGCTTCGTCGATGGATACGCGCTCAACGCGCGGGGTCTCGTCGGCGAGAATCGCCATGACCTGCGCGCTCACCTCGCGGTAGCGATCAAAGTGCCCGTGCGTCCAAATGGCTTGCGGGCACAAGCGGCGCGCCTCGGCCGAGGCCATGGCAGAGTGCACGCCAAAGCGACGTGCCTCATACGAACAGGTGGACACGACGCCACGCGAATCGGCGTCTCCGCCTACGATGAGCGGCTTTCCGCGCCATTCGGGATGATCGAGCATCTCCACGCTCGCAAAAAACGCATCGAGGTCCATGAGGCCCACCGCCGGACCCGTCCAGGGAGGCGGCGTGACGCCCATGGCATCCTCATAACCGTATGTATGTTCGCGTCTTTCCATGTCATGAGTATACCGCGCAGCTCATGTGTGGTGCGTGTATGTGCTTGCAAATCCCGAATTCTTGTCTAAGATATGGATTTGCCCTCGACTACACCGAAGAAGTTGGTCTCACGGACTTCACCTGCCCGCGTCGATGGCGTATTATGTTCAACTGTTTGTTTGTAGTTGCAGCCTAAAGCTGCTTGGTTGGAGGAGTTTCCTTTGGCAGTCAAGATTCGCCTTGCTCGTCACGGCGCTAAGAAGCGTCCGTACTACCGTGTCGTCGTCGCCGATTCCCGCGCCCCGCGTGACGGTCGTATCATCGAGGAGGTTGGCCGCTACAACCCGATGACCGCCCCCAAGACCATCAACCTCGACCTCGAGAAGATCGCCGACTGGCAGTCCAAGGGCGCTCAGCTCACCGACGCCGTCGCCGCTCTGGTCAAGGCCGCCAACGAGGGCGAGAAGACCGAGACCGTCGTCAAGAAGTCCAAGAAGCAGCTCGCCAAAGAGGCCGAGGCCGCTAAGGCTGCCGCTGAGGCCGCTGAGGGCGCCGAGGAGTAAATCGTGCCTGAGGTTGACGCTGCACAGCTCGAGGGTGAGGCAATGCTCTCAGATCGCATCGCCGATCTCGTCGAATATCTCGTTGTTCAGATCGTCGACGACCCGGATTCCGTGAGCCTTGAGGTCATCGATGGTGACGACGCCTCTACGATTGAGGTTTCGGTCGCCGAGGATGACGTCGCTAAGGTCATCGGCCGTCGTGGCCGTACCATCAAGGCCATTCGCACGCTCGCCCGTGCACTGGCCGCTCGCCTCGACACTGCTGTCGAGGTAGAGGTTCTGGGCTAGGACCTTGAGGTCCCAGTACAAAAACATCGCCCGTGTGGTCAAGCCGCACGGAAGGAAGGGGGAAGTCCTCGCGCAGCCGCTGCGGGGGCTTCCTTCTGTATTAGAGCCGGGTATGCGCGTCGCCCTGACGCCGCCGGCGCTCAAGCGCGACCGCTTTTGCACGGTCGTGTCCGTCACCGATACGGGCGATGGCGATCTGGTCTCGTTTGAGGGCATTGACGACTTGACGGCCGCCGAGGGCATCACGGGATGCTACGTGCTGGCAAATCGTGATGACTTTGAGCTCGATTCTCTCGACGCCGCCTATACCGACCTGATGGGTCGCGAGGTGGTCGACGAGCGCTTCGGTTTGCTCGGCACGATCGTAGAGATCATGTCGACGCCCGCTAACGATGTTTGGGTTGTTGAGGGCGATCGGTACGGCGAGGTACTGATTCCCGTGATCGAGCAGGTCGTGCTCGATCTTCCCGACACAGGAACAATTTCCGTCCACGTTATGGACGGCCTGATCGATATGGACAAGTAGGGAGGACAACATGTTGATTGAGACCCTTTCGGTCTTTCCCGAGATGTTTGAGCCCGTCATGTCCACATCGATTTTGGGCCGCGCCCGCAAGGCCGGCCTTTTTGATTTTAAGGCGTATAACCTGCGCGACTGGACGCACGACCGTCATCGTACCGTCGATGACGAGCCGTACGGCGGCGGGCAGGGCATGCTCATGAAGGTCGAGCCTATCGCCGAGGCCATCGAGGCCATTAGCGCGGAGGGCCCCAAGCCAACGGTGGTGTTCTTCACCCCGTGCGGCGAGCCCTTTACGCAGCACGTGGCCGAGCGCCTGCTCAAAAGTGAGCGTCTGCTGTTTGTTTGCAGCCGTTACGAAGGTGTCGACGAGCGTGCGTATGCGTATGCCGATGAGCGCCTGTCGATCGGCGATTACGTGCTCACGGGCGGCGAGCTCCCCGCCATGGTCGTGGCCGATGCTGTTGTTCGCCTCATCCCCGGCGCCCTGGGCGATGAGATGAGCAACGTGGACGAGTCATTCTCGACCGCCGAGGACGGAGGCCTGCTCGAGTATGCGCAGTACACCCGCCCTGCCGAATTCAACGGCGAGGGCGTGCCGCCGGTGCTCGTGAGCGGTGACCATGCCAAGGTTGACGCCTGGCGCCGCAAGAATGCCATCGAGCGCACTTGTCGTTGGCGTCCCGATCTGATCGAGACGGCGCGGCTTACGCCCCAGGAGCGCGCATACGCGCAGGAGATTCTGGACGCTTCGTATTCGCAGAGCGAGGAGTGAGAATGGTTCCATCGCAACATTCCGCGTTGAGGGGCGCTTTTGAGTGGATCGCGGTCATCGCGATCGCGCTCGTGGCCACCTTCCTGATCCGCACCTTTGTGGTCGAGCCCTTTGTGGTGCCCACCGGCTCCATGGAGGACACGATCGAGATTGGCGACCAGATCCTGGCACAAAAGGTGAGCCTCGAGCTCGGTCAGCCCGTCAAGCAGGGCGATATCGTGGTGTTTCACAACCCCGATGGCACCTCCGAGCATGATGTTCTTGTCAAGCGTGTTATTGCCACGGCCGGCCAGACGGTCGATTTGCAGGACGGTCGCGTGGTCGTTGACGGCCAGGCGCTCGATGAGGGCTATACGACCGGCATGAGCTGGCCGCTTTCGGTCCAAGCGCCCGCCGCCCAGGTGAGCTATCCCTACACCGTCCCCGACGGGTGTGTGTGGGTGATGGGCGACAATCGAGAGAACTCTGCCGACTCACGCTACTTTGGTCCCGTCGATCGCTCCGATTTGATCGCTGTGGCGCTTGTGCGTTACTGGCCGCTCAACCGCATCGGCGCTATCGACTAAAAACAGCTATAGTACAGTACCTAACCGTGTAATCGTTTCGACGAGGGGATATTAGAGGCATGAACGCTTCATCGCTTTCCTTCCAAGACATCATCCTGCGCCTCCAGCAGTACTGGGGCGAGCAGGGCTGCGTCATTATGCAGCCCTATGACTCTGAGGTCGGTGCCGGTACCTTCCATACCGCGACCACGCTGCGCTCGCTCGGTCCCGCCGAGTGGCGCACCTGCTATGCGCAGCCTTGCCGCCGTCCCGCCGACGGCCGCTACGGCGAGAACCCCAATCGCATGCAGCACTACTATCAGTTCCAGGTGCTCATCAAGCCCTCACCGGTCAACGCCCAGGAGCTCTATCTGGGTTCGCTGGCCGCCATTGGCCTGGACCCCAACGACCATGACGTCCGCTTTGTCGAGGATGACTGGGAGAGCCCGACGCTCGGCGCCTGGGGCCTTGGTTGGGAGGTCTGGCTCAACGGCATGGAGGTCACGCAGTTTACGTACTTCCAGCAGGTGGGCGGCATCGAGGTCGACCCCGTGCCCGTCGAGATCACCTATGGCCTGGAGCGTATCGCCATGTACGCCCAGGGCGTCAACTCGGTCTACGATCTGGTGTGGAGCTACCTGCCCGACGGTACGCCCATGACTTACGGCGACGTGTTCCTCGAGAACGAGCGCGAGTTCAGTGCCTATAACTTTGAGGTTGCCAACGTCGAGATGATGCGTCAGAAGTTTGACGACTACGAGGCCGAGTGCCATTCCTGCCTGGAGCGCAAGCTGCCGCTGCCCGCATACGACTGCGTCATGAAGTGCAGCCACGCTTTCAATCTGCTCGATGCCCGCGGCGCGCTGTCCGCGGTCGAGCGTGCCAATTACATCCTGCGCGTCCGCGCCGTCGCCAAGGCGTGCTGCGAGGCCTATATGGCCGAGGTCGCCGGAGTCAACGAGAATGCCGACCAGGAAGGCGAGGTGGCGTAAGCCATGGCAGACGCTAAGGATTTCCTGTTTGAGATCGGTACAGAGGAAATGCCCTCCGCACCGCTGAACAATGCCGTCAAGCAGCTTGGCACCATGATCGCCAAGGGTCTCGACGAGGCCGGTCTGGCCCACGGCGAGGTCCGCGTGATCTCGAGCCCGCGTCGCCTGGCTGCGCTCGTTACCGACGTCGCCACCGCGACCGATGAGGTTCACGAGGTCAAGCGTGGCCCCGCGGCCAACATTGCCTTCGACGCTGACGGTAACGCCACCAAGGCCGCCCAGGGCTTTGCCCGCAAGTGCGGTGTGGCTGCCGAGGACCTTGTCCGTCGCGAGGACACCGACGGTCGCGAGTATGTGTTCGCCGAGAAGAATATTCCCTCCGCACCGGCTACGCCGATTCTGACCGCTCTGTGCGAGAAGACCATCGCCGGCCTGCAGTGGCCCAACTACCGTAGTCAGCGCTGGGGCCACGAGCACGCCACCTTCGTGCGCCCGGTCCGCTGGATCTGCTGCCTTTTGGGCGAGGATGTTGTGCCCGTGTCGTTTGCCGACGTGACGAGTGGCAACACCACGCGTGGTCATCGCGTACTTGGCCCTGGTGACCATGTGGTTGCCAGCCCCGCCGTTTACGAGCAGGTGCTCGAGGACGCCGGCGTGCTTTCTGCCGAGCGCCGTCGCGAGGTGATTCTCGCCGGTATCGCCGAGGTCGAGGCTGCCCGTCCCGGCTGCCATGTCGATACGCCCAAGAAGGTCTTCGAGGAGGTCATCAATCTCTGCGAGTGGCCGACGGTGCTCGTCGGTACCTTCGATGAGGAGTTCCTCAAGGTCCCGCACGAGATCATCTGCGAGTCCATGCTCACCAACCAGCGCTACTTCCCGATCTATGACGGCGAGGGCAAGCTGACGCGTGAGTTCGTGGTCGTCTCCAACAGCAAGCCCGAGAATGCCGAGCGCGTGATCGACGGCAACGAGCGCGTCGTGCGTGCCCGTCTGGACGACGCTAAGTTCTTCTACGAGGAGGACCTGAAGATCTCCCTCGACGAGTTCCGTGAGCGCCTGGCCAAGGTCGCCTTCCAGGAGAAGCTCGGCAGCGTGCTCGCCAAGTCCGAGCGCATTGAGCAGCTCGCGCTCGCTATTGCCCGCGAGGCTCATCTGGGCGCCCATCTTGCCGCCGACGCCGCTCGCGCCGCGCACCTGTGCAAGGCCGACCTGGTGTCCAACGCCGTCGTCGAGTTCACGAGCCAGCAGGGCGTGATGGGCGGTTACTACGCCACCGCGATGGGGGAGAACGCTGAGGTCGCCCACGCCATCCGCGATCACTACCGTCCCCGCTTTGCCGGTGACGAGTTGCCCGAGGGCACCGCTGGCTGCATCGTGGCCTGCGCCGACAAGCTCGATACCATCGCCGGTATCTTTGCCATCGGCGAGCCCCCGACCGGCTCCTCCGATCCCTACGCGCTGCGTCGTGCCGCTATCGGTATCATCAACGTTCTGCGCGACCGTCTGCCGATCGACCCCACGTCGCTGATTGACTTTGCTCTGCAGCTTTACAGCGAGCAGGGCATTGAGTTCGACGCCGCCGAGGTCGCCCAGCAGGTTCGTGACTTCTTCCATGGCCGCCTGGTGAGCATGGCCCGCGACGAAAAGATCCCGGCCGATACCGTTGCCGCCGTCTCCGCGGTGCACATCATCGCCCCGTCTGTCTTCTTTGCCCGTTGCGCTGCGCTCGACGAGGCCCGTAAGAACGATGCCGAGACGTTCGACAACCTGGCTACCGCCTATGCCCGCGCCGCGCACATCTCCAAGCCCGAGCTGGGTGCGGAGTACGACCGCAGCCTGATGGGCGAGGTCGAGCTCGCGCTCGCCGACGCCTCCGAGGCTGCTCAGACCGCTGTCGATGCCGCCCTTGCTGCCGAGGACTACCCGGCCGCATTTGCCGCCCTCGCCGCCCTGCGCGCGCCCATCGACCGTTTCTTCGATGAGGTCATGGTCATGGACAAGGACGAGCAGCTTCGCGATAATCGCCTTAAGCTGCTCAACCGCTTCGAGGCTGTTTTCTCCGGCATCGCCAACATCGGTGAGCTTGCCCGCAAAAAGTAAGCCAGCCTGCGCGTAAGCGCAAAAGGAGCCCCGCATGGATTGCCCGGTCACCGCTCGTCCCACCGTCATCGTTATCTCCGACTCGCTCGGTGATACCGCTTGTGAGGTGGTGCTTGCGGCGTCCGGGCAATTTGATGAAGGGGCTTTTCGCGTTTTACGCCTGCCCAAGGTGACCTCCGTGGAGCAGGTCAAGTCGTTTGTGGGGCCGCGCGTCGATGCCGACCATCGCGATATTGCTGTGTTCCACACCATTGTCGATCCGGCGCTTCGCGCCCGTGTGCTCGATTACCTGGGTATGCTGCATATTCGCTCGGTCGACCTGATTGGCCCGACGCTCGCCGTGCTATCGTCGCTTATCGGTGTGCCACCCAAGGGCGTTGCCGGCGTGATTCACAAGACCGATGACCGCTATTTCCATCGCATCGAGGCCATGGAGTATTTTGTCGAGCATGATGACGGTCGCGGTTGCGACGATCTGTCGGGTGCCGATATCGTGCTGCTGGGCGTATCGCGCACGTCCAAGACGCCGCTGTCGATGTATCTGGCCTATCAAGGTTACAAGGTTGCCAATGTTCCTTTGGCCCATGGCATGGAGCCGCCCAAGTCGATTTACGAGGTCGACCCGATGCGCCTGTTCGGCCTGATTTCGACCGTCGATGTGATTTCCGAAATTCGTGATAGCCGCTTGGGCGATGACTACGCCCGTGCCGTTGCCGGCACCTATGCCGAGCCCGAGAGCGTGCGCAGCGAGCTTGAGGAAGCTCGCGCCCTCATGAAGCGCCTGGGCTGCTTTGTAGTGCGTACCGACGGCAAAGCCATCGAGGAAAGCGCTGCCGAGATCATTGCTCACCTCGAAGAGATTCAAGAGGCAAGAGCCCGCCGTGCCGCCCGCCGCGCTCAACAATAGTAGCTCACTTGGGACAAGGTTGTTTGGGTAGCTAATTTGGGACGGGGCTCTTTTAGCTACCCAAAGAGAATACTTGGAAATAATACTGATAAATGGTAAAGCGATTTAGCAAAAACATCGCATCCGACCTGCATTTTCCTTGTAGTGGTATCTTCATAAGGTAACCACCTTTACCTACCGTTTACCGCCGGTTTTAGCACGTTTACCAAACCGCGCACCCTCTGCTCAAGCCTGTCCAAAACCCGCCGTATAGTTCCCTCACGGCCCGCATCCGGCGGGTCGATTCGTTACCACGGTCGTGCGCGCAAGCGCATGGAAGGGGAAGTATCGTGAGCGATTGCAAGAGGGTTTACCGTTTTGGAACCGACGCCCAGGGCACTTGTGTCACCGAGGGTGACAAGTCCATGAACTTCGTGCTTGGCGGCAAAGGCGCAAACCTTGCCGAGATGAGCCGCATCGGCCTGCCGGTTCCCGGTGGTTTTACTATTACTTGCCAGACCTGTGTCGAGTATTCCGGTGCCGGCAACGTGTGGCCTGATGGTGCACTCGATGAGATCGTTGCCGCCGAGGCCGACCTCGAGGCCCGCTGCGGCAAGAAGCTCGGCGACGCCTCCGACCCGCTGCTCGTGTCGGTTCGCTCGGGCGCTCCGTTCTCTATGCCCGGCATGATGGACACGGTCCTCAACCTGGGCCTCAACGACGATTCCGTTCAGGGCCTTATCGCCCAGACGCAAAACCCGCGCTTTGCCTGGGATAGCTACCGCCGGTTTATCCAGATGTTCTCCAACGTCGTCATGGGCGTCGATGCCGATCTGTTCGAGAACGCCCTGACCCAGGCGCGTCTGGTCGCCGGCGTCCGCGTCGATTCCGAGCTTTCGGCCGAGGACCTGCAGGAGCTCGTCGAGACTTTCAAGGGCATCTTCTCCGACAACGTCGAGGCCGCCCTGTACCCCGAGCTCGAGGTCGCCGACGGCAAGCCCGTCTTCCCGCACGATCCGGAGCTCCAGCTGCGCCTTGCTATCCAGGCCGTCTTTGGCAGCTGGATGAACGAGCGCGCCTGCATCTACCGCAAGCAGCATGGCATTTCCGACGAGCTCGGCACCGCCGTCAACGTCCAGGCCATGGCCTTTGGCAACAAGGGGGAGACCTCTGCGACCGGCGTCGCCTTTACGCGCAACCCGGCCGACGGCACTAAGGAGTTCTACGGGGACTTTCTGGTGAACGCCCAGGGCGAGGACGTTGTCGCCGGCATCCGCAACACCGAGCCCATCGCCGACCTCAAGACTACCCCGGGCCTCGAGTCTGCAGGTGAGGAGCTCGAGCGCGTGTTCCTGACGCTCGAGGATCACTATCGCGATATGTGCGATATCGAGTTCACCATCGAGCAGGGCAAGCTCTGGATGCTCCAGACCCGCGTGGGCAAGCGAACTGCCACCGCCGCCCTGCGCATCGCTATCGAGATGGTCGAGGAGGGCCTCATCACCCGCGAGGAGGCCGTGAGCCGCATCGACCCCGCACAGCTCGACCAGCTCCTGCACCCGCAGTTCGACGCCTCCAAGAAGTACGAGGCACTCGCTACCGGTCTTAACGCCAGCCCCGGTGCCGCCGTGGGCGAGGTCGTGTTCTCGAGTGATGACGCCGTCGCGCGTTCCGCCGAGGGGCATAAAGTCATTTTGGTTCGCTGGGAGACCAACCCCGACGACCTGAAGGGCATGGTCGCCGCCGAGGGCATCCTGACCAGCCATGGTGGCAAGACGAGCCACGCCGCCGTTATCGCCCGCGGCATGGGTACCCCCTGCGTCTGCGGTGTCGAGCGCTTCCACATCGATGCCGCCGAGAAGGTTGTACGCATCGAGGGCAGCGACCGCGTGCTGCATGAGGGCGATGTCATCTCCATCGACGGCACCCAGGGCATCGTCGTCGATGGCGCCGTCGATCTGGTTTCGGCTGAGCTCACCGGCGACCTGGACACCATCCTGTCCTGGGCCGACGAGATCCGTCTGGACGAGACCGACGGTCACGCCAACCATGTACGCGTCAACGCCGACAACCCCGAGGATGCCGCGCTCGCGCTCGAGTTTGGCGCCGAGGCCATCGGCCTGTGCCGCACCGAGCACATGTTCCTGGGCGATCGCAAGAACATCATCCAGAGCTTTATCCTGTCCGACGATGAGGCCGTGAAGCAGCAGGCCCTGGCCGACCTGCTCAAGGTTCAGACCGAGGACTTCCTGGCGATGTTCAAGACCATGTCCGGCCGCGATGTGGTCGTTCGCCTGCTCGATCCGCCGCTTCATGAGTTCCTGGATGATCCTCGCGAGCTTGAGGTCGCCATCACCAAGAAGGAAGTCGCTGGTGCCAGCGAGGAAGAGCTTGCCGCCCTGCGCGCCCGCCTGCGTCGTATCGACGGCATGGTCGAGTCGAACCCCATGCTCGGCCTACGCGGCGTGCGCCTGTCCGTCGTCTTTAGCGATCTGCCGCTCATGCAGGTTCGCGCCGTCGCCACGGCTGCTGCCCGCCTTATCAAGGAGGGTGTCGACCCACGCCCCGAGATCATGGTTCCGCTCGTTTCCATCACGGCAGAGCATGTCCAGACCCGCGAGGTCATTGAACGCGTCATCTCCGAGGTTTCCGCCGAAGAGGGCGTCGAGCTCAACATTCCCGTGGGCACGATGCTCGAGCTGCCGCGCGCCTGCATGGTTGCTGACGAGATCGCCCATCACGCCGATTTCTTCTGCTTTGGCACCAACGACCTTACCCAGACGACCTTTGGCTTCTCCCGCGACGATGCCGAGGCCAAGTTCATTCCGCTGTACCTGCACAAGAAGATCCTGAAGGACAACCCCTTCGAGACCATCGACACGGCGGTTCTCGAGCTCGTGCGCATGGCCGTGGAGAAGGGTCGCGCCACCAATCCCGACATGCACTTTGGCGTGTGCGGCGAGCACGGCGGCGACCCCAAGTCCATCAAGGGCCTGTTTAACGTGGCCGACGTGGACTACGTGTCCTGCTCGCCCTATCGCGTGCCCCTCGCACGCCTGGCTGCCGCTCAGGCCAAGCTCGAGGCCAAGCGCAACGCCTAGCGCCCCCGCACATCGACGTCTAGTGTAGCCCCCCTTCATGCCGCCCGTCTCATTCGTGAGGCGGGCGGTTATCATGTGCGGGTTTTGTCTTTTTGTCTGCGTAAAAAATTGTTCTTGCAGCAGAAACCCGCGCGTGTATACTCGAATACGTTTGTTCAACTACGTGCCGGCCAAGATGGTACGGCACCTCTAGAAGAGTAAGGAATTGCACATGGATTACATCCGCGCAATCGAGCGTCAGCAGATCCGCGAGGACATTCCTCAGGTTCGCGTCGCCGACAACGTCAAGGTTCACTACCGCATTAAGGAAGGCGACCGCGAGCGCATCCAGGTCTTCCAGGGCGACGTCATCCGCATGGCCGGCGCCGGTGCCCGCGAGACCTTCACCGTCCGCAAGATGTCCTTCGGTGTCGGTGTTGAGCGTACCTTCCCGCTTCACAGCCCCAAGATCGCCAAGCTCGAGGTCGTCCGTCATGGTCGCGTCCGTCGCGCCAAGCTGTACTACCTCCGCGACAAGGTGGGCAAGGCTGCTCGCATCCCCGAGAAGCGCTAAGAAGATCGCAGCGTCTGTCCACTCGTTTGGACACAAGGGTCACCTTCGGGTGGCCCTTCTTTTTATCTGATTTGCATGCAAGGAGGGCCTGGTATGGCCAACATGACGAGCTCGGTTTCGGCATCGCAGGTTGCCGGTGAGTTGGCGAGCGCTACGTTTGAGGAGATTCCCGCCCTCGTAGAGCATTATCGCGAGGACCCGCGCCAGCAGGTAATCAAGGCTTGTGAACGCGCCCTCAAACGCCATGCCAAAGAGCTTGCCGAGCGCGAGCGCGTCAATGACATGTACGAGCTTATGCATGAGCTTGGCGGCGATGGGGTGGTCGTTGGTGTCGACGAGGTGGGTCGCGGATCGGTGGCCGGCCCTTTGACGGTATGCGCCGTCTGTCTTCCTATGGAGCCGCGCGTCTGGGGTATCAACGATTCCAAAAAGCTCACGCCCGCGCGCCGCGAGTTGCTCTCAGTGAAGATTGCCGAGGTGGCGACGGCGATCGGTTTTTGCCATATCGCGCCGAAGGATATCGATGAGATGGGCATGGCCCGTGCTATCCGTGCCGCCGTTGCGGGCGCCGTGGCTGATACGGGACTTGAACCCGACTGCGTCCTCATGGATGGCAACCCCTTGGGCGCCGTTCTTAACGAGCGCGATGTGGTGAAGGGCGATGCCAAAATCGCCTGCATCGCCGCGGCGTCCATCATGGCCAAGGTCACGCGTGACGAGATGATGGTCGAGTACGACGCCGAGTATCCCGAGTACCATCTGGCCGAGTCGAAGGGCTATGCAAGCCCCGAGCATATCGAGGCCATTCGCAAACATGGACTTTGTCCACTGCACCGCGTGAGCTTTTGCGGAAACTTTCTGCAGACTGAGCGCCTTTTCTAGGTCAATTGTGGAGACAGGGACCTCTGGCGTTTTATAAACCTGCTGGTAGCGGGCCGTATGCAACACCATTGCTGCGTACGGCCCGTTTTTTGTCTGCATTTGGTCAGCTTTTGGTTAGCTTCCGGTACTTACCCGCATGAAAGGTGCCCTCATCATCGGGGCAATGCAGCGTGCGGGAAAGGAGACCCCATGAGTGCCGCAAGCAAAAAGAGCAAGACGCAGCAGCTCAAGGAGCGTTGGGAAAACGGCGAGCTCGACTGCGGGGCGATGACGCCCGAGTTTATCAAGGGACTCAGTCCCCGCGAGCTGGGCATGCTGGGCGAGCTGATCACCATCGACTACTTTAACGAGCGCGGCTACACCTTGCTGGAGCAGGGTTATCGTTGCTCCGAGGGCGAGGCCGATCTGGTGCTGCTCGATGAGCTCGACGATGTCGTGGTGATGGCCGAGGTCAAGACCAGACGCGTTGCGCTGGATTGCAGCACGCGGGTCTTTCCCGAGGAGACCGTGGATGCCCAAAAGCAGCGTCGGTATCGCCGTATCGCAAGTTGCTATCTCATGGAGCATTATCCGCTCAAGGCGATTCGCTTCGATGCCGTGGGTGTCACCATTCGTGGCGGGCATATCGCCGAGATCGAGCATCAGTACAACGCGTTCGATTGGCAGGTGTCGTGATGGCGTTCGAGAGGTTTGCCGTTCACGCGGCCTGCATCCGCGGCGTCGAGGCGATTCACGTCACGGTCGAGGTCTCGCTTGCCGGCGGCGTGCCGGGCATCCAGATGCTCGGCATTCCGAGTATGGAGGTGATGGAGTCACGCGGTCGTATTCGCTGCGCGATGCGCTCCGCCGGGTTCGAGATCCCGCGCTCGGGCATTACGGTCAATCTGGCACCCGGCGATATTCGCAAGACCGGTAGCGGCTTTGATCTGCCCATCGCTATCGCGGTATTGGCGGCCGATGGTCAGATTCCCCACGACAACCTCGATCGCTGCCTTATCGCAGGTGAGCTTGGTCTGGACGGCACAGTGCTGCCCGTCAAGGGCGAGGTGGCGTTTCAGCTGTTGGCGCGTGATATGGGGCTGTCCTTTATCGCCGGCAGGTCCGATCAGCATGTGCCGCTTGCGGGCGTGGATTGCGGCTTTATCGATCATTTGTCTCAGCTTGCCCATGGCATGGGCGAGGCGGCTCGGCACTATCTGGATTCCGAGGGTGTTGAGGCTACTTTTGAGCCTGAACTCGACTATGCCGACGTGCTGGGGCAGGAGGTTGCCAAACGCGGCATGGCGCTGGCGGCAGCGGGTGAGCTCGGTTTGCTTATGATCGGGTCCCCGGGATCGGGCAAGACGATGCTCGCCCGTCGTATGACCGGCATCCTGCCCGAGCTTTCCGTTGAGGATCAACAGGAGGCGCTGTGCATCCATTCGGTCTTGGGCGAGAACATCGATGGATTATTGGCAGGTCATCGGCCGTTTCGAAGTCCCCATCACAGCATTTCAACGGCTGGCCTCATTGGCGGAGGACGCCCGGTGCATCCGGGTGAGATCAGCCTGGCTCATGGCGGCGTGCTCTTTTTGGACGAGCTTGCCGAGTTTCCCACGGGTGTGCTGCAGACGCTGCGTCAGCCCATCGAACGCGGCTATGTGAGGATCGTGCGCGTCGACGGGGCCTTTACCTTCCCGTCGCGCTTTCAGCTGCTGGCTGCGAGTAATCCCTGCCCCTGCGGCTTTTTGGGCGACCGTGAGGTGCCATGCCGCTGCTCGGCATCGATGGTCGAGCGCTATCGGTCTAAACTGCGCGGTCCTTTGGCCGACCGTATCGACATGATGATCGATGTGACCCGTCCCGACCCCCAGGTGATTATCGAGGGAGCGGAGGGTATGTCGTCTGCCGAGTTGCGTGACTACGTTGTGCGCGGTCGCGCCTTTCGCGCCTGGCGCGAGTCCCGTATGGACGATGCGGATGCCGAGGCCGAGGATGATGAGACGCGGTCCATTGACGGCGTCGTATCGACCTTTGAGCTCGATGATGCGGCGGAGAAGTGTGTGCTCGGCCTGTCGAAGCGCACGCATCTCACGGGCCGCGGCATCGTGCGCTTGGTTCGCATTGCGCGCACGATTGCAGACGTCGCCGAGAGCGAGCAAGTGACGCAGGATCACGTGCTCGAGGCGGCGATGTACCAGGGAAGGAGGGACCAATGATGGCCGAGGGGACCTTTGAGCTGCATCCAGGTGATGCGTTGTATCCCGAGACCGTTTTGGAGCTTTCTGATGTACCCCAGACGCTCTATGTGCGCGGCAACCCCGAGGTGCTTTCGACGCCCGCGCTCTCCATCATCGGCGCGCGCAAGGCCTCTCCGTATGGTCTTGCCGTGGCAGAGCTTGCGGCAAAGGTTGCGGTCGAGGCGGGCGTGACGGTAGTTTCGGGTGGCGCGGTCGGTTGTGACCAGGCCTCGGGTTGGGCTGCGGTCAACGCTGGCGGCAAACACGTCGTGGTGCTGGGGACGGGCGCCGACGTGGTCTATCCGCGCTCGAGCGCGGGGCTTATTACGCGCACGCTCGATACGGGTGGCGCGGTCGTGTCGATTTCTCCGTGGGGCATGGGTCCGCGCAAGTTTGCCTTTCCGCGCCGCAATCGCGTGATCGCGGCCCTGTCGCAAGCCCTCTTTGTATCCGAGGCGGGTATGCCTTCCGGGACGTTTTCTACAGCCGAGGCTGCTATGGATTTGGGGCGAGAACTTCTTGCTGTGCCGGGGTCGATCCTATCGCCCGAGTCGCGTGGCACGAATTACCTCATTGCGAACGGTGCCTGCTGCATCATCGACGAGGAATCTATCGAGATGGCTATCTCACGCATCTACGGCACCCTGCGCTACTCGCGCCCCGATGCTCCCGGCATTGCCGACCTGGATCCAACGCAGCAGACTGTGATGCATGCGCTCATCGCCTCTCCGCTCAAGGTCGACGACATCGCGGCGCTCGTCTCGCTCGATGCCGTCGGCGTACTTAAGCTCCTGGGCTCGCTTGAGTTCGAGGGTCTTATCGAGCGCATGATGGATGGAAGGTATGCGCCCTCCAAGTTTGCCCTTCACGCCCAGACACCCTTCGGTCACAATGGAAAACGTGTCAATTAGAAAGGTGTTTGCAGATGCAGTTCGATCAGGTGACGGTTATCGGTGGCGGTCTGGCGGGTTCGGAATGTGCGATCCAACTGGCAGACCGCGGGTTTGCCGTAAAGCTGTGCGAGATGCGCCCCCAGGTGAGCTCCCCGGCCCACCATACCGATCACCTGGCAGAGCTCGTCTGTTCCAATTCGTTTAAGTCGACCCGTCCGGATTCCGCGGCTGGTTTGCTGAAAGCTGAGCTTGAGCGCATGGGTTCAGTCCTGCTCGATTGCGCCCATCGCGCGGCTGTTCCCGCCGGTGGCGCCTTGGCGGTCGACCGCGGCAAGTTTTCCGAGCTTGTCGAGGCCGAAGTTGCCGCTCGTCCCAATATCGAGGTCGTGCACGGCGAGGTCACGCAGATTCCCGAGGGCCACGTGGTCATTGCCGCGGGCCCGCTGTGTTCACCTGCGCTGAGCGAAGAGGTCATGAAGCTCGTCGGTGGCGACGCCCTTGCGTTCTTCGATGCCGCGGCGCCGATCGTCGATGCCTCCACGCTCGATATGGACGTGCTGTTCTCGCAGTCGCGCTACGAGGAGCAGGGGAGCGGCGACTATCTCAACGCTCCGCTCAACAAGGAGGAGTACGAGGCCTTTATCGAGGCGCTTACCACGGCCGACCGCGTGGTGCTCAAAGACTTTGAGGGCGGCGATCTGTTCCAGGCCTGCCAGCCCGCCGAGGAGGTCGCGCGCACGGGCAAGGATGCCATCCGCTTTGGTGCCATGAAGCCCGTCGGCCTCACCGACCCGCGTACCGGACGTCGCCCCTGGGCGGCGATTCAGCTGCGTACCGAGAACAAGGAGAAGACCGCCTATAACCTGGTGGGCTTCCAGACCAACCTGACCTTTGGCGAGCAGAAGCGCGTCTTCCATATGGTGCCGGGCCTGGAGAACGCTGAGTTCTTCCGCTACGGTGTCATGCACCGCAATACCTTTGTCGACGCCCCTCACGTGCTCGATAGCACCTTTGCCGTGCCCGGTACCGGCGTGCGCCTGGCCGGTCAGATCACCGGCACCGAGGGGTACATGGAAGCAGTGGCGACAGGTCTGCTCGCGGCGCTCAACACCTATGCCGAGGCTATCGGTGCCGCGGGCGTCGAGTTGCCGCGTGTGGGCGCCCTGGGTGCGCTCGTGGATTATGCGACCGATCCTGCCACCGTGGGCTATCAGCCTATGCATGTCAACTTTGGTCTGGTGCCGCCACTCGAGGATGGTAAGCGCCGCAGCAAGCGCGACCGCTACCAGGCCTATGCGGACCGTGCGCTCGAGGCCCTTGATGCCTATCTGGCCACTCGCCCCGATCTGTTTGGAGGCGACCGGTCATAGCCTTTGACCTGTACGACACCGTCGACTCGTTTATCGCCTATATCGCACGCGTCGAGGGACTTTCTCCCAACACGGTGACGGCCTATGGCTCGAGGCTGGAACGCTTCGCTGCCTGGTGCGAGCGCGAGGATATCGATGCCTTCGCTGCCGACGTGCGCACCATTCGTCGCTATCTTGCCGAGCTTTCGCGTGAGCAGGTGGCTCCCCGAACGCTTGCGGCGCACCTGTCGGCTATTCGATCTCTCTATCGCTGGATGGCTGCCGAGGGGATTGTCGAGGGCGATGCGGTCTCGGCGATCGCGTCGCCCAAGCTGCCGCGTGACCTGCCGGGCGTCCTTACGACCCAGCAGGTCGAGGCGCTGCTCAAGACGCCTGATACCTCAACACCCGCGGGACTGCGCGATGCGGCGATGCTCGAGTTGCTCTATGCCTCGGGTGCCCGCATCTCAGAGCTTGCGGCGCTCAATGTGGAATCCATCTCATGGTCCGAGCGCACGCTGCGCCTGTGGGGCAAGGGAAGCAAGGAGCGCATCGTTCCTCTGTATCGTCGTGCGCTCGATGTGACGCGTCTCTATATTGAAGAGGGGAGGCCGGAGTTGCTCGCTCGGGCAAAGCGCCGCGACCTCGCTACCGGGCCGCATCCGCTGCTTATATCGGCGCGCGGTAATCGCATGAGCGCCGCCATGCTCAGGCGGCGGTTTCATATGCTGGCGACGCTCGCCGGCATTCCGGCCGACATCGCCCCGCATGCGATGCGCCATACCTTTGCGACCGACTTGCTCGAGGGCGGCGCGGACCTGCGCTCGGTTCAAGAGCTGCTGGGTCATGCGAGCCTGTCCACGACGCAGATCTACACGCATCTCACACCCGATCGGCTTAAACGTGCCGTGGCTCAAGCTCATCCCCGAGGCGAGTAGCGCGCGGCGATTTTTTGAGAGGGATGCCCTCCATGCCGCACTCAGGTGTGTGGTTTTGATTGCGGGTTGGCAGGAAGAAGCAATCCTGCTATCATTCATCGGGTTGCTTCACGGCAACATGTTTTTATCACGCACGCGCGGCTACTTCATACCGTGGTGCCCGGGCTTTGGTAGCACATGTCCGGGTTGGTTTTGGAGGATGACCCCGCGCGGAGGCAAACCACAGGAGGTTTAACATGGCTACCAAGATTAATATCCGCACCCTGCTCGAGGCCGGCTGCCACTTCGGTCACCAGACCCGTCGCTGGAACCCCAAGATGAAGCCGTTCATCTTCGGTGAGCGCAACGGCATCTACATCCTCGACCTCAAGCAGACCATCCTCGACGCCGACCAGGCCTACACCTTCGTCAAGAACGTCGCCAAGTGTGGCAACGTGCTGTTCGTCGGCACCAAGAAGCAGGCTCAGGAGGCCGTCAAGAACGCTGCTGAGCGCGCCAACATGCCTTACATCAACCAGCGTTGGCTCGGCGGCATGCTGACCAACTTCGTCACCATCCGCTCCCGCATCAACCGCATGGAGGAGCTCGAGGCCATGGTCGAGGACGGCCGCATGGCAGTGCTCCCCAAGAAGGAGCAGGCTGTTCTCGGCAAGGAGCTCACTAAGCTCCAGACCAACCTCGGTGGCGCCCGCGACATGAAGGGTCTGCCCCAGGCTCTCTTCGTCATCGACACCAAGCGCGAGGAGAACGCCATCAAGGAGGCCCAGCGCCTGAACATCCCCGTCGTCGCCCTGATCGACACCAACTCCGATCCCGACGAGGTCGAGTACGGCATCCCCTGCAACGATGACGCTATCTCCGCTGTCACCCTTATGTGCGAGCTCATGGCTGACGCCTGCCTCGCTGGCTCCGGCAAGGAGCAGGTCTCCGAGGCCGAGATGGCCGCTGAGCCCAAGGCCGAGTAAATCAGTCTTAGTTAATTCTTTTTCATCTCTTTGAAAGGAACCACAATGGCCCAGATTACCGCCGCTATGGTCAAGCAGCTCCGCGAGATGACCGACTCCCCGATGATGGAGTGCAAGAAGGCTCTCGTCGAGGCTGACGGCGACATGGACGCCGCTGTCGACGTTCTGCGTAAGAACGGCCTTGCCAAGGCTGCCAAGAAGGCTGGCCGTGAGACCAACGAGGGCGCTGTCGCCGCGTTCGTCTCCGAGGATGGCAAGACCGGCGCTCTGCTCGAGCTCTCCTGCGAGACTGACTTCGTTGGCTCTAACGCCAAGTTCACCGGCTTTGCTTCCAAGGTCGCTGAGGTTGTCGCTACCACCGAGCCTGCTGACGTCGACGCTCTGCTCGAGAAGCCGATGGGCGAGGAGACCGTTTCCTCCGAGCTCACCGAGATGATTCACATCATGGGCGAGAACATGAAGATCTCCCGCTTCGCTGCCCGCAAGGCCGAGAACGGCGCGCTCGCTTCTTACATCCACATGGGTGGTAAGATCGGCGTCCTCGTCGAGTTCGCCTTCGAGAAGGCCGAGACCGCTCAGGCTGAGTCCTTCAAGACCTTCGCTCACAACGTTGCCCTTCAGGTTGCCGCCGTCGCCCCGATCTGCGCTACCCGCGATCAGGTTCCGGCCGAGACCGTCGAGCACGAGAAGCAGATCTACATGGCCCAGGCTGCCGAGTCCGGCAAGCCCGAGGCTATCCAGGAGAAGATGGCTGTTGGCCGTCTGGAGAAGTTCTACAAGCAGTCCGTGCTCACCGAGCAGGAGTTCATCAAGGACAGCTCCCTCACCATCAAGAAGTACGCTGAGCAGGTCTCCAAGGAGCTCGGCGACACCATTACCGTCGTTGCCTTTGACCGTCTGGTCCGTGGCGAGTAAATAAGCTTTTGTAGCTGGTAATGAGCAGGCTGTGGGTTTTACTCACAGCCTGCTTTTTCATGGCTCTTATCAGAGCCTTTGATATCATATTGAGAGTCTAATTAAAGGAGGATCGCTTTGTCCGACATCCGATATAAACGCGTGCTTCTTAAGCTTTCCGGCGAAGCACTGATGGGCGACGGCCAATATGGCATCGACCCCAAGGTTACCGACCATCTTGCCAAGCAGGTCAAGGAGCTGCTCGCCGTTGGCCATGAGGTCGGCGTCGTTGTCGGCGGCGGCAACATTTTTCGCGGCATGGCCGGCGCTGCCGGTGGCATGGAGCGTGCTCAGGCCGACTACATGGGCATGCTGGCAACCGTTATGAACGCGCTCGCCCTGCAGGATGCCTTCGAGCATAACGATGTTCCCTGCCGCGTGATGAGCGCTATCCAGATGAACGAGATCTGCGAGCCCTATATTCGCCGTCGCGCCATCAACCACCTTTCCAAGGGCAACGTCGTTATTTTTGCCGCCGGTTCGGGCAATCCGTACTTTACGACCGACACCGCCGCGGCTCTTCGTGCGTGCGAGATCGGCGCCGAGATTCTGATTAAAGCCACCAAGGTTGACGGCATCTACGACAAGGATCCCGTCAAGTGCGCCGATGCCGTCCGTTTTGACAAGATTACCTATCACGAGGTTCTCGTCCGCGGTCTGCAGGTTATGGATTCCACGGCTACGGCACTGTGCCAGGATAACCGTATGCCGATTTTGGTCCTCAACATCGATGGCGAGGACACCGTCAAGCGTGCGCTTTCGGGTGAGCCCGTCGGCACGCTCGTCTATCAGGAGGATTAAGCATGGCAGAGAACATCACCGCCCATATGGACAAGTCGCTCGAGTCCCTCAAGCATAACTTCTCCAAGGTCCGTACCGGCCGCGCCAATGCCAACATTCTGTCCGACATCACCGTCGATTATTACGGTGTTCCCACGCCGGTCACGCAGGTTGCCGCCGTCAAGACCCCCGAGGCCCACATGCTGCTCATCGAGCCGTGGGACAAGGCGCTCATCAACGCTATCGTCAAGGCCATCGGCGCTTCCGATCTGGGTATTACCCCCAACTCCGATGGCACCGTCGTTCGTCTGCCGTTCCCGGCTCCCACCGAGGAGCGCCGTCGCGAGCTCGTCAAGGAGTGCCGCGAGTACGCCGAGCAGGCCAAGGTGTCTATCCGTAACATCCGTCGCGACTTCAACAACAAGCTCGAGCGCGATGAGGAGCTCACCGAGGACGATGTCCGTCGCGAGCAGGCTAAGGTCCAGAAGCACACCGATGAGTATGTCGCCAAGGTCGAGGAGCTTCTGAAGGAAAAAGAAGCCGAGGTCATGGAGATCTAAGGTGCAATACGACGAGCATAAACTGGTCGAGTACTTTGCCGACGCCCCTGCGGGCGTCGGTTTTTCCGACCTTGACCTCAATAACATTCCGCACCATATCTCGTGCATCATGGACGGCAACGGTCGTTGGGCCACGTCGCGCGGTCTTGCACGCACCGAGGGCCACAAGGCGGGTATCGTCTCGCTGCGCGAGATCATTACCGCCTGCGTGCGCCTGGGCGTCGACGTGCTTTCGGCCTATGCGTTTTCTACCGAAAACTGGAACCGCCCGCAGCATGAGGTCAACGTCTTGATGCACCTGTTTGCCAAGACGTTCATCGACGAGTTGCCGCTTCTGAAGCGCGAAAACGTGCGCGTTGTCTTTTTGGGTGACATTTCCGCGCTGCCCAAGAAGACCCGCGACGTTTTTGAACGCGGTCTTGCCGAGTGCGCCGATCACACCGGTATGACGCTGGCGCTTGCCGTCAACTACGGCGCGCGTGCCGAGATTACCCGCGCTGTCCGTCAGATTGCACTCGACGCTGCCGCCGGCAAGATCGATCCTGCCGCAATTGATGACGACATGGTGGCTTCCCACCTCTATACCGCCGGTCTTCCCGATCCTGAGCTTGTGATTCGCACCTCTGGTGAGCTGCGCCTTTCGAACTATCTGCTGTGGCAGGTGGCTTATTCCGAGTTCTACGTCACCGATACCTATTGGCCCGACTTTGATCGTTGGGGCCTTGTCGACGCCATTTTGGCCTATCAGGGCCGTGACCGTAGGTTTGGTGGACTGAGCAAGACCGAGGAGGCTTAATCGTGTCCGATCGTCCCAAGGCATCTGCTCCCAAGACGCCTGCGCGCAAAGCTGCCGCTGCGGGAGCGCCTGCTGCGAAGAGCGGCACCGGTTCGTGGCTGGCGGGCTTTATTACCCGTGCCGCCGCGGGTATCGTCTACGCCGTTGTCTTTATCCTGTGTCTGGTTTTGGGTATCGTGCCCACTGCCATCTTTGTTTCCGTCATGAGCGGTCTGTGCTGCTATGAGTTTTTCCGTATGACAAGGCTCGATGGCAAGATGGCTAACGAGCGCATGGGTATCGCTGCCGCCGTACTCTTTCCGCTGTCGGCGTTGGGCGATTCGATGTTGCTGAATGCCCTGCTTTTTGCCCTGATGCTCGCTGTGGGCATTTGGTATGTCTGGTCGCCGCGTACCCGCATCTCTGATGTGGCCGTGACGCTCATGGGTCCCATCTACACTGGCTTTATGCTGTCGGCTATCGTGCTGCTGCGCGATGCCGTGCCCGGTTTTGCCGGTGCCCTGCTTTCAGTGGGCGTTTGCGCGTCCCTTTGGGTCTCCGATTCGTTTGCCTACATCGTGGGCAGCCGTATTGGCAAGCACAAGATGGTTCCCAAGATCTCTCCCAAAAAGAGCTGGGAGGGGTTTGCCGGCGGCATCCTGGGCTCGGTTTTGATTTGGCTCATCCTGTGGGCGACGCACTTCTACAAGCTCAGCCTGCCCTATGCGCTGCTGTGCGGCGTGGTCGTGTCCATTCTGGGCGTTATCGGCGACCTTATCGAGTCGCGCATCAAGCGCGGTGTGGGCGTCAAGGATTCCGGCAACCTTATCCCGGGCCATGGCGGCATGCTCGACCGTAGCGATTCGCTTATCTTCGGTTGCATCACCGCGCAGCTGATGCTGATGATCGGAGGCGTGCTGTAATGTCCTTCCAGACGACGTATGGCCCCGATGGACGCCTTCGCGTTGCCATCCTGGGCTGTACGGGCTCTATCGGCACCCAGGCGCTCGATGTGTGCCGCCAGCATGCCGATCGCCTGCAGGTGACGGCGCTGTCCGTTAACTCCAGTACCTCCGAGCTCGTTGCCGCTGCCCGCGAGTTCTCGGTTCCGGCGGTTGCCGTGGCCGATGTCGCTCATGGCGATGACGCCGTGCTGCAGGAGTTGCCCGAGGGAACGAAGCTCGGCGTTGGCGCGCAGGCGGTTTGCGAGCTCGCGCGTCGCGACGATGTCGACTGCGTGCTCGTCGCTATTGTGGGTGCCGCCGGTCTCGAGGCGAGCCATGCGGCCTTGACCTCAAATAAGCGCCTTGCCCTTGCCAACAAGGAGTCTCTCGTCGTCGGTGGCGACTTGCTTATGCCGTTGGCGCAACCGGGCCAGCTTATTCCAGTTGACTCTGAGCACTCCGCCATCTACCAGTGCTATCTGGGGGAGAACCCACGCGAGGCTCATTGTATTTGGCTCACCTGCTCGGGCGGTCCGTTCTTTGGCCGCACGCGCGGCGAGCTCGACCGCGTGACGCGTGCCGATGCCCTCGCACATCCCACGTGGGCCATGGGTGCCAAGATCACCATCGACTCCGCCACCCTCATGAACAAGGGCCTGGAGCGCATTGAGGCCATGCATCTGTTCAACTGTGACCTCGATTTCATTAACGTGGTCGTGCAGCGTCAGTCCAAGATTCACTCTATGGTCGAGTTCGCCGACGGCTCTGTGATGGCGCATCTCGGTGCTTCCGACATGCGTATTCCCATCCAGTTCGCGTTCTCGTATCCCGAGCGTTGGGATACCCCGGCGCCTCGTATCGATTTTCGTGAGCTGGGACAGCTCACGTTTGATGCTGCCGACATGGATACCTTCCGCTGTCTGGCACTGGCCGAGCGTGCCGGCAAGACGGGTGGCACCATGCCGTGCGTGCTCAATGCCGCCAACGAGGTCGCCGTCGATGCCTTCCTGCACGACGACTGCAGCTTTACCGATATCGATCGCATTGTGGAATCCTGCATGGATGCCCACGATATGCAGGCGGTCGATTCGTTTGAGCAGCTTCACGACATCGATGCGTGGGCGCGTGAAAAAGCTGCGCAGGTGCTCGCCGCAACCCGTTCCTAACCCATAAGGATTGCTTTTTCGATTTATGGATACTGTTCTGAGCGTTCTTTCATCGGTCTTTTGGGGCCTTCTGATGCTTTCCGTCCTCGTGTTTTTGCACGAGGGCGGCCACTTTTTGGCGGCGCGTGCCTGCGGCGTCCGTGTGACCGAGTTCTTTTTGGGCCTGCCGTGCCGCTTTGACATCCATTACACGTCGCGTCGCATTGGAACCAAGTTTGGCGTGACCCCGCTGCTGCTGGGTGGCTACGCTGCCATCTGCGGTATGGATCCGACCGATGTCTCGTGCGCCGATCGCGTGCTCGCGGCTATCTACCGTCATGGTCGCGTGACCGTGGCCGACCTTGCTGTCGAGCTCGAGCTATCCGAGGAGGTTGTGCTCGAGGCATGCGCCTTGCTCTTGGGTTGGGGCTCTATCGCGCCTTGGTATGAGGAAGGGGAGAAGCCCTCGCCGAGCTACTATCCCACCAAATATCAGACGTTGCCGCGAGACACGGCAGGCTATACCACCTTTGATGGTCGCCGTTTCGATCGCGAACATGCGACTGCCGAGGGCGAAGTGTGGGAGCTGCCGTGCGGCGAGGCCGAGTTCCTTGCTCAAGAGCGCTCGCACACCTATCTTGGCCAAGGCTTTCTCAAGCGCGCCTTTATGCTGCTCGCGGGCATTCTCGTCAATATCCTGACGGGCTTTTTGCTGCTTATGAGCATCTACTCTATTGCGGGTGTCACCGTGCCGATGGATACCAACGTGATCGGTCAGGTTGACGAGGGGTCTATTGCCGCCAAGGCGGGTATCGAGGCCGGTGATGCGATCCTTTCGGTTGACGGTGTCTCATGTTCCACTTGGATGGATGTCTACGATGCCATCGGCAAGGCCGCCGGTAAGGACGATATTGCTATTGAGTATGAGCGCGATGGCAAGCAGTGCTCGACCTCGGTCGCACTCAAAGAGAACGAACGCCTGGGCGTTTATGCCTCTACGCAGGTGGTCCGTTTAGACCCCATCACGTCGGCTCGCCTGTCGTTCTCCTATGTCGCGCAGACGGCGGAGGGCGTGATGCGCCTGCTCCAGCCGCAGCATACGATGGAGATTCTCGATCAGTCTTCTTCGATCGTGGGTATTAGTGTTATGTCCTCACAGGCTGCTGCTGCCGGCCCTGCCACGTTCCTTTCGTTTGCCGCCCTCATTTCGTTCTCGCTTGGCTTTATGAACCTGCTGCCCATCCCACCACTCGATGGCGGCAAGCTGGTCATCGAGATCATTCAAAAGATTGTGGGCCGCGAGCTTCCGCTCAAGGTCCAGACGATTGTGAGCTATGTGGGCATCGCGCTCTTCGCACTGCTGTTTGTCTATATGCTTCGTTCCGACATCCTTCGATTTATTCTGTAGGGGAGTGTTTGGATTGTCTTTATCCCATCCTTTGCCGCGCGAGTTGACGCGCCCCGTGCATGTGGGCGGTGTACAGATCGGTGGCGGCGCGCCGGTGGTGGTCCAATCCATGACCTGCACCGATACCGCTGATGCCCAGGCAACACTTGCACAAGTGTGCGCGTTGGCGCAGGCTGGCTGCGATATCGTGCGTGTTAGCGTGCCCACCGAGGCCGCGCTTGAGGGTTTCCGCACCATCTGTGCCGAGTCTCCGGTGCCAATCGTTGCCGATATCCACTTTAACCACAAGCTGGCCATTGGCGCTGTGGAGGCCGGTGCCGCCAAGCTTCGCATCAATCCCGGCAATATCGGCGATTGGGCTAAGGTCGATGCCGTCATCGACGCCGCCGGCGCTGCGGGCTGTGCGATTCGCATCGGTGTCAACGCCGGCTCACTCGAGCAGGATATCGCTGAGCGCGACGAGCTTACGCAGCCCGAGAAGCTCGTGATGTCGAGCGAGCGCTTCGTCAAGCACTTTGAGGGCCGCGGTTTTACGAACATTGTGCTTTCGGCCAAGGCCCATAGCGTGCAAACGACGCTTGATACCTATCGAGCCCTGTCGCGTGAGATTCCCCACGTTCCGCTTCACCTGGGCGTGACGGAGGCGGGGACCAAGCTCCAGGGCACCATCAAGAGCTCTGTAGGCTTGGGTATCTTGCTTTCCGAAGGCATTGGCGACACCATGCGTGTGTCGCTCACAGCCGATCCGGTTGAGGAGCCGCCGGTCGCCTGGGGAATTTTGCAGTCGCTGGGCCTGCGTCGCCGTGGTCCCGAGATTGTCTCGTGCCCCACGTGCGCCCGCTGCCAGGTTAACCTTATTCCCATTGCCGAGGAGGTTACCGAGCGGCTTAAGAACTACTCCGCGCCGCTTTCAATCGCCGTTATGGGATGCGCGGTCAATGGCCCCGGCGAGGCCTCTGACGCCGACTTGGGCGTTGCCTGCGGACGAGGTCAGGGCCTGCTCTTTTCGCATGGCCAGATCATTGGTAAAGTAGCTGAGGATCAAATTGTCGACGCGCTGATGGCCGAGGTCGACAAACTTATTGAGGAGAAGTAAATGACTCGAGCAATGTATATGTCTAAGCTCTATGCGCCGACGCTTAAAGAGGATCCGGCGGACGCTGAGCTCGCCAGCCACCGCCTGCTGCTCCGTGCCGGCATGATCCGCAAGGAGGCCGCCGGGCTGTATTCCTACCTGCCGCTTGCTTGGCGCTCGATTCGCAAGATCGAGAACATCGTGCGCGACGAGATGGACGCTGCTGGCGCCCAGGAGCTTATGATGCCTATCATGGTCGACGCCGAGTTGTGGCGCGAGTCCGGCCGCATCGACGCCTATGGCAAGGAGCTTGTGCGCTTTGACGACCGTCATGGTCGCGAGTTCGTCCTGGGCCCCACGCACGAGGAGACCGTCACGGCCCTGGTTCGCAATGAGCTGCGCTCCTACAAGCAGCTGCCCGTTAACCTCTACCACATCCAGGATAAGTTCCGCGACGAGTTCCGCCCCCGCTTTGGCCTGATGCGCGGTCGCGAGTTCATCATGAAGGACGCCTACAGCTTCTCCGCCACGCAGGAGAGCCTGCAGGAGGAGTACGACAAGATGAAGCAGGCCTACGCTAACATCTGCGAGCGCTGCTATATCAAGGCCCTGCCCGTTGTTGCCGACTCCGGTGAGATCGGTGGTGATACCTCCGTTGAGTACATGGCTTTGGCCGACGCCGGCGAGGCTTCGCTCGTCTACTGCGACGATTGCGGCTTTGCTGCCGATGACGAGGCGGCAAGCACCAAGGTCGTCGTGACCGAGGGTCCTGGTGACGGTACGCTCACCAAGGTTGAGACTCCGGGCATGGGCACCATTGAGGCTGTTGCTAAGTTCTTTGGGTTCCCCGAGAACGGCACGCGCAAGTCGCTGGCACTCATCGACGCCGAGGGCAAGCCGGTTGTGGCCATTGTTCCGGGCGATCACGAGCTCAACGATTGCAAGGCCGAGCACGTCTTTGGCAAGGGCTATCGCATGATGACCGACGAGGAGCTCCAGACTTATGGTCTGCATAAGGGCTTTATCGGACCGGTTAACCTGCCCGAGGGCATTCGTCTGGTGTGCGACGAGAGCCTGCGCGATTCCAAGCAGTGGGCCTGCGGTGCCAACGAGGTCGATTATCACTTTACCGGTGCCTGCCCCGAGCGCGACTTTACCGTCGATGAGTGGGCCGATCTGGTCACCGTTGTCGCCGGCGACCCCTGCCCGCACTGCGGCAAGCCGCTCTCCGCTGCTCGCGGCATCGAGGTCTCCCAGGTCTTCCAGCTGGGCACCAAGTATTCCGAGGCCATGGGTGCCACTTTTATGGACGAGGACGGCAAGGAGAAGCCGCTCATCATGGGTTGTTACGGCGTGGGCGTGTCCCGTTCGCTTGCTGCCGTCGTGGAGCAGCACAACGACGAGCACGGTATCGTCTGGCCGGTCTCCGTTGCCCCGTACGAGGTCGCGGTGATTCCGCTCGATCCCAAGAAGGAGGAGTGCGCTACCGTCTGCGAGCAGATCGTTGATGGCCTGTGCGCCGAGGGTATCGAGGTTGTCGTCGACGACCGCGACGAGCGTCCCGGCTTTAAGTTTGCCGACAACGACCTTATGGGCTTCCCGTATCAGGTCGTTCTGGGTAAGCGTGGCCTTAAGAATGGCACCGTTGAGCTCAAGGACCGTGCCACGGGTGAGCGCGAGGATGTGGCGATCGACGAGGTCGTCGCCAAGGTCGCCGAGCTTGTGAAGGCAGTACGCCGTTAATCGACGATTTCGCTTGTAGTTCGATATACGGGACGGCCTCGCATTTCTCCAGATCGGGGAGATGCGGGGCCGTCCTTTTATCTTGTGGCATCCTCGATATCTAAAAGGAAAACCCCACAGCCCATATGAGCTGCGGGGTTTTCCTTGTGCCTCCGATGCGAAATAAATCGCTCAGATATTACTGATAATCGACGACGTCGATCCAGTTCTTCAGGAACTCATCGTTCACGTTGCGCTTACGAGCGAGCTCGGAAGCGGCGACGATGCTCGTCCACTGACGCACGACCTGCATGGGCATGTCGGCGCGGTCGCAGTAGAGCTCCAGATAGGCCTCGGCCTGATCCTTGCTGTTGAGGGCAAAGAGCAGGTAGGTGGTGGCAACGTCGGCAGCAGGGGAGCCCTGGGTAGCGTGTGCCCAGTCGCACACATAGAGCTGGCCGTCGTCGCCGACGATGACGTTGGAGGGGTTGAAGTCGCCGTGGCAGACCTTGAACTCCTTGGTCATGCCGTCCAGACGCTCCTGAAGGTTGTAGCGCGTGGTGGCATTGAGCTGATCAAGGCTGTCGATCATGCGGGCGTACTTGTCGCGCTGACGGTTGAGCAGCGGGGAGGTGTAGCCGTGGATCTCGATCTGGAGGTCGACGAACATCTCGAGGTACTCACCAAAGCGCTGGGGCTCGGCAGTCATCTTCTCGGCAAGGGTGGTGCCCGGAACCTTCTCGGTCACGAGCGCCCAGCCGTTGGCGTTCTCGAGCTGGGAAACCTCGAGCGCCTTGGGGCTGCGGATGCCGCACTCATTGATGCGGGCAAGATTCAAAGCCTCGTTGAACACGTCGGAGACAGGCTTGGTCTCGTTAAAGACCTTGACAATCTTGTCGCCCAGGTCGTAAACGACCTTGTTGCCGCGACGGACGAGCTCGGTCTTGGAATCGGGGAGCAGCATGATTGCATCCTTTCAACGATGCGATAGAAGCGACGGCGGGGGCGTGCGTACACCCGTGCACCCCCGCCGCAAATAACCGTGCTAAAACTAGCAGACGGCGTAGTCCTGGGGCTCGCGGCCGTAGTAGGCGTCCAGGTAGAGCTCCTTGATCTCGCTCATGAGCGGGTAGCGCGGGTTCGCGCCGGTGCACTGGTCGTTGAATGCCTGCTCGGTCATCTCGTCGAGGGTGTCGAGGAAGTACTGCTCGTCAACACCGTAGTCGGCGATGGTCTTCTTGACGCCGATGAAGTCCTTGAGCTCCTCGAGCTTCGTGATGAAGTTCTCGAAGACCTCCTTGTCGTCCTTGCCCTCGATGCCGCAGTACTTGGCCATCTCGGCGTAGTTGTGCAGTGCGTTGGGGTAAGGATACTGGGAGAAGGTACCCATCTTGACGGGAGCCTCAGCGGCGTTGTAGCGCATGACGCGGGTCAGGATGACGGCGTTGGCGAGGCCGTGGGGCAGGTGATGGAAAGCGCCGAGCTTGTGAGCCATGGAGTGGTTGAGGCCCAGGAAGGCGTTGGCGAAGGCCATACCGGCCATGCAGGAGGCGTTGTGCATCTCCTCGCGGGCATGCGGGTCCTTGGCGCCGTTCGTGAAGCTGGAGGGCAGGTTCTCGAAGACGAGCTTAGCAGCGCGCTCGGAGAGGCCCTTGGTGTAGTCGGAAGCCATGATGGAGACGTAGGACTCGATGGCGTGGGTCATGACGTCAATGCCGGAGGCAGCGGTCAGGCCGCGCGGGGCGGTCATGCAGTTGTCGGCGTCAACGATAGCCATGTTGGGGAGCAGCGCGTAGTCGGCGAGCGGCCACTTGATGCCGGTTTCCTTGTCGGTGATGATGGCGAACGGCGTGCATTCGGAACCGGTACCCGAAGAGGTCGGGACGGCGACGAAGTAGGCCTTCTTGCCCATCTCGGGGAAGGTGAAGATACGCTTGCGGATGTCCATGAAGTCCATGGCCATGTCCTCAAACTTGCACTCGGGGTGCTCGTACATCATCCACATGATCTTGCCGGCGTCCATAGCGGAGCCACCGCCGACGGCGATGATGACGTCCGGCTCAAAGAGAGCCATCTGCTTGGCGCCGCGACGTGCGCACTGCAGCGACGGATCGGGCTCGACGTCGTAGAAGCAATCGTGGGCGATGCCCATCTCGTCGAGCTTGGCCTCGATGGCGCGGGTGTTGCCATTCTTGAAGAGGAACTGGTCGGTGACGATGAAGGCGCGCTTCTTGCCCATGACGGTACCGAGCTCGTCGAGGGCGACGGGCGTGGAACCCTTCTTGAAGTAGACCTTCTCGGGAGCGCGGAACCACAGCATGTTCTCACGGCGCTCGGCCACAGTCTTAACGTTGATCAAGTGCTTCACCCCAACGTTCTCGGAGACGGAGTTGCCGCCCCAGGAGCCGCAGCCCAGGGTCAGAGACGGCTTCATGCCAAAGTTGTACAGGTCACCGATGCCGCCGTGCGAGGACGGGGTGTTGATGACGATACGGCAGGCCTTCATGACGTGCTCGAACAGGCTGATCTTCTCGGCCTGGGCGGGGTGCACGTACAGAGAGGCGGTGTGGCCCGGGCCACCGGCGAGCACCAGGTGCTCGGCCTTGTCGACGGCCTCCTGGAAGTCCTTGGCGTGATACATGGCCAGGACCGGGGAGAGCTTCTCGTGGGAGAACTCCTCCTTGGCGGGGTCGGTGGAGGTGACCTCGGCGATCAGGATCTTGGTCTTGGCGGGAACCTCGATGCCGGCGAGCTCGGCGATCTTGGCGGCAGCCATGCCGGGGATGCGGTGATCGAGGGCGCCGTTCTTGAACATCGCGGCACGCAGGGCCTCCATCTCGGCACCCTGCTTGACGAAGTAGCAGCCGCGCTTCTGGAACTCGGCCTTAACCTGGTCATAGATGGTGTCGATGACGGTCACGGACTGCTCGGAAGCGCAGATCATGCCGTTGTCGAAGGTCTTGGAGTGGATGATGGAGTTGACGGCGAGCAGCACGTCGGCGGTGTCGTCGATGACGACCGGGGTGTTACCGGCGCCAACGCCCAGGGCGGGCTTGCCCGAGGAGTAGGCGGCCTTGACCATGCCCGGGCCACCGGTTGCGAGGATGATATCGACGTCGCGCATGACCATGTTGGTCAGCTCGATGGAGGGGACATCGACCCAGCCGATGATGCCCTCGGGGGCACCAGCCTTGACGGCGGCGTCAAGCACGAGCTTGGCGGCGGCGATGGTGCACTTGGCGGCAGCCGGGTGCGGGGAGATGATGATGGCGTTGCGGGTCTTCAGGCTGATCAGCGTCTTGAAGATTGCGGTGGAGGTGGGGTTGGTCGTCGGGATGACGGCGCCCACGATGCCGATGGGCTCGGCGATCTTGGTGATGCCGTAAGCCTCGTCGCGCTCCAGGACACCACAGGTCTTGGTGTTCTTGTAAGCGTTGTAGATGTACTCTGCGGCGTAGTGGTTCTTGATGACCTTGTCCTCAAGAACGCCGCGGCCGGTCTCCTCGATGGCCATCTTCGCCAACGGGATACGAGCCTTGTTGGCGGCCATGGCGGCCTCATAGAAGATCTTGTCGACCTGCTCCTGCGTGTACGTAGCAAAAAGCGCCTGGGCCTCTCGCATCTGAGCGAGCTTAGCCTCAAGCGCCTCTACGTTGTCCACAATTGCGGGAGTAGTGTTTTCCGGTGACTTTTTCACCATTTGTGTCTCCTTGCGATCGGAGATTTACCCTACGTCTTGCATGATAGCAAGAAATTATTCGGCGAACGGTCAGATTCCCGTAAAAGGCATACTAAAACGCTTCAAATAACTGAAGCGTTTTAACTAAAACAATCTGCCTACTGCATCGCCTCACTCATTGGGGACAGACTTACATGAGTGCTTTCACTCATTGGGGACAGACATATATGAGTGATTTCACGCGTGGGGGACAGACATGGGTTTGACATTTGCGTAAAGCATTGGGAAGCCCCGGCTAAACAGGGGCGGCCCCGCAGTATCACCGATACGTGATGCTGCGGGGCCGCCTTCTTCGTTGCCTTACGTTCTCCCAAGGGGCTACGCTCGCGCGTCGGATGGGCGACTACTCCACGGACTTGAGCGCCTCGAGCATGTCGACGCGCGACAGGCGCCGCAGCTCCACAAAGAACAGCGCTATGGTGATGGTGCAGATCACCACCGCGGGCACCGCAAACTCAATCACCGCAAGCTCGGGGTTGAACATAACCGTGTCGGGCGGAACGACATCCAAAATGTACTGGTGTAGCGCCACGCCGAGCACATAGCCGGCAAGGATGCCTAGAGCCGTGAGACAGATGGTCTCGCGATAGATGTACATCGTGGTCTCGTTGGAATGGAAGCCCAGGACCTTGATGGTCGAAAGCTCGCGCATACGCTCCGACACGTTGAGGTTGGTGAGGTTGTACATAATCACCACTGCAAGCATCGCGGAGACGATGATGAGCACGGTCATGATCATGTCGAGGGAGTCGACCACGGTGTCGACCTGCTCTTGAAGCGCCGTGTTCTGCACCACGGACTTCACGCCGGCGAGCTGCATGAAGGCGCTGGCTTTTTTCTCCACGCTCTTGAGGCCGCTGTCCTTGAGGCACACGAGCTCGGCGTTGGCGTCAAAATCCTCGCCATAGCACGACTCATAGGCTCTGCGGCTCATATAGATGAAATGCCCCATGTACATCTCGCATACGCCGCTGACCTTTACCGAGCGCTCCGTACCGTCCTCGGCGCTAAACGTGAACGTGTCACCCACGCCGATGCCCAACAGGTTCGCAAGACGCTCCGAGATGACGGCTCCGTCGCCATCAACCTCAAGACTGTTGTCGCTCTTTCGGTCCACCAGGCTTACATAGTCATCGAACGAACCACTGTCCCTGGGCACGAGCAGGGTGATCTCCTGGGTGTCGCCATTGGCACCCGCCGCGCGGGTCACCGACTCGTAGTGCAGCTTCACATGAGATTTCACATCCGACGTGCTCAGAAGTTTCTCCCCCTTCTTGAGCTGTGCGTCGGTTGCCATGGAGGAGTTGGCCACAATCATGTCGTATTTGATGATGTCGCCAAACTGACGGTCGGCCATCTCCTGGATTGAATGCTGCACGCCAAAACCTGCCACGAGCATGCAGCTTGCGCCGGCAACGCCGAGCACCGTCATGAGCATGCGCTGTTTGTAGCGGAAGAGGTTGCGCGCCGTCACCTTATGAGTGAATGACATGCGCTCCCACACAAAGCCAATGCGCTCGAGCATGATCTTGGAGCCGCCCGCGGGAGGTTTGGGCAGTAGCAGGCGCGCGGGCTTCTCGGCGAGTTCTCGTCGTGCGGCGATGAGTGCCGGCAGGACCGAGCAAAGGCCCGCGAGCGCGATGGCCACCAGCGATACGAGCGGGTGGAAACCCAGGTGGATCGGCGGCAGTGTGAACGCATCGCCATAGGCGGAGTACACGATCCAGGGTAGCAGAGTGTGTCCGAGCGCTATGCCCGCAAGCGTTCCCAGACCGCCGGCAAGCGCGCCGTAGACCGTGAATTTGAGCACGATGTCGCTATCGGAGTAGCCGAGTGCCTTGAGCGTACCCGAGTTGATGCGCTCCTCGCCGACCATGCGCGTCATGGTGGAAAGCGTTACGAGCGCGGCCACCAGGTAGAGCAGCACCGGGAAGACCCGTGCGAGCGAGTCAACAATTTCGGACACGGTATCGTAGGTTCTATAGGCCTCGGAGCCTAGCGTTTCGCGACGGGTACCGGTGTCGTAGGTGGGCTGGGAAAGCTTTGCCAGGCGGTCCCGGGCGCTTTTGAGCTCCGACTCGACATCGGCGATCTTTTCCCCGGCATCCGGGAGCTTCTCGTCATACTCGGCCTTTTTGGCGGTGTATTCGGCAAGGCCGTCTTGGTATTCGGCCATCTTGGAGGCCAGGGTCTCGCGTGCGGATGCGAGCTGGCTGCGTGCGGAGGCGAGCTCCGAGGCCTTTGCCGCGAGCGTCTGGCGCGAAGCGCTGAGCGTCTGGACGCCCTCGTTGTATTCGGCACGCCCCTGTGCGATCCGGGTCGCAGCCGCCTCCCATTGCGCAAGACCGTCTTCATAGGAGGCTTTGCTCTGGTTGTAGGTAGCCACGCCCTGTTCGTACTCAGCGTTCTTTGCGTTCAGCTCATTTCGTGCCGCCGTGAGATTTTGCTCTCCCTGGCCTATCTGTGCTCGGGCGGATTCGACATCACCGGCAACCGAGTCCAGATAGGCTTCTGTTTCGGCAACCTGGACACGGGCGGCCTCGACCTCCTCCGCCTTGGCGTCAAGCTCGGCCTCGGCGGCGTCAAGCTCGGCAGTCTTTTGCGCGATTTCCTCACGACCGGCGGCAACCTGTGTGCGGCCGTCGTCGTAGGCCTTGATGGCGGTGTTCATGGAATCGATCTGGCCTTGCGTCTGCTCGCATGTCCGGAGCGCCGCATCAAGCGTCGTCTCTTCTGTCTTGATGGCCGCCTCAAGGGCCTTTTTCTTTATGGGACTAGTCTCGGCATTGTACTGGTCTCTAAGCTCGGCGATGTGGTTCTCGAGCTCTGTGCAGGTCTGCTGCGCGCTCTCAAGGGTCGCCTCAAGTGTGGGCAATGCCTGGCGCATGAGCTCGACCTGATCCTCCTTGCTGTCGAGTTCCGCCTCCGCGGCATCGAGCTCGGCCGCGTTCTTTGCTATGGCCTCACGGCCGGCAGCGACCTGTGCGCGTCCGTCGTCGTAGGCTTGAATCTGCTTCTTTGCTTCACCGACCTGCTCGCGGGCGGTATCGTAGCCGGCCACCTGCTGCTTTGCCGCGTCGAGTTCGGCTTGTTTGGTGTCGATGGTTGCGGCCCCCTTATTGAGGGCGTCCTTCGCGCTTGCGAGTTCACGTTGGGCCGCTTCGAGTTGTGACGCGGCTGCATCGAGTTGCAAGCGGTTTGCGTCGAGCTCGGCCTGCCCCTGGATAATCTGCTCGCCAGCCGCATCGAGCTGGGCTTGGGCGTTTTCTATCTGGGTCTGCGCGCTTGCGATCTGGGCGGCACCGTCATCTACCTGAGCTTGTGCGCTCGCGATCTGTGCTTGCCCGTCTGCGATCTGGGCAGCGCCGTCGTCGAGCTGCGCCTTGACATCACCAAGCTGCTGCCTAGCATCGTTGAGCTCGGCTTTTGCATCGTCGACCTGGGCTTGGCCGTCGTCGATCTTTTCCTGCGCCTCTGCCTTTACCGTGGCCAGTCGCTTGGAGGGTCGGCCTTTGAGCAACTTTTCGAGCTCGTCCTTATGGTCGGCCACGGCATCGCGGTATTCGTTTGAGTAGGGGTCCATATCCCGCGTGTCGGTATACGCGAGGCGCGCGGTCATAAAGACATCGGAGTCAAAGACCTGGCGCTGCACGCAGGCGTAGCCCTTGAGCGTGCCGGTGCCTGCCGTAGATTGCCCCATGTTGACGATCGAGATGATCTCGGGCGAGTTAACGTGTCCGACCACCTTGAACGTATCTCGCGTGAGGCAGGTGCTGTCGTTGAGCTCGTTTGCCTTCTCAGTGACTTTGATGGTGGAGCCGATGGGGTAGTCCTCGGCAAGTCCCGAGTCGATCGCAATCTCGTTTTTGGCGGAGGGCATATGTCCGTCAACGAGTTCAAGCTGCGAAATGTCCGCAGGTTCGCTCAACACGCGCACGGCGTCGGTGGTACCGCGAACGGTTACGTCCTTAAAGTAGCCAAACTCAACCTCATCGGTGCCCGTGGCCTGTTTGATCGTAGCAACGTCTTCCTTGTCCAGACCGTAGTCGCTTACCACGGTGAGGTCCGCGAGACGGTAATCGTCAAAGTAGCGCTGGCCCGTCTCACGCATGTCCGGACCTGCGACAAAGAGGCCCACGAGCGCAAACGAGCCCAAGAGCATGAGCATGAATATCGCAACAAAGCGGCCTTTGGAATGCGCGATAGAACGCCAGACGTCTTTCCAGAGCGCTGTCTTGCGCGGCATGGGTCCCGAATCTGTTCGCATGTGCTTCACCTCTACCACTCGATCTCGGTGATGGGCGTGGGTTTACGATTGATCTCTATCGCCTGAACGCGCGCGTCGTGCATGCGGATCACGCGGTCGGCAATGGGTGCGATCGCCGCATTGTGCGTGACGATGATGACGGTGGCGCACTGCCTGCGGCTCATATCCTCTAGGATCTGGAGCACCTGTTTGCCCGTGCGGTAATCGAGCGCGCCCGTTGGTTCATCGCAAAGCAAGATTTTGGGGTTCTTGGCTACGGCGCGCGCAATTGCCACGCGCTGCTGCTCGCCGCCCGAAAGCTGAGCGGGAAAGTTTACCATGCGTTCTCCGAGGCCCACGCTGCGCAGAACCTCCTCGGGGTCAGATGCGTTGCGCACGATCTGGCTCGCGAGCTCCACGTTCTCCTTGGCCGTGAGGTTTGAGACCAGGTTGTAGAACTGGAACACAAAACCCACGTCCGTGCGGCGGTAGTCGGTGAGCTGATGTGAGTTGTACTGCGCGATGTCCTTGCCATCGATGACGACCGAGCCCTCCGAGGCTGTGTCCATGCCGCCGAGGATGTTGAGCAGCGTGGACTTGCCGGCACCGGAGGAGCCCAGGATCACCACGAGCTCGCCCTTTTCGACTGTGAAGCTCACGTCGTTGTTTGCCAGAATCTCGGTCGAGCCGCTCTGGTAGCGTTTGGTCTCGTGCGTGACCTCGATGTAAGCCATATACACTCCTTAAATGAACAACGTGTTGACTAAAAACTGAAAACATTCTAGTCTTGATGCTGTGAGTTTCAATGAGCAATAATCAACAGGTTGTTCATTTAAGGTGTTTGAACAGGAGTTTTCTATGTCAGGAGAACGCGCGGAGCGGACTCGTCAGACGAGGCGCCGCATCAAGGAGGCCCTTGTTGAGTTGATTGCCGAGAAGGGCTTTGATTCGCTGACGGTCTCGGATGTTACTCGTTGTGCGCATATCAATCGCGGCACATTCTACCTGCACTTTACCGATAAATATGACATGATGGCCAAGCTCGAGGACGAACTCATAGCGCGCCTTGAACAGGTTTTACTGCAAGAGGGGGACGAACCTCATGACCCCCGGGACCTGTTTCCCTATGAGAGGCTCCTGCCGGCGCTTGAGCTTGTTGCGCAAGACATCGATTTCGTCCGCGCTGTGGCGGGGCGCGGGGGAGATCCTGAGTTTTCGTCCAAGCTCAGGTCGGTCATCGAGGGCCTGTTTGCCCAGGGGCTTGAGCGCTCGGACTGCACCCTGCGCGACGATGACGAGCTTCCCCTGGTTTACGCGCGCGAGCTCGCGCTTAGCCACGTGCTAACGATCATCAATCTCTGGCTCGAACGTGGCGGTACCGAATCTCCCGAGCAGCTCGCCCGCATCATCGTTGGCGCAAAAGACGTCAGCCCCGCCAGCCTACTCATTGGGGACAGACTTACATGAGTGTTTCCACTCATTTGGGACAGACATGGATTTGCAATTTTGCCGTTCTGGGCCTGTTTTTGGTGCGGATTGGCTATAAATAGGTCACAGGCTCAGCATTTCGCGTTCCTTCTCTCCTTTTAGGTGTTGCCTGTTCGGCTTTGAAAGGAGAGGCTATGCCCCGATGCGCCCGCGATATTTCGCTCACCGGCTATTACCACGTCTTTGACCGCGGCAACTCCAAACAGATTATTTTTGAAGATGACTCCGACCGTTATCGTTTCTTATCGGATATCTCGGACAGGTTTGCGCGCCATGAAGTGGCGGTGTTGGCTTGGTGCCTTATGGACAATCACTTCCATTTGATGGTTGATGACCCATTTGACAACCTTTCAAAGGCAATGCAGTGCGCGCTGACGGCCTATGCCAAGTATTTCAATGGGAAAACCGGAAGAACGGGCCATCTGTTTGATAATCGCTATTCGCGGGTCGCGGTCGAGTCGGACACGCAGGCGGTCCAGTTGCTCGATTATATCCATCTCAATCCTGTGAAAGGCGCGCTCGACTCGCTCGATGCGTACCGCTGGTCAAGCTTCAAGGCATATCAGCTGGGCTACGATCCCTTTGATATCTGCGATGCGGCTCCCATGCTCGATATTGTCGGGGGTTCCCGTCGCTATTGCGAGCATCTTAAGGAAGTTGCCGGGTGCATCTGGTCAGTGGAGGTTCTTCCACGCCGGCGGATCCCCGATGAGGAGGCCCTTTCCGTTGCGCGTGAAGTCCTGCCGAGCATAGATCCTGCGCTGCTCAAGGCCCTGCCGCGGCACGAACGCGATGCCTGTCTGCTGAGGCTCAGACGGGCGCATCTCACGGTCAAGCAAATTGCCCGTATCACCGGTATCGGCGCTACAAGCGTGACCAAGGCCACTGCAGGCTGGAATGAGGCTGCGTGAGGCGGGGATTAGGGCCGATCGGCGCGCCGTGGGTTCATCGGTGCGCTGCAAGCTTGGGAAAGCGCTCATCTAAGTCTGTCCCCAATGCGTGAAAACACTCATGTAAGCCTGTCCCCAATGAGTGCAAAAAAGGCGCCCTCCGTGGGGGAGGACGCCTTTGGTAAGTTCTATGTGAACGCGAGGTCTTTGACCCGGAGAGTCCGAGGTACTTGTTGGTAAGACCTTATTTAGGAGCGCGCAACCTTGCCGGACTTGAGGCAGGTGGAGCAAACGTTCATCTTGCGACGGTGACCATCGACGACGACGTAGACGCGCTGGATGTTGGGGCGGAACTTACGGTTGGTGACGCGGTGAGAGTGGCTGATGGAGCGACCGGCAACGGGGTGCTTACCGCAAACTTCGCAAACTTTGGACATAACTGACCCTCCTTGGGCGACAAACGAACATGTCGCGTTAACAAACAAGCCTGAACTATAGCACAGAAGCAGCTCCCTGTGCGTAATCTACACAGAGATATTCCTCTTATGGCGATAGTGCCCACGCTACGGCCCTGGACGTAGATCCGATTTGCGTGCAGCAGAGGGGATTATGCCAGCTCGTGCGTGCGTTTTCAAGCTCGTCCCACAAATATATATAGGTTTATTGAGCGTAGGGCTCCGTTTACGGATTGCTCTGTATTTATGCTCGCAATTAAGCTCAAGGTTGGCTACACTATCCCTTGACCATTAAAGGGGTACGAGATACCCACATGGAATTACATAGCTGCCAAAGAGCAGCCCTTCCTGTGGGTGTCTGGTCCGCTTTGAGCGGTCGGGCATCTATTTTTTTGACTGTGTCAGCAGTCAAGACATGTGAGGAAGGAGATCGATGGGCACGACTTCCCCCAAGGCGGTCATCATGGACGAGACCGCCGTCAATCGAGCGATGACCCGCATCGCGCACGAGATTCTCGAGCGCAACGAGGGCTGTGAAGACCTCGCTCTGGTCGGCATCGTCACGCGCGGCGACCTTCTGGCAAAGAAGCTCGCCGAAGAGATCAAGGAGATCGAGGACGTCGAAGTTCCGCTCGGCAGCCTCGACATCAGCTTCTACCGCGATGACTATGCGACCAATTTCGCTCCCGCGATCCACGCTACCAACATTCCCTTTAGCGTCGACGGCAAGCGCGTCGTGCTGGTGGACGACATTCTGTACACGGGTCGTACCATCCGCGCCGCTCTGGACGCCGTCATGGACCTGGGCCGCCCGAGCCGCATTGAGCTGGCAGTTCTCGTTGACCGCGGTCACCGCGAGCTTCCCATCTCGCCGGACTTTGTCGGCAAGAACGTTCCCTCGTCGCACGAGGAGAACGTGCACCTATATATGAAGGAAGTCGACGGCCGTACCGCTGTCGAGATTAACGACGTCGCGCCGGGTTCCCACGTGGGCTCCGCGCCGCTGGGAGGTGAGTAGTACCGTGGCGTTCAACCATAAGCACCTGATCGACATTACCGAGTACTCCGAAGAGGACATCAAGCTCATCCTCGAGACCGCCAAGGCGTTCTCCGAGGTCAACGAGCGTGCGATCAAGAAGGTCCCCACGCTCAAGGGCAAGACCATCGTCAACATGTTCAACGAGCCTTCGACGCGCACCCGCAGCTCCTTCGAGCTTGCCGAGAAGCGTCTTTCGGCCGACAGCCTCAACTTTGGCGGCTCCTCGACCTCTACGGTCAAAGGCGAGAGCCTCGTCGACACCGTCGAGACCCTCAACGCCTACAAGATCGACTGCATCGTCGTGCGCGATAAGCACGCCGGTGCTCCCTACATCGTCACGCAGAACTCGCCCGCGAGCGTCATCTGCGCCGGTGACGGCAAGCACAACCATCCCACGCAGGCCCTGCTCGACCTGTACACCATCTGGGAGCACAAGGGTGACTTCCACGGTCTGAAGGTCGCCGTCGTCGGCGATATCGCCCACTCCCGCGTCTGCGGCTCGCTGATCCCCGCCCTTAAGATCATGGGCTGCGAGACCTACGCCGTCGCCCCCGGCACGCTGCTGCCGCCGGCGCCCGAGGTTCTGGGTTGCGACCACGTGACGAGCGACCTCGATTCCGTCCTGCCCGAGTTGGACGTCGTCTACATGCTGCGCGTGCAGCAGGAGCGCCTCGAGGGCGCTCCGTTCCCCACGATTCGCGAGTACCACAAGCTCTTCGGCCTGACCAAGGACCGCGAGAAGCTCATGAAGCCCGATGCGATCATCTGCCACCCGGGCCCCATCAACCGCGGCGTCGAGTTCGACTCCTATATGGCTGACCACCCGCAACGCTCCGTCATCCTGGAGCAGGTCTACGCCGGTATCTGCGTGCGTATGGCTATCCTGTATCTGCTGCTTGGAGGTGCCGATAATGGCCTTGCTTCTTAAGAATGCCCACGTCGTCGACCCGTCCGTCGAGCTTGACGGTGTCGTCGACGTCCTGATCGACGGTGACAAGATCGCCGAGGTCGGCGAAAACCTCGCCGCCGAGGGAGCCGAGGTCCGTGACCTTTCCGGCAAGTATCTCGTCCCCGGCCTGGTGGATATGCACGTGCATCTGCGCGAGCCTGGCTACGAGGTCAAAGAGGACATCGAGAGCGGCACCCGCGCTGCTGCCAAGGGCGGCTTCACCGGCGTGTGCGCCATGCCCAACACCGATCCCGTCACCGATAACGGCACCGTCGTGGAGTTCGTCAAGTCCCGCGCTGCCGAGGTCGGCCACTGCCGCGTCTATCCTTCTGGCGCCATGACCCGCGGTCTCAAGGGCGAGGCCATGTCCGAGATGGGCGATATGGTCGCCCACGGCGCCGTCGCCTTCACCGACGATGGTCGCGGCGTGCAGGGCGCGGGCATGCTCCGTCGCTGCATGGACTACGGCAAGATGTTCGGCAAGGTCTTTATGAGCCACTGCCAGGACGAGGATCTGGTCGGCCACGGCCAGATCAACGAGGGCAAGGTCTCGACCCGTCTGGCCCTCGAGGGTTGGCCGGCCGCCGGCGAGGAGCTTCAGATTGCCCGCGACATCGAGATTGCCAAGCTGACCGGTGCCAAGCTGCACATCCAGCACATCTCCACCGCCCATGGCCTGGAGATCGTGCGTGCCGGTAAGGCCGCTGGCGTTCAGGTCACCTGCGAGGCCACCCCGCACCACATGTTCCTGACCGAGAACGACCTGGACGAGACCTACAACACCTCGCTCAAGGTCAATCCGCCGCTGCGCACCGACGAGGATGCCGAGGCCATCCGTCAGGGTGTCATCGACGGTACCGTCGACGCTATCGTTACCGACCACGCTCCCCACACCCCGTGGGAGAAGGCCCGCGAGTTCGAGCTCGCGCCCTTTGGAATGATTGGCCTCGAGACTTCGCTGTCGCTCGTGCTCACTGAGCTGGTCAACACGGGCAAGATGAGCGTGAGCCGCATGGTCGAGCTCATGGCCATCAAGCCGCGTGAGATTCTGGGCCTCGATCAGGTTCAGGTCAAGGCGGGCTCTGTCGCCGACCTGACCGTGTTCGACCCCTCCGCAACCTGGACGGTTGGCGAGGACGGTTACGAGTCGCGCGCCGAGAACTCCGGTTTTGCCGGCCGCACGCTCACCGGTCGTGCCACCGATGTGTTTGTCGGCGGTAAGCAGACGCTTGCCGACGGCTGCATCTGCTAGCATAGCCTTATCGCTTTTGTGCGCGGCGCCCTTGCGGTGCCGCGCTTTCTGTTCGCCTGAACCATGCAACCGCATGGGGGATTGGAGCGTCTATGCCCACACCTTCCACTGCACGCATGCACGACTTCGAGGTCGTCTCGAACCAGGAGATCGCCGACGGCATCTTCTCGCTCGTAATTTCGGCCCCCAAGCTTGCAAGTGCGCTCAAGCCCGGTCAGTTTGTGAATATCGCCGTGCCCGGCGATGCTTCCTCGCTGCTTCGCGTGCCCCTGAGCTTCTATAGTGCCGACGCCGAGGCCGGCACCGTCGAGCTGTGGTACGCCGTCGTGGGCGATGATACCCGTCGTCTGTCGCAGATGGCCCCTGGCTCCACCTCCAACCTGCTGGGCCCTGGCGGCCGCGGCTGGTTCGTGCCCGAGGGTACCAGGAAAGCACTGCTCGTCGCCGGCGGCATTGGCGTTCCGCCTGTGCTCTGCCTGGCTGGCATGCTTGCCGAGCAGGGCGTGGACGTTGACGTATGCCTGGGCTTTGGCACCGCTTCCAAGGCCGTGGGCGTCGATGAGTTTCGCGCGCTGGGAGCCACGGTCAACGTGTGTACCGATGACGGCTCGTTGGGCACGCACGGCTTCTGCACCGATCCTGCCGCCGAGCTGCTCGGCGAGGGCGGTTACGACTACGTCGCCAGCTGTGGTCCCGCCGTTATGATGAAGAAGGTCGCCGC
>CALFDL010000319.1 GCA_937950415.1 uncultured Collinsella sp. | reverse complement strand
TTTCGGAGGAGTGTGCCTGGAAGGGCAAGATCCTCGACGTCCACCGTCTTGAGGTGGAGCTGCCCAACGGCCACCGCAGCGCCCGCGACATCATTCGTCATCCGGGTGCGGCGGCCGTGGTGGCGCTGACCGAGAGCGGCAAGATTGTGCTGGTGCGTCAGTACCGCACCGCCATCGACCGCGTAACAGTCGAGATTCCCGCCGGCAAGCTCGACCCGGGCGAGGATCCGCTTGATTGCGCCAAGCGTGAGCTGCACGAGGAGACGGGCTTTAGGGCCGGTCGCATTCGCTTTTTGACGTCGATTGTCACGACCTGCGGCTTCTGCGACGAGATCATTCATATCTACCTGGCTACCAAGCTGGAGTTTGACGCGCCCAACCCCGACGATGACGAGTTTGTCAACGTGGACCTGGTGCCGCTGCACGAGTTGATCGACGCCGTACTCGACGGCAAGATCGAAGACGCCAAGACCGTCGTGGGCGCTCTTGCCTGCGACAGTATCGCTCACCGACTAGGCGGGGCAGAGCTGTAACGAGCGGGGATGATCCCGCAGGTTTGTGTAAGTCAGCGAAAGTGCTCCATTTGAGACAAGGTGGTCTAAAAGAGGAGGGAAGCGTATGGATATACGCGACCGACGATTGAAGGCCAGATTGTCTAAATGGGGCGCTTGCAGCGTCGAGACGAAACGCGGTTTGGTAAAACCGCGTAAGGTGATTATGCTGAAGAGGTTTCTTTCTTACTACAAGCCCCAGATGGGGCTTTTTGTTGCCGATACTGTTTGCGCTCTGGTGCTTGCCGCCATTGACCTTGCGTTTCCTATTATTCTGCGCAATTTGACCGGTGGGCTGTTTACTCAGGGTCAGGCTGCCATTATGCAGGCGCTCGGTATGATCGCGGTGGGTTTGGTGCTGATGTATGTCATCCGTTGCGCCTGCCGCTACTTTGTGAGCTACTGGGGCCACGTGATGGGCGCGCGCATGGAGTCCAAGATGCGCGAGGACCTGTTTGACCAGTACGAGCGCTTTAGCTTTGCGTACTTCGACCGTAACAGCTCGGGCGACATGATGAGCCGCGTGGTCAACGACCTGTTCGATATCTGCGAGGCGGCGCATCACGTGCCCGAGTGGATCATCATCTGCGGCATCGAGATTATCGGCTCGTTTGTGATCCTCTTTACCATCGCCCCGGTGCTGGCGCTCGCCATGGCCGTGGTGACGGCGGCGTTTGCGGTCATCATGTTTTGGCAGAACATGCGCATGCGTGAGGTCTTTAGCGACAACCGCAAAAAGATCAGCGGCATCAATGCGCAGCTGCAGGATTCGCTGGCGGGCATGCGCGTGGTCAAGAGCTTTGCCAATGAGGAGACCGAACGTTTCAAGTTCCGCGCCTCCAACAATCGCTATCTTTCGTCCAAGGAGAACATGTATCACGCCATGGGCGTCTATACCGCGACGTATGGCCTGCTCTCGGGTGTGCTCTATGTGATCGTGGTGCTGCTGGGCGGCTGGCTGGTCGCCCAGGGACAGCTGCAGGCGGTCGATATGGCGACCTTTGCACTCTATATTTCGCTGTTCTGCACGCCGCTCGAGACACTCGTCAATTCGGCCGAAATGTATCAGAAGGCCATCGCTGGCTTTAAGCGTATGGACGAGGTGCTCTCGACCGCGCCGGATATCCAGGACAAGCCGGGCGCCACGGATCTGCAGGTGACCGCTGGCGCCGTGGATTATCACGACGTGTGCTTTAACTACGAGGACGTTGAGCTGGGCGAGGGTGATGCCGAAGAGCGTCCCGTTATCGACCATATGAATCTGTCCATCAAGCCCGGGCAGACCATCGCTTTGGTTGGCCCTTCGGGCGGTGGCAAGTCCACGACCTGTTCGCTGCTGCCGCGCTTTTATGACGTGGCTGCCGGATCCATTAGCATCGACGGCCAGGACGTGCGTGACGTGACGCAGCATAGCCTGCGCCGTGCCATCGGCCTGGTGCAGCAGGATGTCTACCTGTTTGACGGAACAATCGGCGAGAACATCGCCTACGGCAAGCCGGGCGCTACGGCAGAAGAGATCGCCGGAGCCGCCCGTCGTGCCAACATCGATGCCTTTATCGAGTCGCTTCCACAGGGTTATGACACGGTCGTGGGCGAGCGCGGCAGCCGTCTTTCGGGCGGACAGAAGCAGCGCGTTGCCATCGCGCGCGTGTTTCTCAAGAACCCCAAGATCCTGATTTTGGACGAGGCGACGAGTGCTTTGGATAACGAGAGCGAGGAGGCGGTGCAGGAGTCACTCGAAGAGCTGGCACGCGGCCGCACCACGATTATCATTGCCCACCGTCTTTCGACCATTAAGCACGCCGATGAGATTGCGACCGTTGAGCATGGTCGCGTTGTGGAGCGTGGCACGCACGAGGAGCTTCTCGCCCGTGGCGGCACCTATGCCCGTTACTATCGAATGCAGTTCGAAGGTGCGCGTGCGCACGAGCTCGACTGATTGATATGACAGGAAGTTTATGGCTGACAAGAACCCTTTGACTCCGGAAGAAGTGACGGAGTTATTCTCCGAAATCGATGCATCCGGCGTCTTGGATCCCACGCTTGCCAAAAAGCGAACCGAGCGCATGCGTGAGAAGGAGGCTGCGTCCAAGCGCGGTGACAAAGCGGCGCTAGCGCAGCTGCGCAGTGAGGACCGCGCGAGCCAGGCAAAACATATCGACCCGCTGTCCGAGGACGATCCTTCGGGCTCGCAGGTGAGCCATACCATTACGAGGACTGCCATGGCCGTGGTTATCGGCATCTTGGTGCTGATCGTGGGCATGCAGATTGGCTACGGCGTGATGCGACGCCTGAACACCGCCAACCTGTCCGAGAGCGTTTCGGTGGATACCGTCTCGACCGCGCTCAAGGGTGGACTCGAATGGGGCAACGGCTTTACGCAGTTCCCGCTCGATTTTTCTGTCGACGAGGCCGATGAGCGCACGGGCACGGTTGAGGTGACGGTGTTGGACACGTCGTCTGCCAATGAGCTCGAGCTGCTGTCCAACGGGCAGATCCAGGCCGCGGCGCTTGCGACCAACGCCCTGCTCAACGACAAGATTGACCGCGTGGTGTATAACGTTCACGCCTATATCGACGAGGATAGCAACATTCAGCACGATTCCTTTTTTGGCATGTTCCCCGCGCGGGGTCATCAGAGCGCCATTTTGACGTTTGTGTGGACCAAGAGCTCATCCAACGCCACGAGTATCGACTGGAAGATGCGCATCGTAAGCATGGACGACACCATTGCCGAGCGCATTCAAAAACAGGTGAACTCGGTTTCGTCGCTGATCGAGGACCCGGTGGTGAGCCAGACCAAGATTGACGAGGAAAAGGCCGAACGTGACCTGGAGCATCGTCTGCATGGCCGCGAGATTTTCCGCGGCGGCAAGCCCGATCGCTCACCGTCCGATCTGCTGGAACAGGACAAGAAAAAGTAAGACGCCGTCATCCCGCGTGAGCCACAAGCCCCGCGGGATGATTTTTAATCCCCGTCCCAGAAAAATCATTATGCATAGAAAGTCATAATTATCATTTCGTAAACATTTCGATGAAATTAACGCCATGAGGCATGCTTGCGGTTACAATACCGCGAGGCCTAACTACACACCTTTAAGCCGGTCCTGTGAGACCGGGAAGGAGAATTATGGCGAACAACCATACCGCGGGCGCTGCCGCCCGCACCTTCGCGCCCAGCGAGCTTTGCCAGCGTATGCTGGCCAAAACCAGCAAGGGCACCTGCGGTCCCTGTATCCTGTATCTTGAGGATGGGACCATTTTTTATGGACGTGCATGCGGCGCCGAGGGCACCGCGACCGGCGAAGTCTGCTTCAACACCTCGCTCGAGGGCTACTTTGAGGTCATGACCGACCCGAGTTATGCCGGCCAAATTGTAACCATGACCTATCCGCAGATCGGCAATTACGGTATCGACGAGACCGATGTCCAGTCGGCCTTCCCCGGCGACGCCGTGCGCCCTGTGAGCGCTCCGGCTATGCGCGGCATGATCGTTCGCGACATGTGCGCCACGCCTTCTAACTGGCGCTCGGCCGTTAGCGTGCCGGAGTACCTGCGCGCTCACGGCATCGTCGCTATCGAGGGCGTCGACACCCGCGCTCTTGTGCGCCACCTGCGCGACAACGGCTCCAAGATGGGCATTATCTCGACGGAAATCTTTGACGTCGTCGAGCTTGCCGAGCGTCTGGCCGCAGCGCCCACGCTGGTGGGCGAGAATCTGGTCAAGACCGTGAGCTGCCCTGAGCCCCACGCTTTTGCCGCGAGCGATCTACCCGCTACGCATGACTTTGCGCTTGCCCCTGCCGCCCCCGCCCGCCACAACGTGGTCGCCTACGACTGCGGCGTCAAGCGCGGCATTCTGGAGGGCCTCGTCCGCGCCGGCTGCGACCTTACTGTCGTGCCGTGGGATACGCCCGCGGGTGAGGTGCTCGACATGAATCCCGACGGCGTCTTTTTATCCAACGGCCCCGGCGACCCCGATGCCGTGGTGGAGACCTACGAGCAGGTGCAGCAGCTGATCGGCAAGGTGCCGGTCTTTGGCATTTGCCTTGGTCACCAGATGATCAGTTTGGCGTGCGGCGCCCAAATGGAAAAGCTTAAATTCGGTCACCGTGGCGGTAACCAGCCGGTTATGAACCTGGTGAGCCGTCGCGTGGAGATCACCGCGCAAAACCACGGCTTTGGCCTGCTGTTCCCAAGTCTGGGCAAACTGATCCCGGAGCTTTCCGGCGGCGAGACCGAGCATGAGGCCGACGGCGACCTGCGCGCCTGGGTGCGTCGCGGCATCGCGCCGGTCGTGATGAACGAGCGCTTCGGCCGCATTCGCCTGACGCACGTGAACCTCAACGACGGCACCGCCGAGGGCATCCAGCTGCTCGATGCCCCGTGCTTCTCGGTCCAGTACCACCCCGAGGCCTCGCCCGGCCCCACCGATGCCCACTACCTCTTTACCGCCTTTACGCGACTCATGGACGGCGAGGAGAACTACCTGGACATCGACACCGCGAAGGACCGCCTGCAGGGCTGGAATTTCGCCGAGACTGAGACCGAGGAGAACTAACATGCCGAAACGTACTGACATCAAGCGTATCCTCGTCATCGGTTCGGGCCCCATCGTTATTGGCCAGGCCTGCGAGTTCGACTACTCCGGCGCCCAGGCCTGCAAGGTGCTCAAGGAGGATGGCTTTGAGGTCATCCTGGTCAACTCCAACCCGGCGACCATCATGACCGACCCGGGTCTTGCCGACCGAACCTATGTCGAGCCCATCACCGCCGAGTTTATCGAGCGCGTAATCAAGAAAGAGCGCCCGGACGCGCTGCTGCCCACGCTGGGCGGCCAGACCGGTCTGAACGCCGCCGTCGAGCTGGCGAAAGACGGCACGCTCGACAAGTATGGCGTCGAGATGATTGGCTGCGACCTGGCCGCTATCGAGCGCGGCGAGGACCGCAAGCTCTTTAACGAGGCCATGGCCGAGATTGGCCTGGAGGTCGCGCGCTCGGGCTATGCCTACAGCGTGGCCGACGCCGAGGCTATCGCCGAGCGCGTGGGCTATCCCTGCGTACTGCGCCCGAGCTTTACCCTCGGTGGCGCCGGCGGCGGCATCGCGCATACCCACGAGGAGCTCGTCTCCATCGTGAGCCAGGGCCTTGAGCTCTCGCCTGCCCATGAGGTGCTGGTCGAGGAGTCCATCGAGGGTTGGAAAGAGTATGAGATGGAGGTCATGCGCGACCACGCCGGCAACGGCATCATCGTGTGCTCCATCGAGAATCTCGACCCCATGGGCGTGCACACCGGCGACTCCATCACCGTGGCGCCGGCGCAGACGCTCTCCGACCTTGAGTATCAGCGCATGCGTGTGGCATCGCTCGCCATTTTGGAGAAGATCGGTGTCGAGACCGGCGGCTCCAACGTGCAGTTTGCCGTGAACCCCAACACCGGTCGCTTGATCGTCATCGAGATGAACCCGCGCGTGAGCCGTTCGTCCGCGCTTGCCTCCAAGGCCACGGGCTTCCCCATCGCCAAGGCCGCCGCGCGCCTGGCCGTGGGCTACACGCTCGACGAGATCGTCAACGACATCACCAAGGCCACGCCCGCCTGCTTTGAGCCCACGATCGACTACTGCGTCGTCAAGGTGCCGCGCTTTGCCTTCGAGAAGTTTAAGGGCACCGACCCCACGCTCACCACGCGCATGAAGGCCGTGGGCGAGATCATGGCGATCGGTCGTACCTTTGAGGAGGCCTTCGGCAAGGCCATGCGCTCGCTGGAGGACGGTCACCAGGGCATCTGCGCTGGTGGCAAGGAGGGTGCCGACAAGCTGAGCGACGACGAGCTCGCTCAAGCCGTGGCCACGCCGACCGAGCACCGCATCTTCTTTGTGGTCGAGGCCCTGCGCCGCGGCTGGGATGTTGCGCGTATCCATGCCATCTGCGGTATCGACCCGTGGTACCTCAACCGTATCAACGACATGGTTCAGGTCCAGGAGAGCATCCGCGGCCTGCGTGTGGAGGACATTGACGCCGACGCGATGCGCCTGCTCAAGCAGTACGGCACGAGCGACGCCGAGATTGCCGCGCTGACCGGCTCGGACGAGCGCTTTGTTCGCGCCTATCGCAAGGGCCTGGGCGTGGTTCCCAGCATGAAGACGGTCGATACCTGCGCCGCCGAGTTCTCGAGCGCCACGGAGTACCACTACAAGACCTACGAGAACATCTACCGCACGAGCCCGGATGCCAAGAAGTGCGTTGCCCCCGACGAGACCACGCCGGCGAGCAAGCCCAAGGCCATGATCCTGGGTGCCGGCCCCAACCGTATTGGCCAGGGTATCGAGTTCGACTATTGCTGCGTGCATGCGAGCTACGCGCTGGCCGCCCGCGGCTTTGAGACCATCATGGTCAACTGCAACCCCGAGACCGTCTCGACCGACTACGACACTTCCGACCGCCTGTACTTTGAGCCGCTCACCTACGAGGACGTCATGGACGTCATCGATGTTGAGCGCCCCGACGGCGTCGTGGTGACGCTCGGCGGCCAGACCCCGCTTAAACTGGCGCGTATGCTCGAGGAGAGCGGCGTAAACATCATGGGCACCAAGCCCGATGCCATCGACTTTGCCGAGGACCGCGAGCGCTTCGCCGCCCTGCTCGACAAGCTGGGCATCATGTATCCGCCGGCGGGCCAGGCCACCTCGTTTGAGGAGGCCGAGGCCGTGGCCGCGCACATCGGCTACCCGCTGCTGGTGCGTCCGAGCTACGTGCTGGGCGGCCGCGGCATGATGATCGCCTACGATGCCGAGCATCTGCGCGATTACATGGCCGAGGCTGCGCGCATTAGCCCCGACTACCCGGTGTATCTGGACCGCTTCCTGGAGGGTGCGATCGAGTCCGACGTCGACGCCCTGTGCGATGGCGAAGAGGTCTACATCGGCGGCATCCTGGAGCACATCGAGGAGGCCGGCATTCACTCCGGCGACTCCGCGACCTGCATCCCGCCGTTTAGCTTTAGCGAGAGCCTGCAGGCCAAGCTTCGCGAGACCACGCGCCGTATCGCGATGGCGCTGGGTGTACGCGGTCTGGTCAACGTGCAGTACGCCATCAAGGGCGAGACCGTTTACGTGATCGAGGCCAACCCGCGCGCGAGCCGTACCGTGCCGTTTATCTCCAAGGCCACCGGCGTGCCGCTGGCCAAGTGCGCGGCGCGCATCATGGCGGGCGATTCCATCGCGAGCCTGGGTCTGCCGAGCGACGAGCGCCAGCTCGATTGGTTCTGCATGAAGGAAGCCGTTATGCCCTGGGGCCGTTTCCCGGGTGCCGACGTTATCCTGGGGCCCGAGATGAAGTCGACGGGCGAGGTCATGGGCATTGCCAAGAGCTATCCCGAGGCATACGCCAAGACGCAGCTGGCTATTGACTACAAGCTGCCCGACCCCAGCAGCGGCAAGGTGTTTATCAGCGTGTGCGACCGCGACAAGCGCCATATCCTTTCGGTCGCCCGCATCCTGCGCTACCTGGGCTTTGACATCTGCTCTACCGAGGGTACGGCGCGCGTCCTGCGCGGCGGCAACGTGACGTGTGAGGTCGTGGAAAAGATCAGCGGTCCGCACGACGGCGAGCGTCCCAACATCGGCGACCTCATCGCCGATGGCAAGATTGCGGTAATCATCAACACGCCGTACGGTCCGGGCTCGCGTGGCGATGGCTACCTGCTACGTACCGAGGCCGTGCGTCGCGGCGTGACCTGCGTGACGGCGATGTCTGCCGCCAACACCTACGTGAGCGCCATCGAGGCGGTGCGCGAGGACCAGCAGGGTCACGGCAGCGCCAACGACATGGGCATGGACGTCATCGCCCTGCAGGACCTGCCGCAGCACACGGTGTAGGTCGAGCTGTCCGGCCGGGGCGGGAGGGGCCGAGATTTCCCCCTTTCGCTCCGGCTGCAAGCAGAGTCGTTCAAAAGGTATTGGTGGTCGGGCCCGCTCCCTTACGTACCACCATTGGGAACTTTGGCTGAGGGGTTGAGCGTGGTGGGGCCTTTGCTGTGATGACCCTTGATTGCTCGGGGTTTTACTTTGGTATTCGATGAGCGATTGGCTGATTGCTGCTTTGGATACTGTTTGGGTTACTTTGGGTTTGTTTGATTTTAAATTGTTGGAGGGCTTGTATGTCGTATATGGATCTGGCTCGGGGTCGATATTCTTGTCGTGAGTTTGAGGATCGTTCTGTTGAGCAAGCTGTGGTGGATGCCATTGTTGAGGCTGGGCGGATTGCTCCTTCTGCTTGTAATA
>CALFDL010000318.1 GCA_937950415.1 uncultured Collinsella sp. | reverse complement strand
CCGTGGCTCCCGTGGCCTACGAGCTCATGGGCAAGGGGCGCGAGCTTGCCGATGCCCGCGGCTGCCGTCTGGTGGCACTGGTCGGCATGAGCCCCGAGGGCTCGCTCGGGGACCTCGAACACCTGGTTTGTGCCGGCGCGGACGAGGTCCTAGTGTGTCGCGACGAGCGCCTGCGCCAGAACGATGCGGAGGTCTACGCCCGGCTGATCTGCGATTTGGTGGCCGAGCGCAAGCCCGAGGCAATTCTGTACGGCGCGACCGCGTTTGGCCGCGAGCTGGCGCCTGGCGTTGCCGTGCGCCTGCAGACGGGCCTCACGGCTGACTGCACCGTGCTTTCGATGGATACGGAGACGGGCTTGCTGCAGCAGACGCGCCCGGCGTTTGGTGGCAACTTGATGGCCACCATCATTTGCCCCAACCACCGTCCGCAGATGGCAACGGTGCGCCCCGGTATCTTTAAGGCGCCCGAGTTTGACTATAGCCGCTCCAGCACGATCACCCAGGTGATGCTTGCGGAAGACGTTAAGGCCCGTGTCGAGATCTCGATTCCCGCCGAGGAGTGGGGGCAGCAGGCATCGATTGCCGACGCCGAGCGTCTGGTCGTGGTGGGCCGCGGCATCGGCTCCAAGAAGAATCTGCCCCTGATGCGAAAGCTCGCCGATGCCCTGGGTGCCGAGCTTGGTTGCACGCGTCCCATTGTGGAGGCAGGCTGGTTGGAGTATCGCCACCAAATTGGCCAGACGGGTGTATCGGTCTCGCCCAAGCTCCTCGTGAGCATCGGTGTCTCGGGTGCTATCCAGCATCTCGCCGGCATCGGTGGGGCGGAGTGCATTGTCGCCATCAATGAGGACCCGGATGCCCCCATCTTCGGTGCCGCCCAGTACAAGGTCGTCGGCGATGCCGTCGAGGTCGTTGAGGAGCTCCTAGCTCAGCTTGAGCACTAGGCGCGCGCCAGCCAGGTGCGCATCTCGTTCTTTAGGCGCTCCCAGGTTGCTTGCGTGGCGGGGTCGCTAAAAGGCCGTGCAATGCCAAAGGGCGCGTCGAGCAGGCGGTGGATATCGCCCTGCTCGCGCGCCAGCGCGCGGCTCGCTGGATAGACGAGCTCAAACATAAAGCAGATAAGCCCCACCAAGAAGTCGGCGGGCTCATCGCGCTCATCGCGCGTGACGCAGCGGCGCTCGTCAAAGGCGGCAAGCGTCGGTGCCGAGAAGCGACTGGCTAGAAACGCGTCCTCATCCACCTTGAGGATGGTGTCGACGGTGCTGTCGGCGATGGTGCGCATAATGTCGATCTTGTCACCATCGCGCACGATATCGCAGAAGCTTCGCGTGCGCACGTCGAGCTGCGCGGGTAGACGGAAATCGCTGTGATAGGCAATGCTCGCTCGGATGAGCTCATCTTCTGCCGGGTCATCGATAAAGTCGCGGATGCTCGTTACGGCGGGTGCATCGGCGGGATTCTCGCCAAAGAGGACCTCGATGCCCAGCGCCGCATGGCTCATGCTCTCGGCGTCCTTAAAGGTGTCCCAGCGTCGCAGCTGCTCAAAGCGGCCCATATCGTGTAGCAGGCCGCAAAGCCATGCCAGGTCAATATCTTCTGACGACCAGCCCTGCTCGCGCGCTACGGCATCGCACGCCTCGGCCACGTGGTACGTATGCTCGATTTTGAGCGCGATGCGTGGGTTGGTGGCGTCGTAGGCATCGGTGTAGCTTTTGAAGGCCGCGCGCGCCCGGTCTCGATCGATAGCTGTCATAATGACTTCCTAAAAAGTTGTGTCTTTCGATCCGGTGGCAATTGTAGGCGAACTTTATTGCCACCGGTTGATATTTCTGCTGCGTTGCGAGGCGCGCTGCAGACGACTTACCAGAATGGGAGTGGCATGGTCCTTAGGATCTTTAAAATCGTCTGGCCAGTGATGCTTACCTATGTTGCAATAGGCGCGCCGTGCGGAATGATCATGGGGCAGACGGGAATGGAACCCTGGATGGTTTTTGCTCTGAGCAGCACGTTTGTGACGGGCAGCGGCCAGTTTATGATCTGCAATCTTTGGCTGGCGGGTGTACCGGCACCTTCGATTATCGCGAGCGTTGCCGCCATCTCCTCGCGTTTTGCGCTTTACTCGGCATCGATCGCGCCGCATCTGACGGGTGCCTCGAAGCGTCAGACGCTGGCTGTTGCCGCGACACTTACCGAGGAGGCATATGGCATCTCGCTTGCCAAGTTGGTTGAAGGGGAGGATTGGGGCTCGCGCGAGTCCTTTGTGCTCAACGTGATCCTCATCGCAACATGGGGCGTTTCGTGTACGATGGGCGCCATCGTCGGCGCCGTTGTCGATGTTCCCACCGCCATTGCAGCCTTTGTCTGCACCTCGCTCTTTATCTGCCTGCTCTTTTCGCAGCGGCTGTCGCGCGGCAACGTTGTCGCGGCGGTTTCGGGCGCGGTGTCCGTCGCCGTATGCAAGTTCTTGGGCCTCACGAATATTGCCGTGCCGGCAAGCGTCGTGGTCGGCATTGCCATTGCGCTGGCGTGCGATGCTGTATTTGACGGAAGAGGTGCCCGCGATGCCCGTTAACGAGTTTTTGGTTCTGTGGCTGTCGTCGTGGGCTGCTATCGCGTTCTTTCGCATCGCGCCGGCGTTCGCCTTGCGCGGGCGGACCCTGTCGCCCCACATTACCGAGGCCCTGGGCTATATCCCGCCCGCTGCCTTTGCCGCGCTGGTCGCCAACGACTTGGTGAGTCCCGGCGCGTTCGACGCGGGGCTCTGGCCTGCCTTGGTTCCCTGGATTGCGGCCGCCGGCGTCGTGGTCGTGGCGGTCAAGACAAAATCGATGCTGTGGTGCTGCGTCTCGGGCATCGTACTCTATATCGTCTTGAGCCTTATATAGGGGTGGCGTCGCGGGCTCCGAATCTCGTTCCATCCCAACTTGTCGAATTTTTCACCGAGCTGGTCTATTTCTTCTGGTACCATGGTCAAACTTTACTGTAGCAAAGCGTGACGTGGGCTTTTGTACCCCGTCAGCGGAAATGGGGGTTTCATGGCACAGGAAGCGACCGCCAACGAGCAAAAGAAATTCAAGGTCCCGCGCATCCCGGGCGACATCATGATCTATCCGATGATCGTCGGTCTTTTGCTCAACACCTTCTGCCCGCAGGTTTTTGAGATCGGCGGATTCTTTACGGCTGCCTGCCGCGGTGGCTCCAATACCATCGTCGCCGCGATCCTGCTGTTTGTGGGCGCCGGCATCAGCTTTAAGTCCACGCCGGGCGCCATCAAGACCGGCATCGTTGTGCTGATTCCCAAGCTGGTCGTCGCAGCGGCTCTCGGCCTGGGCGTGGCATATTTCTTTAACGACAACTTCCTGGGTCTGAGCTCCGTGTCTATCATCGGCGGCATCACGTTTTGCAACATGGCGCTCTATACGGGCATCATGGGCGAGTTCGGCGATGAGTCCGAGCAGGGCGCCGTCGGTATCCTGTTCTTTACGGCCGGCCCCGCCGTCACGATGATCATCCTTGGTGTTTCGGGTCTTGCCAACATTCCTGTCGGTACTATCATCGGCTCCATTTTGCCGCTCGTTATCGGCATGGTTCTGGGCAACCTGTTCCCGTTTATTAAGAACCTGCTAGTTCCCGGTGCCAACCCTGCGATTGCCGTCATCGGATTTCAGCTTGGCGCGTCCATGAGCCTGTCGAGCTTTATCACCGGCGGTATTTCCGGCATCCTGCTGGGCCTCATCACGCTCTTTATCGTCGGTCCCATTACCTTTGCCTTCGAGCGCCTGTGTGGCGGCAACGGCAAGGCGGCCGTTGCCTGCTCCACCATTGCCGGCACGGCCATGACCACGCCGGTCGCCCTCGCCGAGGTCGCTCCGCGCTATGCCGAGCTTGCGCCCACCGCGTATGCGCAGATCGCCACCGCCGTCATCATCACGGCAATCATGGCCCCGATTCTGACCGGCTGGGTCGATAAGAAGTTCTGCCACGGCGAAGAAGATCTGTCGGTCGAAGGCGTCGAGGCTATTGAGGAGGCCGTCGCGACCGACATCGACGGCGAGTAACGGCCGTTACCGATAATTGATTCCGGCGTGCAATTCGCGCCGTCAGAGCGCCCGAACGAGAGCTGTCTTACAGCAACGTTCGGCCGCTCTGCTATGATTCCCTTTACCCCTGCGGAGTAAGGGGCGTTTATTGCCCAGACACGAATCGGGCGATTCTGACCACTTGGATATTGAAGGGAGGGCGTCTAGTGGTTAAGGCACTCAAGATCGAGATATTCCTGCTGTGCATGATTATTCTTATCGGGCTTGCCGTGCGAAGCCGTCGCTCCCTGTTCTCGAGCACCCAGCAGCTTTTGTTTAGCATGCTGGGCTACACGTCTGCTGCCTACATTTTCTTCGATATGATCTGGACGCTCTCGGACGGCGTGAGCACTCCTGTAGGCATCACGGCCAACTGGATTTCCAACGCGGTTTCGTTTTCGCTGTTCGCCATCGCGTGCCTCATTTGGTTTTTCTATTCCGAGACGATGCAGGGCTCACGGCTCCTGACCACGCCCTACAGGGTGGTACTTTTAACGTTGCCAACAGCATTGGTGGTCGTGCTGGCATTTACCAGCTACTGGACGCACGCTATGTTCTATATCGATGCGCAGGGCGTATATCGTCGCGGCTTTGCTTATATGATCCAGCCCATCGTGAGCTACTGCTACGTCATATATACGTCCTTGCATGCCTTTATTCAGGCTCGAAAAGTCGAAAGCCTGCAAAAGAAGGCCATTTATCGCACCCTCGCCTTTTTTGCGGTTCCCGCTCTGGTGGGCGGTACCTTCCAGGTTTTGTTTTCGGTACCGGGCCTTTGCGTCGGTATAACGCTGAGCATCCTGCTGCTCTATATCGTCTATCAGGAGCAACTGATCTCTACTGACCCGTTGACTGGCCTCAACAATCGCAACCGTTTTGAGACCTATATGCTGTCGCTCTTTTCAAATGTGGATCAGGCCGAAGATGTATATCTGCTTATGATGGACGCTGATGGCTTTAAGCAGATTAACGATCGCTATGGACATGTGGAGGGCGACCATGCTCTTCAGGTCATATCCGCTGCGCTCAAAGAAGTCTGCTCGGCGTCTGGTGGCTTTATCGCACGCTACGGTGGCGATGAGTTCGTGGTGCTCCAAAAGGCAGTGGCGGTACAGGACATCATAGACCTGTGTTCGGCGATTGACGACGAGCTCGCTCGTGCCGAGGTGCCGTATGCATTGCGGATGTCCATCGGTTACGCGTGGGTCGGCGATAGCGTTGACACCTGGCAAGACTTACTTCGCGCTGCCGATGCGGAGCTCTACCGCGTCAAGGCCGAGAAAAAGAAAGCCGGCGTTCAGATACGCTAGAAAAAAGGGGCGCACGTTTGCGTGCGTGGCGGCCCTCAGTTTACCGATGTACTCCATTAAACTAAAGTATGTGAATCCCCTCTGCTAAATAAGGGCAGTTCACTATGCTTTTTTGGGTTTGTTGACGATGATGATGCCGCCGCAGACCAACAGCAGGGCAACGATGACGGTAGCGGGGCTCGTGCCCGCGCCTTCGCCGAGCAGCAGCGCGCTCAGCAGCACACCAAAGACGGGGTTCATAAACCCAAAGACCGAGACGCGGCTGACGGGGTTGACAGCAAGCAGGCGCGACCACAGCGAGTAGGCGACCGCGGAGATAAGCGCCATGTAGATGATGAGCGCGATGGCGGGGGCAATCGCCGTGGGGGAGAGCGCGCCACCTATCAAAAAGCCGATGGCGGTGAGGACCAGGCCGCCGACCAAGAACTGCCACCCGGCAAGCAAGACGCCGTCGTGCTCGCGCGAGAAGATGCCGATCAGACAGGTCGAAAGGGCACCCGCGACGGTGGAGGCCAGGATAAAGCCCTCGCCGTCGAGCGTAAAGCCAAAGGTGCCGTCCGCGCCCGAAAGGTTGACGAGCGCGACACCGGCAAAGCCCAGTACGCAGCCGAGCACTTTGGCCGCATCGAGCTTTTCGGTGCGAAACGCCAGGGCGGCAAAGAGGATGGCTAGGAAGTTGGCGCTGGCCTCGATGATGGAGCTCGACATGGCGCTGGCGCGCGAGAGGCCCAGATAGAAAAAGAAGTACTGACCGATGGTCTGAAAGAGCGACAAGATAAAGATGGGCTTGATATCGCGTACCTGTGGGACGAGCGGGCGGCGCTGGGCCGCACTCATACCGGCGATAACCAGGATACCGGCAAGCGTGAAGCGCAAACCTGCAAAGAGCAGTTGCGAGGCGCTATCGTGCGCCGGGATACCAAAGAGTGCGTAGCCGATCTTGATGCAGGGAAAGGCCGATCCCCAGAGTGCACAGCAAACAAGACAGCCCAGGATAAGTCCGGGCAGGGTGGCGAGATACGGCTTGCGGCTTTCCATGATGTCCTTTCCATATGTGCGAAGCAAAAAAGAACCCGCCACCGGGTGTGCCGGTGGCGGGTGTTGTTACCCGAGGGGATTGTACCCGATGGGAAAGCTTTAAGCGAAGTAGGCTACGCCGCTCTCAAAGATCGGCATGAACTTATCGCCGGGGACATGCTCGGGCACGTTGCGGTACAGATTGTCGCCGCGACGCTCGGCATGGCCCATCTTGCCCAGGACACGGCCGTCGGGGCTCGTGATGCCCTCGATGGCGAGTGCGGAGCCGTTGGGGTTGACGGAAAGATCCATGCTGGGCTTGCCGTCTTCGCCCACGTACTGCGTGGCGACCTGGCCGTTGGCGATCAGCTGGGCGAGCACTTCGTCGTTGGCGACAAAGCGGCCCTCGCCGTGGCTGATGGCGACGGTGTAGGGGTCGTCCAGGCTGCACTGCGACAGCCACGGGGACAAGTTGGACGAGATGCGGGTGCGCACCAGACGGCTCTGGTGGCGACCGATGGTGTTGAACGTCAACGTGGGCGCATCGGGCGTGGCGTCGACGATGTCGCCGTAGGGCACCAGGCCGAGCTTGATCAGGGCCTGGAAGCCGTTGCAGATGCCCAGCATCAGGCCATCGCGGGCCTTGAGCAGGTCGCGGACTGCCTCGGTGACCTCGGGAGCGCGGAAGAACGCCGTGATGAACTTGGCGGAGCCGTCGGGCTCGTCGCCGCCCGAGAAGCCGCCGGGGATCATGACGATCTGGCTTGCGCGGATGCGGCGGGCAAGCTCGTGGGTGCTTTCGGCGACGGCCTCGGGCGTGAGGTTGTTGATCACGAAGGTGTCGGCCTCGGCGCCGGCGGCGCGGAAGGCACGGGTGCTATCGTACTCGCAGTTGTTGCCGGGGAACACGGGGATAACCACGCGCGGGCGGGCGATCTTGGCGCCGACGTACACGTGGATGTCCTTGGCGCGGAAGTCGATGGTCTCGACCTCGGGGGTCTCGCCGGCGCTGCGGTAGGCGAAGACGCCCTCGATGCCGCTCTCCCATGCCTCCTGGAGCTCGGAGAGCTCGATGACCTCGGAGCCGGTGTCGATGACATAGCCCTCGACGGTGGTGCCCAGGGGCTCGACGACAACGCCGTTGGCGACCTCGGGCAGCTCGGCGTCCTCGGCGAGCTCGACGATAAAGCTGCCGTAGAGCGGGGTGAAGAGGCTCTCCACGTCTACATCCTCGGCAAGCTCGATACCGATCTGGTTACCGACGCACATCTTAAAGAGGCTCTCGGCGCCGCAGCCGTACCCGGGCGTGGAGATGGCCGGGGCGTTGCCGTTGGCGGTGAGCGCCTCGACGGCGTCAAACGCGGCGAGCAGCTGCTGGGCGTCGGGACGGTAGTCCTCGCCATAGGTAGCGGGGGCGATGCGGACGACGCGGTGCGTGAGGCCCTTGAACTCGGGCGAGACGGCGCGGGCGGCCTTGCCCACGGCGACGGCGAAGCTGATCAGGGTCGGCGGAACGTTGAGCTCGCCGGCCTCGTCCTCAAACGAGCCGCTCATGGAGTCCTTGCCGCCGATGGCGCCGGCACCCAGGTCGACCTGGGCCATGAGGGCGCCGAGTACTGCAGCCATGGGCTTGCCCCAACGCTCGGCCTCGGTGCGCAGACGCTCGAAGTACTCCTGGAAGGAGAGATAGGCGCGCTTGTGCTCAAAGCCGGCAGCCACGAGCTTGGCGATGGACTCGACCACGGACAGGTAGGCGCCAGCAAACTGGTCGGCTTCCATCAGGTAGGGGTTGAAGCCCCATGCCATGGCGCTCGCCGTGGTGGTCTCGCCGTCCACGGGGAACTTGGCGACCATGGCCGAGCTCGGGGTGAGCTGCGTCTTGCCGCCAAAGGGCATGAGCACGGTCGCGGCGCCGATGGTGGAGTCGAAGCGCTCGGAAAGGCCCTTGTTGGAGGCGACGTTGAGGTCGGTGACAAGCGAGGTCATGCGCTCGGCAAGCGTGGTGCCGGCCCAGCTGGGCTGCCACACGCTGCGGGCACACACGTGGGCGACCTGGTGCTTGGGCGCGCCGTTGGAGTTGAGGAACTCGCGGGATAGGTCGACGATGGCGACACCGTTCCAGGCCATGCGCATGCGCGGTTCGGCGGTAACCTCGGCGATAACGGTCGCCTCGAGGTTCTCCTCGGCGGCGTAGCCCATGAACTCCTCGACGTCACCGTCGGCGACGGCGCAGGCCATACGCTCCTGGGACTCGGAGATGGCGAGCTCGGTGCCGTCCAGGCCATCGTACTTCTTGGTCACGGTGTCCAGGTCGACATACAGGCCGTCGGCAAGCTCGCCCACGGCGACCGAGACGCCGCCGGCGCCAAAGTCGTTGCAGCGCTTGATCAGACGGCAGGCATCGCCGCGGCGGAACAGACGCT
>CALFDL010000317.1 GCA_937950415.1 uncultured Collinsella sp. | reverse complement strand
GGGCAGTTCATGATAGGAAGTTTCCATGGCATTGCAATTTACAGAGCGCGAGTTCATTCCCGTGCTGCTCGGTGGCGACATCAACGCCTATTCGGTGGCGCGCGCTTTCTACGAGGAGTATCAGGTCAAGAGTCTGGTCTTTGGCAAGTACCAGACGGGCCCTGCGTATCGAAGCCAGATTATCGACTACACGCCCAACGTCGACATCGATACCATGCCCGTGATGCTCAAGACCGTCAACGGCATCGCTCGGGCACATGCCGATAAGACGATTGTCCTGATGGGCTGCGGTGATAACTATGTTGCCCTGGTGGCCCAGGCAAAGGATGCCGATGAGCTGGCGGATAACATCGTCGCGCCCTACGCGCCCTACAGCATGCTCGAGCAGTGCCAGAAGAAGGAGATCTTCTACGAGCTGTGCGAGAAGCATGGCGTGCCGTATCCGCATACCTTTACCTTTACGGCGCAGATGCTCAACGCGCAAGGCGAGGCGCCGGCCGAGGTGCTCGACCAGATTGACTTCCCCTTCCCGATGATCCTGAAGCCGTCCGACGGCATCATGTGGTGGCAGCATGAGTTTGAGGGACAGAAGAAGGCTTATGAGATTGCCGATCGCGCCGAGCTGGAGCAAGTTATCCGTGACTCCTATGCTAGCGGCTATACCGACGACCTGATCTTGCAGGACCGCGTGCCCGGCAACGACGAGTACATGCGCGTGCTCACCAGCTATTCTGACCGTAACGGCAAGGTGCGCATGATGTGCCTGGGCCACGTACTGCTCGAGGAGCATCAGCCCCATGGCGTTGGCAACCATGCTTGTATCATCACCGAACCCAACGACGAGCTCATGGGCGGCGTGCGCAAGCTGCTCGAGGACCTGAACTTTGTTGGTTATTCCAACTTTGACGTCAAGTACGACGAGCGCGATGGCTCGTTTAAGTTCTTCGACTTCAACACCCGTCAGGGCCGCAGCAACTACTACGTAACCAACAGCGGCTTTAACGTTGCCAAGTATGTGGTGGATGAGTATGTGTTCAACCGCCCGTTTGAGCCGGAGTTTGTGACGGCACAGGACGAGGCACTGTGGATGGTCGTTCCCATGGGTGTCGTCGACAAGTACGTCAAGGATCCCGAGTTGCGCGCTAAGGTACATCGCCTGGATAAGGAAGGCAAGGGCGCCGACCCCTCGTTTATGAAGGGCGACTTTGTCTTTAACCGCTGGCTGCGCATGTGGCACACCAAGCTGCGCCACTTTAAGCTGTTCAAGACGTATTACAAGTAGATGAGTGCGGCGCCCGTCCGGTTTGCATCGGGCGGGCGCGGGTATGATACGCGCAATTGCGCAAGCGTCACCAAGGAGGCGGCGATGGAAAAGCTGGGAGTTATCGGCGGCATGGGCGCCGAGGCCACGTCGTATTACTACGACCAGGTGGTGCGCCATACGGCGGCTACGTGCGACCAAGAGCATATCGACATGGTGGTGCTTTCCAAGTCGACCATGCCCGACCGCACGCTGGCCATCAAGACCGGTGAGCATGCCGAGCTGCTGGCGACCATGAAGGAGTGCGCCCAGGCGCTCGAGTCGCTGGGTTGTGCGCACATCGCCATTCCCTGCAACACGTCACACTACTTCTACGACCAGATTCAGTCGTTTACGAAGGTGCCGATTATTCACATGCCGCGCGAGTCGGTGCGCTATGCCCTAGCGGGCGCGGTGATGGGGGAGTGCGAGTTCGATCCCAACCTGAGCATGCCGGCCGAGCCGGTGCGCAAGATCGGCATTATGGGTACCGACGGAACTGTGGGCGCGGGCGTCTATGGGCGCGAATGCGAGGCGGCGGGCGTCGAGGTCGTCTACCCCAGCGAGAAGCGCCAGGCCGACGTGATGTCGCTCATCTACGACGATGTGAAGGCCGGACGTGAGCCCGATATGGATAAGTTCGACCGCGTGATGTGGGAGTTCGCTCGTAGCGGCTGCGACCGCGTCATTCTGGCCTGCACCGAGCTCTCGGTGCTGCAAAAGTACCGAGAGATGCCCGAGATCACCCTCGACGCCATGGATGTCCTGGTGCGCGAATCCATCATCCGTAGCGGCGCTCCCTACCGCCTCTAGCTTCCGACCCGCCAAAAAGGGACAGGTTAATGTTGGTAGGTTTTATCTGGTGAAACAGTAAAGGCCTCGGCTCGTTTGGTGCGAGCCGAGGCCTTTTGCGTTGGGCGGTTGCTGTCGGTGGCGAACTAGAACAGGAAGCCGATGGCGACGAGGGCGATGCTGACGATGAGTACGGCGATGTCCAGGCCCTTGATGGGGTAGCGCTTGTACGAGCTGGCGCGCGTGCGCAGATAGAAGCCGCGCTGTTCTGCCGCCAAGGCCGTGGCATCGGTCTTGCCCACGCTCGAGATGAGCAGCGGCACACACAGTGGCAGCATGAGCTTAAGCTTCTTGATGGGGTTCTTGGTGTCGTACTCGACGCCGCGTGCGGTCTGCGCTTCCATGATGGCGTTCATCTCCTGACCAAACACCGGCACAAAGCGCAGCGCCGTGGTAAAGGTGAAGGCGTAGCGATACGGTACGTGCAGCACCTCGACGCAGGCGTTGGCAAGGTCGTTGAGCTTGGTCACCATGAGCATGAGGATGAGTGGTAACGCCACGCCCAGCAGGCGCAGACAGGCCTTCGATCCTGTGATGAGGCCCGTGTCGGTGATAAAACCCCATACCACGTTGCCATCGCGCATAAAGGCCAGCTGGAGCACCAGCATGATAAGCGCGAGCGGAATCAGCAACTTGAGCAGCGAGAACAGACGGTCGACGACGCCGGCATAGGCACCCAGTGCAAGGGTGAGCACCAAAAAGCCCAGCAGCGCCACGTAGGTGTCGGACAAGAAGATGCCGACGATGATGGCGGCGGCGAGGCCCAGTTTGACGACGGGGTTCAGGCGATGCAGCAGCGTATCGCCCGGCATGTAGTCGATGACGTTAACCACGGTGGACCATCTCCTTGGTAATTCGAACGACATCGGTGACCTCGCTCACCTGCGCAAAAGCGGGCGAGACGGAAGATGCCAGACGGCGCGAGAGTTCAATAACCTGGGGAGGCTCCACGTAGGCACGCCGCATGAGATCGATGTTCGAGAATAGCTCGTGCGTGCGGCCGCGGTCGAGGATGCGACCGTCGGCCATTACCACAATGCGCTCGGCAAAATCCGAGACGACTTCCATATCGTGGCAGACCATAATCACGGCGCAGCCGCGCTCGGCCATGGTGCGCACCGTTTCCATGACGGTCATGCACTCGCGGTAATCAAGGCCGCTCGTGGGCTCGTCGAGCACGACGATCTTGGGCTCAACCACTACGACGGAGGCAAGCGCCACCATTTGTCGCTGGCCGCGCGAAAGTGAGAAAGGTGCCTCATCGGCAGGCAGGCCAAAGCGGTCGATAACAAGTTGAGCACGACGCAGAGCCTCGGCACGGTCGATGCCGGCAAGCTCCAGGCCAAAAGCGACCTCGTCGAGTACGGTATCCTTGCAGATCTGGCGGTCGGGGTTTTGGAAGAGCGTTGCGACCTCGCGGGCAATGCGGCTCGTGGGAACGGCTGCGGTATCCAGTCCCGTGACGCGCACGCTGCCCGAGGCGGGCTTGAGCAGGCCCGTGAGCAGCTTGGTGAGCGTGGTCTTGCCGGCACCGTTCTGGCCGACGATGCCCACGAGCTCGCCAGGATAGAGCGTCAGGCTAAGGTCGTGTACGGCGGCGCCGCCATTGGGATAGGCAAACTCAACATGGTCGAAGGTGAGCACGGGTTCGGCGTCCTTGGCATGAGGGCGCAACGACGGTGCATGCGGGGAGCCGGCGGGCGCCTGGGCTTTGCTGACCGCGCGTGCGGGGTCGACGATGCCCGAAATCAGGCGCTCAGCCTCATCGACATCCAAGCAGGGGGTACCGCTTACCAGGCCATCGGTTTGGAGGCTATTGAAGATACGCGTGACGCGAGGGCAGTCGACGCCGATGGCACGGAGCTCGTCGGTATGCGCGAAGACCTCGTGTGGCTCGCCCTGCAGCGCGATTTCGCCATGGTTGAGCACGAGCACGCGGTTGCAGTACTCCGAGAGCAGGGCGACCTTTTGCTCAACGACGACGATGGTGATTCCAAGTGCGCGGTTTGCCTCACGCAGCGTCTCGAAGACCAACGTGGAGCTGACGGGGTCGAGTGCCGCGGTGGGCTCGTCGAGAACCAAGACGCGCGGACGCATGGCGAGGATGGCGGCGATGGCCACCTTTTGCTTCTGTCCGCCCGAGAGGGTGGCGATCTCGCGGTCGCGCAGGTCGCTGATGCCGACGGTCTCGAGCGTTTCGCTCACGCGCTGCTCGATCTGGTCGTGGGGAACGCCAAAGTTCTCAAGGCCAAAGAGCATCTCGTCCTCGACGACCGAGGCGACCATCTGCGTGTCGATATCCTGCAGCACGCTGCCGACGATTTGCGACACGTCAGTGAGCGAGGCTTCGCAGGTGTCGTGGCCGTCAACCATGACGGCCCCAAAGAACGTGCCGGTGTAGTGGTGGGGCACGGCACCCGACAGGCAGGCGGCAAGCGTGGACTTGCCGGCGCCCGAGGGCCCGATGATGCCGATGAAATCTCCCTTGTTCACGCTGAGCGAGATGTGGCTGAGCGCCTGCTCGGTCTGCGTGCCATAGGAGAACGAGACATCGTCGACGTTGATGATCGTTTCCATGGATACCTTTCATAGTCATTGGGGACGTTCTTACATGACTAGTCGTTTAAGAACGTCCCCAAGAGCTAGTTGTCTGGGACAGTCTTTTGATGATGGGGCCGTGGAGTTGCGGCCCGTCCATCATATCAGGCTATTTGTTGAGCACCTTGCGGAGGGGGAAGAAGAGGGCCTGGACCACGACGGCGTTGAAGACGGCAGTGCCGAGCACGATGGGCACCTTGGCGAGCGCCGTGGGCAGCGCGGCACCCATGATGACGGTGCCCAGGACGGCGAAGAGGGCACCCGAGACCAGGGTGGTGAGCAGACCGGCGATGAAGGGATTGACCTTGCTGCCGCCGATGTTTGACTTAACGAGCGCTGCCATCGTCAGCGCGCCGGCAAGCTCGGTGACAAAGTTGAGGCCAGGGATTGACGTGGTGATCTGGATAACGGCGGCCGACAGGATGCCAAAGATGGCGGCTTGGGCAAAGCTCGCCTGCGTGAGCGCGATGGCTAGCGCATAGGCGGCGATGATGAACTGAGGTTTAATTCCCGTAACCGCCAGAGCGTTGCCTACGGTCATGTTGAGGATAAAGCCGGCGGCAAGCAGGACGGCGAGCAGGACCAACGAGGTGATATCGAGGATGCCTTTGTCTGAGGTGGCGTTGGCTGAGATGGTGCGGGCTTGGGTGTTGGTGGCCATGATGTTCTCCTTAAGGTGAGATTTGAGATAAGAGTGTCCTGGACCCCCACGAAAGGGGCTAAATCGGAAAGGGGGTCAATTTTGAATAATGGAGCACGGAGACGACTTTACGAGGGCCCCAGGTTGGCGCGAAAGAGGAGCGAAGCGTACTTGGGTACACGAGCGACGAATGAACGCCAAGATGGGGTGGCCCGTAAAGCCGAGCGGGTTAGTTGAGCTTCAGGGCCTTCTGGATGGGCAGGTAGAGGGCACCGACCAGAATGGCGTTAAAGACGGCGGTCATGGCGACGACGGGCAGCATGGCGGCGGCGAGCTCGCCTACCACGCCGAGCATGGCCATCTTGATGACCATGAAGATGACACCTGAGACAAAGGTGGTCAGGAAGGTTGCGACAATGGCGATGGCGGGCTTGACCTGACCGTTCTTGCCGGCGGCGTTGACGATGCCGGCCATGAGCATGGCGGCGATGCCCTCGGCGGCAAAATCGACGAACGGCGAAGTGGTGGTGATCTGGATCACGGCAGCCGAGATGAGGCCAATGACGAGCGCCTGGCCGATGCTGGGGCGAACGACCAGGATGGTGAGGCAGAAGGCCGAGATGATGAACTCGGGGCTGATCATGCCGCCCGAGATGCCCGAGATTGCCTTGCCGACGGTGAAGTTGAGGATGAAGCCGGCGGCGAGCAGGATGGCGAGCAGGACGAGAGCGCGGACGTCGAGTTTGCCGCGGTCGGCGGTCTGGACGGTGCGGGGCTGGGCGGCGGTGGTGTTCTGAGACATGGTGAAAATCCTTTCGGAATGGGGGTGCAAGAGAAAAGCGGAGGCGCGTGATGCGAATGCGATCGGGCTCGAGATAGAAAAAGGCCCCCGGTCGAAACCGGAGGCCTTCCAATCACCTAGAGCGCAAAAACAGGCGTGAGGGACTCACTGTCGACCGATCGTATTCGCATCACGCCACCACCAGTTGTTGAGAGACTTCATCGTGTTCTTCATGTTGGTGGCTCCTTTCGTGATGCCGTGGCGCGGTCGCACCTAGTTGCTGTTGCGCTGCACTATAGCACAGCGAAGTGTGTGCGGGGAAATCTTTTTTGAAAAGATTTCAGGCGGGTTTCCTATCGCTCAAAAGAACGGGCGGGTTGACCTACGCCATCCCGCCCGCACCAGCGAGGGACTACTCCTTGTTGCGGCGATAGAGGATATAACCGCCTGCGGAGATGACGGCAACGCCAGCGATGGCGAATGCGGCCACCATGCGGCCATCAAAACGATCGCCAGTGGTGGGCAGGCCGCCCTTGGTGTTCGTCTTGTTGGTGGTTACCGTGGTCGTGGTGTTGTCCGACTTGCCGGGCTTCTCAGGCTTGGCAGCGGGCTGCTCGGGCTTAGTGGGCTGCTCAGGCTGCTCGGGGGTGCTGGGCTGTTCGGGCTTGCCGGGCTGATCCGGGGTGACCGGGTCGGTGGCAAGGGCGTCCTTGGCGTAGGTGATGGACTCCTTGAGGCCGTTGGTCTCGGTATTCAGGTCGCTCGGGGTGAAGGGCTGGTC
>CALFDL010000316.1 GCA_937950415.1 uncultured Collinsella sp. | reverse complement strand
GCCAACGATAGAATCATCTACTCTTCTCTCATATCAACACAACAAAGGGGCCGTCCCTTTGTCACATGCATTATGCCTTGCGCTTCAGGCGATTCACAAGGAAGAGGTAGCTACTGAACGATGACCACCCTCCAGCCGCACCCCATACAACGAGGTCTAATACTTTTCCCGAGAAGTGAACGAGTGAAAACGGGCCCCGAAGCATCTGCACTTTCGAGATGCAATTTCCTGCGGTTTTGCCAGCCAAATCCTGCGGGTTTGACGTCTAAAAATGTCGATGCTTCGGAGGCCCAAGTATGGCCGTTCACTTCTCGGAAAAGTATTAGACCTCGATTTACATGCCACTCAATGTGACAAAGTGGCTGCTCCTTTGTCACATTCGATGAAAAAGGGCACCGATGTTAGTCGATGCCCCAAAGCGGCTGCAGGTTAAGCCCTACAGCGTATGTCTAAGACGAATCGAACTATTCGTCCCAGGAGAGGTTCTTACCAGTCTTTTTTGCCAGCAGCAAGAACAGGCCGATAATAACGTTGCATGCGATGCAGAAGATGAAGACGCCCTGGAAGGAGCCGACAAGCTCATAGACCTTCATCATAACGGGCATGCCAAAGGCGCCGACGATATAGCCCACGGAGCAGATCAGCGCGAAGATGCGACCGAAATCGCGGGAGCCAAAGACATCCATAACCAAAACGGTCAGGGCAGTGCCAGCGATGACGTACATTACGTCGTTCACGCCTGCTGCGAGGATGCTGAGCGTCGAGTTGCCGCTGCTCATCATGAGCATGACAAAGGAGAGGATGGAGACAGCGAGCCAGCCCAGAATGGCCTTCGTGCTGCCGAACCTATCGCAAGTGGTGCCGACGATCGGATTGAGGAACAGATCGAAGAGCGATGCAGCGGATACCATGAAGCCGCCCACCATGGGGCTAAAACCAACCTCGGAAGCATACGTCGGGAAGAGCTGGTTCATGCAGCAAGTGAGCTGAACGAGGCAGAGGAAGCCGATGCAGAAGAAGAAGGCAGGCGACTTAATGGCGCGCGCATAGCTAACGCCACGCGTGCTATCCTCGGTCGTCTCCTCGGTCTCGGTGACCGTCTCGCCCTCGACGTAGCCATAGGGCAGCATGCCCTTGTCCTGAGGCTTGTAGCGAATGATCAGAATGGAAGCTGGGAGAATGAGCACTGCGGAAACACCGGCGAGCACCAGATAACCAGTTCTCCAGCCAGCGGCCTCGATGACAGAGGTGATGACGGGACTCATGATGAGCATGTAAATCGAGTTCACTGCCCAAGCGAGACCGATTGCCAGGCCACCAGATTTTTTGAACCACTGGTCAATAACGTCGGACATAGCGACGCCGGTGGTGAAGGCGAAGCAAACGCCAATCAGGGCGCCAGCGGCGATGAACATCCAGACTTCGGTATAGAAGGCCATGCCTGCGCCGGCAGCGAGCAAAATAAGCTCGACAACGGGGAGCCAAACCTTGCCAACGACCTTGGGAATGAGTTTTCCGACAAACGGAAGAGCTGCCGCAAGACCAATGAGCGTTGCGGTGAAGTAATACGAGAAGATGGAATAGTCAAACCCGAACTCCTCGCACACGGGTGCGACGAAGGAGCCCGCGATGACGCTATAGGATCCGGTCGTGCCGGCAGACATAAGGCCGAGCGCGATTACGAGAACCCATGCGTAAACCTTGCTGCTCTTTAACTTTGCATTTTCCATTGACGCAGCTCCTAGAGACCCAGAAGGGCACACATAACGGCCTTGATGGTGTGCTGACGGTTCTCTGCCTCACGGAAGATGACCGAAGCGTTGGCCTCAAAGCACTCGTCGGCAATCTCGAAACCCTCGGTGATGATCTCGCGATGAAGGTCGTTCTTGCACTGGTCGAGGAGCATCTTGCCAACACGGTGATCCGCGTTGTGGACAGAGGGAAGCTCATGCATGCAGAAGATGTCGGGATTGTTGGTGCGCTTGCACAGCTCGCTGGTGACGCGATAGGGGTACAGAGACTCGGCATCGCCCAACCAGGAGTTGTAGTCGTCGGGATCCAGAACCTCTTCTCCGCACTCGGGGTTGATGTAGCGCCACTCCTCGGTAACGATAACGTCAACGCCATCCAGGCCATCGAGGTCAGAGGTGATGGTAAAGGTCCTATTGGGAGCGTACTTGGCGTAGCAGGCCTCCACCTCTTCGATCATTTCCTTGCACATCTGATGACGGAGGTCGTCGGGGCCGATGGCGAGGAAGTCCATGTCGAGCATAGCGCACAGACGGCCATACCACACTGGGGCGCCGGCGCAGTTGCCAACGAAAGCCATCTTCTTGCCGCGGCTCGTACGCAGACCCATTGCTCTTCCATCGTAAGAGCGTCAGCGAGCATCTGAGTCGGGTGATCGCCGAGAGTAAGGGCATTGATGACCGGGATGTCAACCAGGTCGGCGACGTCATAGAGGAACTGCTCGTCCTTCTGTGCGCGGTAGACGATGAGATCGTACATGCCGTTAAAGACGCGCATGGCATCCTTGACGGTCTCGCAGTCACCCATGTGGGAGTTGGTCAGATAAGTGAAGCCCATGCCCAAATCATTGCAGGAGGTCTCGAATGCGCAACGAGTACGGGTCGAGCCCCACTCAAAGTTGGCGAGGACGTTTTTGCCGGGGAAGTAGCGCTGGTCGACACCAGACTTCTTCTGAGCCTTAAGGTTCCAGGCAAGATCGATGAGATAGCGGAAATCCTCGGAGGAGAGATCATGGATGTTGATGTAGTCGCGACCGCGGAGGCTGTTGTTCATGCCTATTTCCTTTCGAATTATTATCAAAATTATTGTTGAATGTGTCCCCGAGGAAAACACGGATATCCCTCGGGGAGCGGTACATGTGGCGCCTAAGCCAAAGAGCGCAGGCTCTAAGGCTCACTAACGACTGGCCGCCACGTCCTTAGTCCAGCAGTGCACGCCGCCGCCGGACAGGTTAAGCGCGAGGGAATCAATCATGATGACCTTGCGATCGGGGAAGCAGCTCTCAAGAACTGCCTTGGCCTGCTCATCCTTCTCTTTCACGACCTCGCTCATGCCCTCGTGGTAATAACGCTGGCCAAGAACGACGCCGTTGCAAATCAGGAAGTTGCAGTAGCTCGCTGCGGCGTAGAAGTGGACGGGGCCCTCGGGCCAGGGGGTGCCATCCATAAACTTGCCGCCCATTTCGTCGATGAAGCCCTTATAGAGCTCGTAATCTTCATCGCCAGGGGCGATAACGACTTCAATAGGCTCGGCGGTGGGCATACGAACGATCTCGAAGGGCTTGCCCTCCCAGTCCGTTTCGTTGCTCAGGATCTCGTAGGCTGCCTCAATGCGGCGACGAGACTCTGCTCCAGCCTTGCTCGAGGCTGCCTCTTCATCGGACACCTCGGCAAGAAGAATCTTGTTCGGAGTGATAAAGCGACACATCTCATCAATGTGAGCTGCAAAGCTCATGCCAAAGACGGGAGTTCCGTCTTCCTTCTCGTCGAGGATGCCCAGTCGATAGTCGTCGTCCTCGAGCATAGGCTGCGGAAGCCAGATAACCTTGTTGAGGTTGTAGATGCGCTTATACTCGGCCTCTATTTCCTCTTTCGTGAACTCGGGATTACGCTTGCGGCATTCCGTGTCCTCGATGGCGATCAGAGTGCCGTGACCGTCAAACTCGCGGTCGCCGCCCTCCGAAACCATTTCGGAATTGACGATATCGAAGCAACCGAGCGCAACCGCCATGTGAACGGCTGCCTTACGTGCGGACTGGCACTCCGGGGAGTTCTTGTCCCACACGCCGTAATAGGTCCAAGCAGGGTTGACCATATAAGAATGGCCCTTGTCGTCGACCATGATGCTGGGACCGTTGTCGCGGACATAGAAGTTGGAGTCTTCGAACTGCGTGATCTCGATGCGATCGAGATCAACCCCCTCCTCCTTCAGGCGCGAGCAAGCCTCCTCATAGGAGCCGGGGGTGCCGCAATTGAGGTTGACCGTAACGTCGCCATACTCGAGCAGAGCCTTGATCACGTCAACGCAGGGCTGGCGGTTATCGTAGCCCTCTGCACGGATGTAATCGGGAAGCCATGTCACATAGACGTTGGAGCGCTTCTCGAACTCGCCCGGCATACGATAGTTCTCGTACATGGTTGGTCCTTCCGTCGGGTTTCCCGCGATGCTGTCCGGCCGCGACAATAGCGGGGTTTCACCTGCTATAGTACTACTATACCTACCGTTCGGTAGATAATTTTGAATAATTGCCGCTCGCCTACTGATACATACCGTTCGCCGTATATAGTGGTCATGTTTGGACACGAATTGATGTTCCGTTGCCATCCTTAATAATGTTGGTAGTGCGGAAGTGATTTGCAATGGAGAAATGCAGCGTGAGCACAAGAAAAAAAATATTGGACGCAATGTACGATCTTGTGGCAGAAGTCGGTTATGACAAAGCGTCTATCGGAAAGATTTGCGACTTTGTCGGTATATCCAAGCCGTCGGTGTACTACTACTTTCCCTCAAAAGAGGAGATTTTCACTACGCTCTTGGACAGCATGTTTCCGACCATTGACTATCAGCGCGACTACTCGCTAATAGTCGATAGGGACGGGTTCAAGGCCGCGCTTATCGAGCTCGGCAATTCAGTTATAGGTGGCTATCGAAGCGATGAAAAGCGCCGACGCGTGCTGGCCGAGGTTAGCGTTCAAGCAAATCGAATTCCTGCAGTTCAGGAACGTCAAGCGACGGCGACCAAACGAACCATGGATGCGCTTAAAGACATCCTTCTTCATGGTGTAGAGATTGGCGCGTTTTCCGATAGCGCCGACGTAATGCTCTACGTACAAATTCTTTATACCGTTCTGGAGGGAGCAAGCAATACGGTCGCTCAAGGTGAGGATATTGATGAGAAAGCGGTTTGGGCGGGAATAGTCGAGCTTATGTTCAAATAAACCAGCCAAGCTGAAGCGCATGTTGGCACCCATGGTGCCTGCGGGCAACCTTTAAAACGAAAACAGGGGTCGACTCCAGTCTGGCTTGGAGTCGACCCCTGTTGCATGGCAATCTATGCCGATGCAAATCGGCGCTTATTACTTTTCAGCAGCCTTATTGAGAAAGCCGGAAACGATAGCAAACGCAGCAATCATAAGGTTGCAGGCAATGCAGAAGATAAATACTCCCTGGAATGACCCTGCCATGCCGTAAACCTTCATCATGACCGGCATTCCAAAAGCACCGACGACATAGCCCGCTGAGCAAACGATCGAATAGATCCTTCCAAAATCGCGTGATCCAAAGAGCGAGAGGAGAAGCATCGGCATTGCGGTTCCAACGATGGCGAACATGACATCGTTTACACCAGCTGCAATGATGGAAACGGTCTCATTGCTTCCGCCAATGATAAGAAGCAGGAATGAAAGAATGCTGACACCTGTCCATGCGACCGTTGCTTTAATAGCGCCAAGCTTGTCGCATGTTTTGCCCACGAAGGGATTTAGGAAGATATCGGAGAGTGAAGCTGCCGAGACCATTAAGCTTCCTACGATAGGATTGAAACCGACCTCGCTTGCATAGGTTGGAAACAGCTGGTTCATGCAGCAGGTGAGCTGCGCCACGCAAAGCAAGAGGACACAGAGAATAAAAGACGGCGTTTTCGCGGCATCGCGGAGTGCCATGCCCGAAAGGACATCTTCCTGCTCATCGGCGCTGCAGCTCTCATGGGTTTCGGAGGCGGTCTCTCCGTACGGAAGCATATTGCGATCAGAGGGGTTAAGGCGAATGATAAATGCGCTTGCAGGCAAAATCATAGCTGCAGAAACGGCCGCAAGCACGATGTATCCCGTACGCCAGCCTTGCTGCTCGATGACCAGTGTAATGACAGGACTCAATAACAGCGTGCAGAGAGAATTAACGCCCCAAGCGAGGCCGATGGCGAGACCGGACGATTTGCTGAACCATTGGTCAATGACATCGGACATGCAGACGCCCGTTGTAAACGAAAAGCAGATGCCGATCACTGCGGCGGAGACGGTGAACATCCAGACCTCGGTGTAGAACGCCATTGCGGCGCCGGCGGCAATAAGGACGAGTTCAATGCAAATATGCCATGGTTTGCCGATTACTTTTGGAATGAAGCGACTCAAAAGCGGAAGCCCAAGCGCAAGGCCAAGAAGAATCGCGGTGAAATAGAAAGAAAAAGAAGTGTAGTCAAAGCCCAGATCTTCACATACTGGAGCAACGAATGAGCCGGCAATAATGCTATATGTGCCAGTTGTTCCGGCGGACATTAAGCCGAGCGCAATAACGACGACCCAAGCAAATGCGCCGCTTTCACGGAGACAATCTTTTTTGGCTGGTGTGGTGAGAGTCATGGTTGCTCCATTTCTATCGGCAATACATCCTATATGCCTACCGATAGGTATATAAACCAGAGGACTCTTCGTCAAGCATTAAGCGGGGAGAGGGAGTTCTTAACCTGCCGAACGGTAATTAGACCCCGTTTTCGCAAGGGTCTCAATGTGACAAAGGGACTGTCCCTTTGTCACATTATTCGGAGCGCAAGGCTTCCACGGGGTCTTTTTTGGATGCACTGCGGGCCGGCAGCAGGCCGGCAACGACCGTTAGCAGCACCGAAATTGCAATGAGTACCAGCGCATCCTGCACGGGCAGGCTCATCAGGTTGGGAACCTGTTTGACCGCAAGTGCCCAGGCATTGACCGAGAAACTCACGAGCACCACGACGACAATGGCAAAGACGCCGGCAATGAGGCCCTCGATAAAGGTCTCGGCGTTGAACACGTTTGCCACGTTACGCTTCGACGCGCCAATCGCGCGCAGGATGCCAATCTCCTTTTTGCGCTCCAGCACGCTGATGTAGGTGATGATGCCGATCATGATGGAACTCACCACCAGGCTGATACTCACGAATGCGATGAGCACCA
>CALFDL010000315.1 GCA_937950415.1 uncultured Collinsella sp. | reverse complement strand
CATCATCACGGTGCTGCGCCATGCCGGCGACGTCACCAAAATCTACCTGATCTGCTTCGCCGTAAGCGTGGTGCTGCCGGTGATCCTGATCAACCTGCTGGGTCTGATGGGCGCCGTGGTGAGCTACCTAGCCATCATGGCGCTACTCCTGGTTCTGCTGATTATCGAGTACGCCCACATCCGCCAACGCATCGAACGCGACCGCAACCCCTACGGCGCCTAATTCGAATCAATTTGAAGAAAAGAAACGTCGATGTTTTGGCGCCAACCTCTTGCGCCGTTATTCCCCGGGGCGAATATTCGCGTAGAACTCCGCACCATCATCCAGGCGCAGGATTCCGACGCGGCCGAACTCGGAGCCGGTGGCGGCGGCGCAGTCGATATCGATGCGATCGGGCACGCCGGCGGTATCCTCGCCACCCAGGCGCACAATCTGCCCGCGGCCCGACTCCTCATCAAGCCCCGCCAGGCCGCCAACCTCACAATAGCGCCCAAGCGACACCGTGGGCGTGTGGCCGCTCACCACGACCGGGCCCTCGCCCTCGGCAGAAAGCAGTCCCGTCGGCGCATCCCAATAGCCGTGACGAATCCACAGTAGGTCATCGGACGACTGCACCGCGAGCATCTGCTGCAGCAGCTCGCGATCGGCACCCACCGCTCCAACGCCATCGGCACAATCGACGCCATGCTCAAGCAAAAACGCGCGCGCCGCCTTCATCTCGATTCCAGCATGTACCAGCAGATACGGGCGCTCCTTGGTCTCGGCCACCGCGTAGAGCGGCAGCGCGGCCATCCATCGCACGAGCTCCTCGTATGCCTCAAATTCCATGTCGTTGAGCTGCTCGCGCGTCGTCCAGCCACCGTTGATATCCCAGGTCTCGGCATCGAGCGGATCCTGGCCAATGATGGCATCGAGCATGATCTGCTCGTGATTGCCCTTGAGAACGCGGGCGTTAGGCAGCGAGCGCACGAGCTTAATAACGCCGACCGGATCGGGCCCGCGATCGATCATGTCGCCCAGCACGTACAGCGTGTCGTCGGACGTCAACGAGATCTTAGACAGGACCTCGTCAAGCGCATGCACGTGTCCGTGAGCATCAGATGTCACATAGATCGCCATGGAACGCCTTTCCCTACCTTGCGACCGAAGCCCGGAACCGCAACTAAAACTTCAAGTTGAACTTAAACGTTACCCATTGTACTCCGTTGCAATAAAGCTGGAAAGGGTTTCCGAGCAGAGGCAAAGACGGCAGCCGTCTATGACGATATCGCGCACGCCCGCAATCCAACCCCATAAACCCACCATCTTTGGGTACTAATAACCGCAGACAACTGACCGTGCCACGCCAACCACCCAGGAGCGGACACCATCCATGAACCAGATCCTTCTTTTTATCGGCCTCGTCATAATTTTGTGCCTGACCATCAAACCCGTCGGCAAAAAGCTCCCCTTCCCCACCCTGCTCATTTTTATCGCGCTGGGCATGCTGTTGGGCGTCAACGGCCCGGCGCACATCGACTTTAGCGACTACGCACTCACCGAAACTGTCTGCAGCACGGCGCTGCTGTTCATCATGTTCTACGGCGGCTTTAACACCAATATCGACCGCGCCAAGCCCGTCGCTGCGCCGGCGGTGCTGCTGAGCACGCTCGGCGTCGTCATCACTGCCGGCATCACCGGCGTGTTCGCCCACTTTGTGCTGGGCTTCGACTGGATCGGCGGCCTGCTGCTGGGATCGGTCGTGGCATCCACCGACGCGGCCAGCGTCTTTAGCGTACTGCGCGAGCACAGCCTGTCGCTGAGAGGTGGCACCGACTCGCTGCTCGAGGTCGAATCGGGCTCCAACGACCCCGTCGCCTACATGCTCACCGCCGTGCTCGCCACACTCGCGGCCGGCGGCGACATCAACATTCCCGCACTGCTGGCCAAGCAGATTATCCTGGGCGCGGGCCTGGGCCTTGCCATCGGCTGGGCGGCGGGCCGCCTGATTGAACGCGCGCACGCAACGGCCGAGGGCGCGCAGACCATCTTTTTGTTCGCCGTGGCGATCATCGCCTACGCGCTGCCGAGCCACCTGGGTGGCAACGGCTTTTTGGCCGTGTACCTAGCCGGCATTGTGCTGGGCGCGAGCGACATCACCGGCAAGGTCGAGATGGCGCACTTCTTCGACACCCTCACCGAGATGGCCGAGATGACCATTTTCTTTTTGCTCGGCCTGCTCGTGACGCCCGCCCGCCTGCCGCAAATGCTGCTGCCGGGCCTGGCGCTCATGGCGTTTATGCTCTTTGCGAGCCGCCCCATCGCCGTCGGTCTGCTGCTGGCGCCCTTTAAGACGAGCCCTCGCCAGGTTGCGCTCGTAAGCTGGGCGGGCTTGCGCGGCGCGGCTTCGGTCGTCTTTAGCCTCTTTGCCGTGGTGGCCGGCGTTCCCGGCGGACACGACCTGTTTGACCTAGTCTTCGTGATTGCCGTGTCGAGCATTGTGGTGCAGGGTTCGCTGCTGCCGGCGGTGGCGAAGAAACTCGATATGATCGATGCGGCCGGCGACGTGCGCCGCACCTTTAACGACTATCGCGACGAAGACGGCATGTCGTTCGTCAAGCTCAAGGTGGGCGCTGGCCATCCGTTTGCCGGGCGCTCGCTCGCCGATATTGGCAGCGCGACGGACATGCTCGTGGTCCTGGTGCTGCGCGACGGGGCGCATCCGGTACTGCCCAATGGCGACACCGTGATCCAGGAAGGCGATCTGCTGGTGATGGCAGCCCCAACGTTCGAAGAGCGTGCCGAGGTTACGCTGCGCGAGGTCACCGTGACGCCCCACGGTCGCCTGGCCGGCCAGCGCCTGCGCGATGTGCCGCAAGGCAAGCATCCGTTTATTGTGGTGATGCTCAAGCGCGAAGGCCAGACGATCATCCCCGATGGCAACACCCTAATATACGCCGGCGACGAAGCCGTCATCGCCACACTGGCATCGTAGTGACTAGGAGGTAGCTAATTTAGGACGAAGAGATCAAGCGCCTAGAGAACCTCATGTCTTCGCTCGCAGATTTGGATTTGCCTGAGGAGTAAGGTCACCCCTCCCCCATGTAACCATCCTGTAAATCATAGCGGCGTAGTCGAGTTTTACCGCGATGCGGTCGCGCCCGGCGCTCCACTGTGCTAAAGTATCCCGAACGTTCAAACGACTACGAGGGGAACTAGAAGATGGCACGTGTGCACAACTTCTCAGCTGGCCCGGCCGCGCTGCCTACAAGCGTGCTCGCCGAGATCGCCGACGAGATGATGGACTACCGCGGTTGCGGCATGTCCGTGCTCGAGATGAGCCATCGATCTAGTATGTACCAGCAGATCATCGACGACGCCGAGACAACCCTGCGCCGCCTGCTGAGCATCCCTGACAACTACCGTGTCCTGTTTTTGCAGGGCGGCGCCACGCTGCAGTTTGCGGGCATCCCCATGAACCTCATGCGCCGCGGCCGCGCCGGCTACGTCGTGACCGGCAACTTTGCCAACAAGGCGTACAAGGAGGCCGCCAAGTACGGCGAGGCCGTGCTGCTCGCGAGCTCCGAGGACACCAATTTCGACCGCATACCCACCATAGTCGACATCAACGCGCGCATTGCCGCCGAGGCCGCGGGCGGCGGGCTCGACTACGTCTACATCTGCCAGAACAACACCATCTTTGGCACCATGTACCACGAGCTGCCCGCTTGCGACGACGTGCCGCTGGTCGCCGATGTCTCGAGCTGCTTTCTGTCGCAGCCGCTCGACGTTGAGCGCTACGGGCTCATCTACGCCGGTGCGCAGAAAAACGCCGGCGCCGCGGGCGTGACCGTGGTCATCGTGCGCGACGACCTCATCGCAGATGGCCCCGCTTTTGCGCAGACGCCGCAGTACCTGGACCTTAAGACCCAGGCCGCCAAGGGCTCCATGCTCAACACGCCCAACACCTTTGGTATCTACGTGTGCGGCAAGGTATTCCGCTGGGTTGAGCAGACCGGCGGACTTGCCGCCATGGCCGAGCGCAACCGGGCCAAGGCCAACCTGCTCTATAACCTGCTCGAGCACAGCGTGCTGTTCCATGGCACCACACAGGCCGACAGCCGCTCCATCGCCAACGTCACGTTCCGTACCGGCGACGCCGAGCTCGACGCGGCCTTTGTCGCAGGCGCGGCCGAGCACCAGATTCAAAACGTCAAGGGTCATCGCCTGGTGGGTGGCATGCGCGCCAGCGTCTACAACGCCGTAACCATGGAAGACGCGCAGGCACTGGCCTCGTACATGAAGGACTTCGAAGCGCAGCATAGTTTGAGTCCGCGATCTAACTAGCCCGCAACGCGCGGGCTGACCAGCCACCTCAGACCACTTGTTATAAACAAATCCGCTAAGGAGTTTTTCATGCGCAAGATTAAGACCATCGACGACATTACCAAAGACGGCAAAGTCGAGTTTGGCGAGGGCTACGAGTTTGTGAGCACCGCCGAAGAGGCCGACGCCATTCTGATGCGCTCGACCGACCTGCACGGCTACGAGCCGCCCGAGGGCATCCGCGCCATCGCCCGCTGCGGCGCCGGCGTCAACAACATCCCCGTCGAGGAGTACGCCAAAAAGGGCGTCGTCGTCTTTAACTCCCCCGGCGCCAACAGCAACGCCGTCAAGGAGCTCGTCCTGGGCATGCTGGTGCTCTCGAGCCGCGGCGTGGTGCAGTCGATGAACTGGGTGCGCGACAACGCCGACGACCCCGAGATCCAGGTCGATGCCGAAAAAGCCAAGAAGGCCTTTGTGGGCCGCGAGCTCAAGGGCAAGCGCATCGGCGTCATCGGCCTGGGCAACGTAGGCTCCAAGGTCGCCAACGCCTGTGTCGACCTGGGCATGGACGTTTACGGCTACGATCCGTTCATCTCCGTCGAGCACGCGTGGGTGCTGAGCCGCGAGGTGCAGCGCGTGGGCACGCTCGAGGATCTGTGCCGCGGCTGCGACTACCTCACCGTGCACGTGCCCAGCAAGGCCGATACCATCGGCATGATCAGCACCGAGCAGATTAACCTGCTGGCACCGGACGCCGTGCTCATCAACTACGCACGCGAGACCATCATTGACGAGGACGCCGTCGACGCCGCCCTGCGTGCAGGCAAGCTCAGCTGGTTTAGCTGCGACTTTGCCACTCCCAAGACCGTCAAGATGCCCAATACGTTTATCACCACGCACTCGGGCGCCGGCACCGGCGAGGCCGAGGCCAACTGCGCAGACATGGCCATCAGCGAGCTCAAGGATTACCTGGAGAACGGCAACATCGCGCACAGCGTCAACTACCCCGCCTGCAGCATGGGCAAGGCGCGCGCCGCGAGCCGCATCGCCTGTCTGCACGCCAACGTGCCCAACATGATCGGCCAGATCACGGCGATCCTGGCCAAGGACAACGCCAACGTGCAGCGCATGACCAACGAGTCTGCCGGCGAGAACGCCTACACCATGTTCGACACCGACGAGCACCTGGACAGCAGCACGATTGAGGCGCTTAAGCAGATTCCGTCGATGTATCGCGTGCGCGTGATCAAGTAGCGTCGGCGCCAAGCCTGCCAGACAGGCCATGAAGCCCATTCGGCCCCCGTTTTCACGAAACGGGGGCCGATTTCGTTGCTCCGGACGACTTTAGAAATGATACCCAGAACAAGTTTTTTCGGATAATCGACAGTAAGACCCAAATCACCAAGCGCACCCCTTTTGATAAACAACTTTATCAGGGACTTTAGTGGGTAATAATCGATTTCTATATGCCGAATGTAAGTTGACTGTCCATTTTCCGAAACAACTTATGCTAGATAGCATTTTTAATGCCCTTCCAAGGCGAAACTGAAGCCTTTTTGCGACCAGAACTCTAGCTCGCGCTACCGTTTACCCACCGCGCGACTACATTCCCGCCCAATCGATAAAAATCTCCTCACGAAGCCGCCGTTCGAGCTCCTGCTGCCGAGGCGTCTTGTCTTTCAGTGGCGCATCGAGATAGGACATAATGAGCTCCATCACCACGCGGAAGGCATCGGAGTCGGCCAGCTGACCATAGGTCATCAGAACGACGGGATATCCCATGGCTTGCAGCGCCGTCGTTCGATCGGAGTCCGAGATCTTGGATTCAATGGATCCGTGAATGGCTTTACCTTGGCATTCAACCAGGCACTCTCGGCTACCGTCCTTATTTGACAGCAAGATATCGGCGTAGCGCCTATCAAGCCCCGAAATCAGGCGGGCGCTGCGCGTCATGCGAATCTCGACGTTATTGGTAAGGCGCAGCCCTTCACCGCCGCGCAACCTCGTAAGGCCAAACAGCATCGAAGCCTGGACCTCGAGCGGCGATGCCGCCACCCCCGTAACGCATTTAGCGGCACGCGTGAACGATTTAGCGCCGCGGAACCCCGGGATCTTATCGACGTACTCTGTAAGCTCAGAGAGCTCAATCAGGGGAGGTCGTTTCCACAGGTCCGTTGGATTCCCCGAGACATCCCTTGCATTTTCCCAACCCAACCGTGCGTCACCCCACCGGTCCCCATATGCCTGCACAAGTGCCGACTTTACCTGAGGCGCAATCTTGCACACGGCAAAGGTGCCGCACATCTCATACATGCACATGATTAAACGCTCGTTTGAGACCGAGGAAGCCAGGGTCAGCAGGGTAAAGAGCGGGGACGCGACATCGAGGCCAAACTCTGTCTGCCGCATGGAATCAAACGGCCTCTCCCCGTTCCAAACATGCCTGACAATGCGATCGCCCTTGCGCCCGCAGACGCCCTGCGCCAACACGTGAAACGGGGTGCCCAGGAAATGCTTGACGAGCGGATGCTCACATAGGTGCTCCCTGCGCGGATCGTCCGCAGAATCGGGCAGGTCCGGCATTATTGCCAAGACCTGTGGAGGTATCCGGTGATACCGAAAGGCAGATATGTCGCACAGCATGTCGTCCATGAAGGGTACGTACCCACCGCGTCGTTTGTAAACCCGCCTGGACGGCAAACGCGCTGGCTCGGCCTGCGAACGGTAAATACCGCTGCGCGCACGCCGCAGATCTCTCAGGAGGCTTACAATCGGTTTGGAAAGCAGACTGATTGTGAGGTTGCATATGGTTGATGAGGACTTTGCCTGGCGGCTTGCGCAGGAGCTCGTGCGGATCGACAGCTCAGACCCGGGCGCGTATGAGGACGAGATCGAGCACTTCATTAAGAGGCTCATTGAGCAGCAGCTGGCACAACTTGGTAGTTCTGCGCTCGATGCCGTGCAGGCTGAGGAACTCGAGGTGCTGCCCGGGCGCCGCAACCTTAAAGTCACCGTGCCGGGCCAAAGCGACGAGGCGCAACTCGTCTACATCTGCCACATGGATACCGTCACCCTGGGCGATGGCTGGGACGCGGACATTCCGCCGCTCGGAGCGATCGTGCGCAACGATAAACTCTATGGCCGCGGTGCCTGCGATATGAAGGGTGGCCTGGCCTGCGCCATTGCCGCACTGGTCCATACGCTCGAGCGCGTGGCGGCGGATGGCGCGCTGCCACGCCGCGGCTTTTCGCTCATCTGCTCGGTCGACGAGGAAGACTTTATGCGCGGCTCAGAGACCGCGATCGATGCTGGCTGGGTCGGCTCGCGCGAATGGGTGCTGGACACCGAGCCCACCGACGGGCAGATCCAGGTGGCGCACAAGGGTCGCACGTGGTTCGAGATTGAAATGGCTGGCGTGACGGCGCATGCGAGCCAGCCTTGGAAGGGCGCGGATGCCGTCGCCGCCATGGCCGAGGTCGTGTGTTCGCTTCGTCGCGCGTTTGCGGCGCTACCTTTACATGAGGAGCCGGGGCCATCGACCATCACGTTTGGCCAAATCGAGGGCGGCTATCGCCCCTATGTCGTACCCGACCACGCCAAGGTCTGGGTCGACATGCGCCTGACCCCGCCGACCGATACGACCGCTGCGACGCGCATGGTAGAGCAGGCCATTGTCGCCGCCGAAGCCGCGGTCCCAGGCTGCCATGGAAGCTATACCGTGACAGGCGACCGCCCCGCCATCGAGCGCGACCCAAACTCTCCCCTTCTAGCAGCGCTCAAGCGTGCCGCCGATGACGTGACGGGCGCGGACACGACCGTCGGCTTCTTTACCGGCTACACCGACACCGCCGTCATTGCCGGCAAGACAGGTAACCGCAATTGCATGAGCTACGGTCCCGGGTCGCTCGCGCTCGCGCACAAGCCCAACGAATATGTGCCCCACGCCGATGTCGTTCGTTGTCAGAACGTGCTCATCGCGCTCGCCGATAACGTGCTCTGGGACGCGAGCGGCCAAGTTGGGGCATAATAAGCCGCGAACAAACCGACTCGTGCGTTAGGACCGCTCATGAAAGCACTTCCGTTTCCCTGCATCCGCCCGGCTCAGGACCGCGTGCTCGAGGCGCTGCCTGCAATGGGCAGCATCCTGAGCGGCAACGATGCTCTGGGCGGAGCCATTGCCGATGGTCTGATGCTCAAGGACCCGGGTGCGGCGTATTACGTGTACGAATGCTCGGGCGAGCCGCGACGCGTGACGGGTGTCGTGGCGATTTGCCCGGTTAACGTGCTGACGGGCAGCGACGAGGCTGCTGCCGAGAGCGTCGACGCACTCACCGCTGCGCACGCGATCGCTGAACTCAAAGTTCAGCCTCGTCCCGTGTCGCTCGCCTACGAGGCCTCGCCCGTCATGGATATCATCCTGGGCGCCGCCAAAGAGGGCACCTCGCTCTACGCCGTCACCGATCCTGCGGGCATTACACACCGCGTGTGGGAGGTTAAGCGCGAGGACGCCGTCGGCGCCATCCGTGCCATGCTCGACCAGGCGCCGGAGCCGGTACTGGCCGACGACCCTGCCTACGCTGGCGCACTAGTCGGGGTATCACAGCTCCTGGCCGATGAGGCCCGTTCCGCCGGAACGTACACCGGCAGGGAGCCGTTCAACTTTACCGTTGCCGTGCTCTTCCCCGCTGCGCAGGTCAGCGGCGGCGCACCGCAGGTTCCGACGGGTCTGCTCACGCACCAAGTCGCGCGGTTCTAGCAAGACCAGACCGCGCAGCACAAAAATCGGCAGCTCAACAAACAGGGGGCGGAGATGCAGCAGGTACATGCATCTCCGCCCCTTTTGCGTCGAGAAGTTATGCCGGCGACCCGAGCCGCCACGCTCGCGTTATCCGCGCTGCGGACCTGCAGTAGCCACAAGCGGTTCAAGGCCCAGCTCGCGTGCGTAATCCTCCTGCGTAAAAATCTCAATCAGCTCAAACGTGTCGGATTCGTCGTCAAACGCAAAGTGCAGCACCGAGCAGTTGCCCGGCACGCGGTCGCGCTCGTCTGCCGCCGCACCCTTCACGTGGTCCATGAACTCCTTGATGGCCGAGCCATGGCTTACCGCGAGCACGCACGTATGGTCCGGACGCTGCATAAGCTCGG
>CALFDL010000314.1 GCA_937950415.1 uncultured Collinsella sp. | reverse complement strand
CCGAGGTTTCCTCGATGATGGCCGATCACGGCCTGCTGCCCAAGTCGTGGGGCGAGGTTAACACCAAGGGCGCCCCGCAGATGGCGCTGATCATCGTCGGTGCCCTGACCGAGGCGTTCATCATCATCGCTACGTTTGCCGCCGATGCCTACACCTTCGCCATCTCCATGTGCACCGTGACCATCGTCGTTACCTGGGCCTACGCTGCGGCGTACCAGGTCAAGTTCTCCCGCGAGCGCGGCGAGATGGGGCAAGTCCTCATCGGCGTCCTTGCCCTGGTGTTCCAGGTCGTGGGCGTGCTCTTTACCGGCTGGGGCTTCTTGCTGCTGGCCTGCCTGGGTTATATCCCCGGCTTCCTGTTCTATCGCAAGGCGCTCTCCGAGTCCGGACAGACTATGGGCAAGGGCCAGGTTGTCTGCGCGGTCGTTATCGCCATCCTGGGCATCATCTCGATTCCCATGACCTTTGCCGGCATCATCCCCGTGTTCTAACGATTGGAGCCAAGTCATGGATATCAAGACGATCGGCGTTGAGGAATGGCTTAACGTTTGGGAGAAGAGCGCTACGTGGGATATCGCCCAGTCGACGATCTCCTCTCTTACCATGGGCGAGCTGCGCGCGCTCGACGATCAAGATGGTGCCACGTTCTACGAGCGCCTGGACCGCGAGAAGATGAACTACGGCTGGATCGAGGGTTCGCCGGAGTTTAAGGCCGAGGTCGCCAAGCTCTATCGTCGTGAGGTCAATCCTGACCATATCCTGCAGACCAACGGCTGCACGGGCGCTAACCTTAACGCCATCATGGCTGTTGTCGAGCCCGGCGACCATGTTATCGCCGAGTGGCCCACCTACGCGCCGCTCTACGAGATCCCGCGCACGCTGGGCGCCGAGGTCGAGTATTGGGAGCTTCGCGAGGAACTCGGCTGGAAGCCCGATATCGAGCAGCTCAAGCGCTTGGTGCGCCCCAACACCAAGCTCATCTGCATCAACAACGCATCGAACCCCATCGGTACGGTGCTTGATGCCGATACGCTCGGCCAGATTGCCGAGATCGCCCGTTCGGTGGGCGCCTACGTGTTGTGCGATGAGGTGTATCTGCCGCTCGAAAACACTGACTCCTTTATGTCGATGGTCGACGTGTACGAGAAGGCCATCGTCACCAACTCGGTGTCCAAGACCTATTCGACGCCTGCGGCCCGCGTGGGCTGGGTCGTGGCCGACGAAGAGGTGTCCAACAGCATCCGCACGTATCGCGACTACACCATGATCTGCGGCGGCGTGTTCAACGACGCCCTGGCGACCTACGTGCTCGAGCACAAGGACAAGATTCTCGAGCGCAACCGCAAGATCGTGTTTGGCAACCGCGATATCGCGCAGGCTTGGATCGATACGCAGCATCGCGTGTCCTGGACGGCCCCGCAGGGCGTGTCCACCTCGTTTATCCAGCTGGATATTCCCGAGGACGACGAGGAGTTCTGCAAGCGCCTGTTGGCTGAGAGGGGAGTGCTGCTGGTTCCCGGCAGCCGCTTTGAGCTCCCCAGCGGCGCACGCCTGGGCTACTGCGCGAGCGAGGACGTTCTTCGCGAGGGCCTGAGGCTTTTGGGCGAGGCGCTGGCGGAGTTCGATCGCTAGGATTCCGATGATCTTCGAGGGCCTTATCCAAATAGGACGAAGATAATCGAAAACGGACCCGTTTCCCTAGGGGAAGCGGGTTCGTTTTTCTATACCGAGAAGTCAAGTTGTTACAAATGGGGCCGTAAAGCGAGCCGGTATCCGCTGGGCCTTATACTGAGCTTCCGGTGAACGGTATCAAGCGTCTGGTAAACGGTAATTTGTTTACCAGAAATGAATAGGACAAACTTTTTTCTGAATAAAAATAAAAATGGTTGAGACGCGGCATGAATCGCTAATTCTATTCATAGCTTTATTAGAAATATGCAATTTGAGGGTGGTTTAATAAAGTTAAGTTCCATTTGCTATTTGGATTGAAAACGCGTTTTAGCACGTAAATACACTTTATTAAATCAAAGTGTGCCATGCGTGAAGTATATGTGTATGCCGTTCACCCCTCATATAAAACCGTTCGGGGGCGAGGTGGAAGTATGGACTGATTTTGGATATAAATATGTCGTCAGCAATAACGCCTCACACGGAGGGGCGCTAACGAATCGGCCCTGACAGGGGCCCGAAAGAAAGGTAGGAGGCCATGACGAAAGGTCTGCACGTGCCTTCCGAGA
>CALFDL010000313.1 GCA_937950415.1 uncultured Collinsella sp. | reverse complement strand
CCGGCAGGCGAACAGCGCGCTGCACGAGATCGCGAGGCAGAGGGTCATGCGCGACCCCGAGACCGCCGAGTACGCCGAGAGGGCCAGGGGGCGGGGAAAGAGCGACAGGGAGGTCATGAGGTGCCTCAAGCGCTACGTGGCCAGGGAGGCGTACCGGGCGCTAATGCACCCGCGCGAGATCAGGAGGCCCGAGGACGCCTCGGAGCTCGTGGCGGCCAGGCGCGCGGCGAAGGTCAGCCAGGTGAGGGCGGCGTCCATATTGGGAACCAGCGAGAAGTGCATCTCGATGCTGGAGAGGGGCCAAAGGGAGCTCAAGCCCATAAGGAGGGCCTACGAGGCATGGGTCGAGGCCGGACTTCCGCTCGATTGGGACAGGCAAGCCTTCGAGGCCGAGCGCAAAATGGATTCTAAAAAACACCTTGCCAAATAGGAGCGTCAGGACGCAAAGAGGCTCCGCAGCGCGAAGCGCGATGCGGAGCCTCTTTGCATGTCCGAGGACGTTCCGGAGAGAAGACCCCGTCACGCCCCCGGATTCCCGGTGGGAGTTCTAGACCTTGTCGGCCTTAGTACATACCGCCGCCCTGCTGACCAGCGGTGGCAGCAGCGATAGCGTCCTCAAGCTGAGTGTTCTTGGGCACATCGGAGACGGTAGCCTCGGTGATGAGAATCAGGCTGGCGACAGAAGCAGCGTTCTGCAGGGTGACGCGGCTGACCTTGACGGGGTCGAGGACGCCCATCTCGATCATGTCGCCCCACTCGCCGTTGGCAGAGTTGAGACCCTGGCCGGCGGGCAGCTCGGCGACCTTGTCGACCACGACAGCGCCCTCAAAGCCAGCGTTCTTGGCGATGGTGGCGACCGGAGCGGTCAGAGCCTTCTTGACGATGTCGACGCCGATCTTCTCCTCGGGGTCGTCGATCTCGACAGCGTCGAGCGCAGGAGCAGCGTCCATGAAGGCGACGCCACCGCCGGCGACGATGCCCTCCTCGACAGCAGCGCGGGTAGCCTGCAGGGCATCCTCGACGCGGTGCTTGATCTCCTTGAGCTCGGACTCGGTAGCAGCGCCGACCTTGATGACGGCAACGCCACCGGAGAGCTTTGCCAGGCGCTCCTGGAGCTTCTCACGGTCGAAGTCAGAGGTGGTGTTCTCCATCTCACCCTTGATCTGAGCGATGCGGGCGTCGATGGCCTCCTTGGAGCCAGCGCCGCCGACGACGACGGTGTTGTCCTTGGAGATGGTGACGGACTTAGCAGTACCGAGCATATCGGCGGTGATGTCAGCGACCTTCACGCCCAGCTCGTCCAGAGCGGCCTGGCCACCGGTGAGGACGGCGATGTCCTCGAGGATGCGCTTGCGGCGATCGCCGTAGCCCGGAGCCTTGACGGCGCAGACGTTGAGGGCGCCACGGATCTTGTTGAGGACCAGGGTAGGCAGAGCCTCGCCATCGATGTCCTCAGCGATGATGAGCAGGCCACGGCCAGCGCGCTGGACAGCCTCGAGAACAGGCATGATGTCCTGGACGCTGGAGATCTTCTGGTCGGTGATGAGGATGTACGGATCCTTCATCACGGCCTCCATGCGGTCGTTATCCGTGACGAAGTAAGCGGAGACGTAGCCCTTGTCGAACTGCATGCCCTCGACGGTGTCGATGGTGATGTCGAACGTCTGGGAATCCTCGACGGTGATGACGCCGTCCTTGCCCACGACCTCCATAGCCTCGGCGATCTTCTCGCCGACCTCGGGGTCACCGGCGGAGATGGTACCGACGGAAGCAATCTGCTCCTTGGTCTCGACCGGCTTGGCCTGCTTCTTCATCTCGGCGACGGCGGCGTTGACAGCCTTGTCGATGCCGCGACGGATGGCCAGCGGATTGGCGCCGGCGGCGACGTTGCGCAGGCCGTCGTTGACGATGGCCTGGGCGAGCAGGGTTGCGGTGGTGGTACCGTCACCCACGGTGTCGTTGGTCTTGGTGGCGACCTCCTTCACCAGCTGGGCACCCATGTTCTCGATGTTGTCCTCGAGCTCAATCTCCTTGGCGACAGAAACGCCGTCGTTGGTGATGGTCGGAGCACCGAACGTGCGCTGCAGCGCAACGTAGCGGCCCTTGGGGCCCATGGTGACGGTAACGGCGTCGGCCAGAGTGTTGACGCCCTTGGCAAGCTTAGCGCGGGCATCGGTGTTGAACGTAATGTTCTTTGCCATGGTAGGTAATCCTCCAAAAGAAATGTGACTCGCGTCGCCGCTTCCGAGTCCTATGCGGCGGGCGCGTTCAAAGACGAATCAGAGATTCTGACGAGACTAGGCCTCGACGACAGCGTAGATGTCGTCGGCGCGCATCAGCAGATACTTCTCGCCGTCGACCTTGACCTCGTTGCCACCGAACTTACCGTAGATGACAACGTCACCGACCTTGACGTCCATGGGGATGCGCTCACCCTTGTCGTTGACCTTGCCGGCGCCAACGGCAACGATGGTGCCGCGCTGCGGCTTCTCCTGAGCGTTGCTGGCGATATACAGACCAGAAGCGGTCTTCTGCTCGGCCTCGTCGGGCTTGACCAGAACACGATCTGCAAGCGGCTTCAAAGACGACATGCTTGTCTCCTCCTTTTTGGGCCGCGCGGTTATACCACGCGAATTAACCCTTTTTGTTTGCGTACGCGTTGAATGGTACCCACGAATGGCGGGTTATACAACACGGAGTCAAAAAATCTTATTTTTTGGCACTTAGATTTTCTGAATGCCGGGGGATAACTTAGCGGTGGCTCCCGTGTGGCTCCGGAGGGGCGGGGCATAAGGTTTCCTGCTCGGGCAGTCCTGCTCGCACGAAGGCCACATTAAGTGGCCTTCGGCTCGTGCGGAACTCGCGATAAACCTTATATCCCGCCCCTCCGGCGCCACACGGGAGCTGAGTCAACGTTATCGAGCCCGGCATCCAAAAAAGTCAGTGCAGCAAAATGGCAATGCGAGGAAGGTAGAGTTCATTTCTAGGAGGTGTAGGCAGGTCCCCTGGGAAGCAGCGTGCATTTTTCCGAATAATCAGCAAACCAGGTGGGCTGCATACGCTTTCAAAGCGCCACTGTTGCCTACGAGCGCCGGAAGCAAGCATCCTGATGCGAATAAAACTGCCAGTCGACGCGGCAACATGCGCTCCGCACTGTATCGATGCTCAAAAAACAACAGAGTTTGCAGCTTTAAGCGTCTCGTGGCGGCATCGGCGTAGGTCAAAATGCTGAATATTCCGCTTTTTGCACGCTCGGGATAGGGGTACATCGGCACAGTACCAAACCTGTATGCATAAATATGCGGTCTTTCGCAAGTTATATACATAGATAAGAGCGGTTGGCTGGATTGCCTTGAAAATCGCGGCAGAATGGCTCTTTGCGAAAAGTCCGATCCGTCCTAATCAGTGACGGGCTTTTTGGGAGCCATTTCGCCGCGACTGACATTCAAGGCAGGGTTATCGCTCGTAGACCAGGTTGCCGGCTAGGTAGGTGGCTTGGACTTTGGTGGCTTGGAGTTCTTGGGGGTCGATGGTGAGTGGGTTTTGGTCCAGGACTACCAGGTCGGCGTATTTGCCGGGTTCCAGGCTGCCGAGGTTTTGCTCGTCGCCTGCCGCGTAGGCGCTGCCCAGGGTGTAGTTGCGCAGGGCTGTTGCTGCATCGATGCGCTCGCTCGGTAACCAGCCGTCCTCGGGCCAGTGGCTTTTGGGGTCCTGGCGCGTAACAGCCGTGTAGAGCACGTTCATGCTGGTAACGGGCGTGATAGGGCTGTCGGTACCGAAGGCTTGGCGGATGCCGCGCTGCTTATAGGTCGCAAACGGCCACATGATGCGGCTGCGTTCCAGGCCCAGATCGCGCTCGGGGCCGCCCGGGTCGAGTGTAATGTGACAGGGCTGGCTCGAGGCAACGACGTTAAGCTTGCGTAGACGATCGATGTCCTCGGGCAAGAGGTTCTCCAGATGCTCGAGCGTGTTATGACCGTGCTGGGGCAGGCCGTACAGTTCGGCGGCCTCCTCAAAGATATCGAGCGCGGCATGGATGGCACCGTCGCCGATGACGTGAATACGCACAGTGTGGCCACGCTCCGCAGCCGCCAGAACCAGCTTACGCATGCGCTCGGCAGGAACTGTCAGACGGCCCTGGTCGCCCGGGAAGCGCGGATTGGTATAGGGCTCGGTGAGATACGCCGTGTGTTCGCTCGACACGCCATCGAAGAACTGCTTAAAGCCCGGTGCCGAGAGCAGCGCGTTGTTCGCGTAGCGGGTCTGGAGTTCTTCCAAGCGCGACTGGTCATCCAGCAGCGTGGGGAACAGATGGGCTCGGATGCCCAGCTTGCCGGCTGCCTGCAGTTTGTCGTAAACATCGTCGCGGATAAAGTCGCAGCCCGGCATGGGCATGAGCGACATATCGCAGATCGAGGTGATGCCCTGCTCGGCCATACGCCTCATTTGATCGGAGTAAGCGCTTGCAATGCGATCCTCCCCCAGCCACTCAAGGCAGCGCGGTAGCAGCTGCATGGCAGCCGCCTCGTGGGCGATACCCGTGAGCTCGCCGTTTGCGTCCTTGTCGTAGCTACCGCCCGCCGGAGGCTCG
>CALFDL010000312.1 GCA_937950415.1 uncultured Collinsella sp. | reverse complement strand
CAAGGAATTCATTCGCCTGGCTGCGGTCGATAAGTGCTTTAAGACCGGCATTCCGGCGCTGCGGCGCGGCATGAAGGACGCCCGCAAGATCATCAAGGATCCCAACTGGAAGCCCATGCCGCCCATGAAGGACACCGAGTAACGGAAGCCGGAAACACCTCGGCGCTTAAAGCCGTTGGCACACCGTAGCCACATGCTGCCCATCAAAACCGAACCCCCAGCGCATGCGGCCAACGCCGGGGCGTGGTACACGAATTTCGTCGATGCCGTCGCGCTCTATGTCGAGTAGCGACTGCACGGCCAGCAATTCCAACCCCAGCGCATCCACATCGGGGTCATACATCATATTGATCGTTATAAGCGGGCGCTCGTCCAGCATGCCGATCGTGTCAGCTACGTCGAACACAGCGCCCGTAGGAAAAACCTGGATGTCCCAGCGACCCGCGCCACACTTTCGCCTCGAGGCAGGATTGGCATAGCCCGGCAAGCCAAAGCAGAGCCCCTGCAAGAGCAGATGATATGGCAGCGGCTTATCTGGGTCGGTCTCACCGATACCCGCATCCCCCAGGATGCGGCTTAGCGCCCGCCTCACGGTATCCTCGTTCCCACGGCACAGCCCGTCGCGAAACGCATCGACATCTCGAGTGTCTTCGGCAGCGCACTCAAACCACTCAACAATCACTAGACGCAAGACCTGGCGAAGCTCGTTATTGGGCAATCGCAAAGCACGGACGCGATCGCCATGCTCTGGCTCCTCAGTCATATCCGTCGTGAGAAAACCGGACAGATACAGCGCTGTCCACATGCCATCGTCAGGCGAGAAATCTGGCTCTGCAGTGCCCAAACAAAGCGGGACCTCAGCGCACCCATGGGCCTCGAGCAAATCAAACAAGACCGAAAGGCGGTCGAGATTCCACCCGACAACTACCCTACTCAGGCAATCGGCATATCCATACAGATCGGCACGCACAGGCGCCGTGCAGCCTCGGTCCAAAAACCCAATCACACGCTCTGGACTCGAGCAATAGGCCCTGCCAAACCGATACCCCTCGAGCCATTCACGCGCATCATCCAGGTATTCCTCGCGCCCAGCATGATTCAAAAGAGCCTGGACCTCGGCATCCGAAAAGCCGAACCAACGGTCACACCAGGTCGAAAGCGGCGTCGTCAGACAATACGAGCAGCCATGCAAAAAAAGCGCCGCTTCGGCAGGGCCGGGACGCTCCCCCATCAAACACGTCAGCCGCAACGAATCGCGCGCAGTGGCAATGGCGTCGAACAGCACGCGATCGAATAGCCCTGCCGGATCGGCGTCGGAAGCGTCCCTCGCGCTCGCACGGCGAGACCACGCCACATCGTACCCATCAACGAGCAATACAACCTGCTCATCGCAGGCCATCTCCAGCAGCTCAATGAGCACACCGAGCACCGAGTCAACCTCGTCCGCGTTCGCCACGCCACGCGCGACGCGTTCGATGTGACGCACCTTATCTCGAGCTAAATCCGGAGCCTCCAAGAGCGCCAACCAGCGAGCGCACTCGCCCGAAAGGGCATCGCGCGCGACGCTGGCAACAGCGGGGCCACGCCTCGCAGCGCCAGAAAAGTCCAGCGATATCACCGGATAGCAAGCATGCTCATCCCGATAGCGCCCGCCGTCCGCATCCCAAATCTGAGCATCGGCAAACAAACGCTGACCAGAGCGACCGACCGCTGGACGCTCCAGAAAAGCCCTGAGCATCGACAAGTTCATGCTCTTGCCAAAACCCTCGGGTCGACAGCACACCACAACGGACGCGTCGCAGTCCAACACATCGGCAATAAACATGGTCTTGTCAACCAGCATGCAACGACCAATGGCATCGGCAAAATCATGCACACCGACCGGCAAAACCGCATCATCGACATGGTTGACAAGCCGTACGCCAAAAGTATCGTCACTGTTGCAATACTCCTGTTCAGACACCGTAACTTCTCCCTAAAACGCAGCACGAAGCCCATTGTAGCGAGCAGTTCAAGTGCAACGCTGGATCCGTGCAAAGGCATCGGGCAACGGTAGGAACAAAGGCCTTGAGGGGGCATAACAAATCGTTGTGCAACAAAATGGGGCCCGATGCAACTGCACCGGCCCCCATTGCGAATCTTTAGTTGTCGGGCAACCGAAAGGGACTACTCCTCGGAGTCGTTCTGCCCAGCAGCCTTCTTTTGCTGATCGAGCTTATGCTTGCCACTCACAATAGACGTGGCACCCAGCGTGGCCAAGCTTGCACTGGCAAGGCTCGCCATAACGATAAGGTCGCCCGTCTTGGGCATGTTACCGCCAGATGACTTGGTCGTTGTAGTCGTCGTGGTTGTAGTGGTCACCGTCTTGGAGTCATTTTGCTCTTGGACTTGGTTGTCAGCACCGCTCTTGTCGTCGTCTTCGGGCTGTTTCTTTTCGCCCTC
>CALFDL010000311.1 GCA_937950415.1 uncultured Collinsella sp. | reverse complement strand
GGGCCGCCACGGCGTCGGCGATGCGGTCGGGGCCGATCTCGGCCGGATCGTCGTAGTGTACGGGCATGCCGGTCTTGAGGCCCGGCCCCACGGTGAGCACGCGTCCCGTGCAGGTGCGGGAAAGCGCCGCCTTCCACGGGCGCTCGAGCGCCGGCACTACGCAGCTCAGCACTGCGGCTGCGGGAACGAGCACACCCGGCATGCCCGCATCGGCTGACAGCGCGCCCATGACCTGCGTGAGCCTCATGCGCACCTCGTCTGCTGTGATGCTCGACGGCGTGGTGATCTCGCACGTCGCAAGCGGACATTCCTGCGCCGCGGCCGAATCCTCTGCAAACAGGCCAAAGCGAATGAACGTATTGCCCACGTCGACCGTCAATATATATGCACACCCATTAAGCATCGTCGGCGCTCCTTTCGTCTGCCCAGCAGTATATCGCCTACCTAAACCAGTCATCCCAAAATGACTAGCTTGCGGCTATACTGATGCGCGGTCGTACGCGAGCTCACGCATCGGCCCTTGGTAACCCGACTTCCCGCGCCGTATCCGTAGCGGCGCTCCCGGGGGAAGCGGATATACGCAAAGGAGTTCTATATGAGCAATCCCTCGAACCGCACCTCGATGCGCGGTCAACTCACGCTGCGCGGCGTCGTCATCGGCGCCCTTGGCTGCGTGATCATCACGGCAAGCTCGGCCTATACCGCCCTCAAGATGGGCGCCCTCCCCTGGCCGATCATTTTCGCTGCCGTCATTTCGCTGTTCTTCCTTAAGCTCATGGGCAACGCCAGCCTCAACGAGGCCAACGTCACCCACACCATCATGTCTGCGGGCGCCATGGTCGCCGGCGGCCTGGCGTTTACCATCCCGGGCGCCTGGATGTTGGGCTATGCCGACCAGATCAGCTGGCTCGACATGTTTATCGTGGCGCTCGCCGGCACCATCTTGGGCCTTCTAGCGACAGCGCTCATCCACCGTCACTTTATCGTGGACGCCGCGCTGGAGTTCCCCACCGGCAACGCCGCTGCCCAGACCCTACGTGCTACCGAGGCCGGCGGCAAGACCGGTAAGCAGCTCTTTGGCTCCATGGCCATCGCAGGCATCTACAGCGTGCTGCGCGACGCCCTGGGCGTGGTGCCCAGTATGCTGTGCACGCTCAATATCCCCGGCGTGACCTTTGCCATCTACAACTCGCCCATGCTGCTCTCCGTCGGCTTCCTCGTGGGCTTCGCCCCGGTCGCCTTCTGGTTTGCCGGCGCCCTGCTGGGCAACTTTGGCATCATCGTGGGCGGCACCGCTGCCGGTCTGTTCGATGTTGTGACCGCGCAGGGCATCGTCAAGTCCCTGGGCATGGGCCTCATGATGGGCTTTGGCGTCGCCGTCGTCCTCAAGGACATCCTGCCGCAGGTCGCCGGTATCGTCCGCGGTCTTGCCGCCGACAGCTCCACCGACACCGACGAGCAGTCGCTCATCTCGGGCTCCCTTAAGCTCGACGCCGGCATCATCGGCCTGGGCGCTGCCGCCATCGCCGTAATCGTTGCCATCGCGCTCGACCTTGGCCCCGTTCCGGCCGTCATCGTGACGCTGTTCACCTTTGTCACCACCATCATGAGCGCGCAGAGCTGCGGCCAGACGGGCATCGACCCCATGGAGATCTTCGGCCTCATCGTCATGCTCATCGTGGCAGCCTTCGCACAGATCGCTCAGGTCAAGCTGTTCTTTATCGCCGGCATCGTAGCCGTGGCGTGCGGCCTTGCGGGCGACGTCATGAACGACTTTAAGGCCGGCGCCGTGCTGGGCACCAACCCGCGTGCGCAATGGATCGGCCAAGCCATCGGCGGCATCGTGGGCGCCCTGGTCGCCGCAGCCGTCATGGTCGCGCTCGTCACCGCCTATGGTCCGGACGCCTTTGGCCCCGACAAGAGCTTTGTTGCCGCGCAGGCAAGCGTCGTCGCCACCATGGTCTCGGGCATCCCGAGCGTGCCGTGGTTCGTTGGCGGCTTTATCGCCGGCATCGTCATGTACTGGCTCGGCATTCCGGCCATGATGATCGGCCTGGGCGTGTACCTGCCGTTCTACATGTCGCTCACGGCCTTCTTGGGCTCCTGCGTCAAGCTCGCCTACGACAAGTGGGCCGCCCACCGCGATGCCGAGGCCGGTCTTTCGGACGAGGAGAAGGCCGCCAAGGACGCCGCCTTCCAGGAACAGGGTCTGGTCGTTGCCAGCGGCCTGCTCGGCGGCGAGTCCATCGTCGGCGTTATTCTGGCGTTTATCTCTGTTGGCCTGAGCCTGCTGGGCTAAGCTGAGCAGCTGCTCGGCAGCAACCATATTGCCTACGATTTGCCCGGTCGTCAGCTTAGCGGCTACCGACCGGGCATTTTTATGCCGATATACAGAAAGGCCGGCGCGCTGCGTTTAACAGCGCGCCGGCCTTATCGGTTAAGCTATCGAAGCGTTCCCGCTATGAACCGAAGTTCGTTGCAGAATCTACGCTCGAAACGCTACATCTGCTTGCGACGACGATCGCCCAGCGTCACGCCCGCTGCCACGAGCGTCACACCGCCGATGACGAACACCTCGCCCGCAAGCGCGGAATTGTCGCCAGTCTGGGCGAGCGCGGCAGGCGCAGCCTGTTTCTTGGCGGCAGGGGCCTTTGCGGCAGCCTGCGTAACCTGAGGCTTAGTCTGCGGCTCGGCCTTGGGATGATACTTGTCGTACTCGGCCTGCGCGGCAGCCAGAGCATCCTTGGCATCGCCAAGCTCTGCCAGTGCAGCGGCATAGGCGTCGTTGGCATCGGACAGCTTGGCATCGGCATCGCTCAGAGCAGCCTTGAGGCCAGCGGCGGCATCGACGGCGGCCTTATAGCGAGCGTAGGCAGCGTTCAGCTTGACCAGCTTCTCGTTGCCCGTCGTGCCCGCGGCAAGGGATGCCTTGTGGTCGACAGCCTCAAGATCGGCCTTGAGCGCCTCGTCGTTGGCAAGCTCGGCCTTGGCCTCGACGATCTCGAAGGTCGCATCGACGACGGCTTCGTTGGCGGCCTCGAGCTGCTTCTGGGCATCGGCGACACCGGCGACGGCGGCGTCATAGGCGGCCTTGGCGTCGTCGACCGCCTTCTGGGCTCCAGCGAAGCGCTCGAAGGCCTTGTTTGCGCCGGCCAGTTCGCCCTCGGCAGCCTTGGCCTTCGCCTGTGCGTCGGACAGGGTCTGCGTCTTGGCGGCAACTGCCTGCTTGGCGTCCGAAAGGGCGGTCGCGGCCTGTGCATCCGCGGCCTGGGCCTTGCCTACGCCAGCCTGGGCGGCGTCATCGGCCTTCTTGGCCTCGTCAAGGCCGCCCTGCTTGTTCGTAAGGTCCGTCTTGGCAGCATCACGCTTGGCGGTAAGGTCCTTGACCGAAGCCGTGGCGTTGTCATATGCCTCGTTGGCCTGATCGGACTTTGCCTTGGCGGCATCGCGGGCGCTGCGAGCCTTTGCCTTGCGAGCAGCGGCATCGGCTGCATTCGTCTGGCAGTCGGAGAGCTTGGAGTTGGCCTCGTCGAGTGCGGTCTGCGCGGCGGTCGCCTCGGCCTTGGCGGCATCGAGGTTCTGCTTGAGGGACTCGATGTCGATTCCGCCGAGCGCGTCCTTCGCTGCGTCGTATGCCGTCTTCGCGGCGGCGGTGTCGGACTTGGCCTTCTCGTACTCGCCCTTGGCGGTGTTCATGTTCGTGTCGGCCGCGGTATAGGCGTCTTGCGCCGCATCCTGCTTATTTACCGCTGCAAAGTAAGCTTTCTTAGTAGTACCGAAGTTCTTCTGCGCCTCAGCAAGCTTATTCTGTAGCTGCTTCAGCTGCTCCTTCTGCTCCTGCGTGCCGCCTGCATTGTAGGCGGAATCAATGTAGTCGTTCAGGAGCTTCTTGAACTCGGAGACAGTGAAATCGGCCTGAGTGTCATCAGCGCTGTAATCGAATACTGTTACCTCGGAATCGGTATTCTTTCCGCTACCGGTTGCAATACCGATGGCTTCCGCAGCGGCATCGATGATGTTGAGATAATGCCCACACTCTTGATAGATGCTGTTGTAGTTCTGGGAGATATAATAGGCATCATATCGGTGGCTGCCGAGTTCGTCGCCATACTGCGCGACGTACTTATCGAATGCCTCTTTCTCCTGGGTATAGAGGCCGGTGTAGGGCCAGCCGAGGGTATTCTCAGTTTCTCCGCCGGTATATGCGCCGCCGCCGCCGGCAAGGTTTTCACCGTTATCATAGTAGCAGCCAGAGTGTCCCCAGATGTTCGATGAATACGATGTATTGAGGGCGGCTGCCACAGTCATGCGGAGGCTGACGCTGAGTGCCGACTGACCGTTCGCCTTGCGGAGGTTGTTCTGGGTGTCGAGATATGTCAGGGCGTTGCGCATCTGCTCCAAGGAAAGTGGATTGGTGTCGCGAGACATGTCATGATCGACGTAATTGTCATACCACTCGGCCTTATCGACGGCACCGGTGAGGGTAGCCATTGCGTCCTTGGCGTTCGACTTCTGCTGGGCGGTGAAGTCGCTGCTGTTGCTGATGTAGGCCATAAAGCCGAGCATGCCCTTATTGATGACTTCCTGGTCAACGGTCATGTTGGACTTTAGGTCTGCAATCTGCTGCTCAAGAGCCTCAACCTGGGCATTGGCAGCGTCATAAGCCTTTTCCGCGGCGTTCGAAGCGGCGCAGGCCGCCTCCCACTCGCTGCGCTTCTGCTTGCGAACTTCGACAAGCTTGTCGTACGCAGTCTTCTTGTCAGCCTCGGTCTGCTGGGCCTTCTCGTATGCGGCCTTGGCAGCGTCGCGCTTGCTGGCGGCGGCGTTATACTCCTTGTTTGCCGCATCGTATGCAGACTGGGCAGATGCTACAGCGGCG
>CALFDL010000310.1 GCA_937950415.1 uncultured Collinsella sp. | reverse complement strand
AGCCTTAAAGACCAGGCCCGTGTAGTAATCGAAAGAGTTCATGATAGAGAAGTCGAACGACAGCACCTGGGCGTCCTCGGGTGCCAGACCCTCAACCAGGGCACGCAGCTCGCGCGTCAGCGGCGCGACGATACCGGCGGCCTCCAGCAGCGCGTCCACGCGGTCGAGTACCTCGGCACCGCCGTGCAGACGCGGCAGCTCGCTAATGGCGGCCTTGACGGCATCGGACTCGGTGCTTGCCGCCACGCGGGCATCAAGGCCCACAAAGTCGTTGGCGTGCACGCAGCGCAGGGCCTCGGCGGCCAGCTCGCGATCCTCGCACGCCGCGAGCAGTTCCTTAAACGGACGCACGCTACCTGCGATAATGCGCGCATCGGGCAGTGCCAGCTTACGCACGGCCTCGGCCACGAGCGAGACGATCTCGACATCGCCCGCGGTATCGCCCACACCGATAAGCTCAAAACCCAACTGCGTAAACTGACGCGAGCCGCCGGCATTGCGCTGGCACTCGCGAACCACCGGCGCCTCGTAGCGAAGGCGCAGCGGCAGATCGGCCGCGCGCATGCGGGTCGAAACCAGACGCACGATCGGCAATGTGTTGTCGGGACGGACCACCAGCAGGCGGCCATCATCGTCAAAGAGCTTAAACGGTGTGTCCGCAATGCGGCCGCCTTCCTCGAGTGAACCCTTGTCCTCGAGCAACGGCGTTTCGACCGGCAGGTAATGATGCTCCCTGAAGCAGCCCTTCACCGTCAGCGCGATCTCCTCGCGCGCTTGAGCCTCCTCGGGCAATATGTCCCGGAATCCCCACGGTGTGGCCGTCATCTGGTGAGCCTCCTCATGCTGCGTTTCATTTAGAACAGAAGACCGGCATAGCTCCGCCGGTCTTCTGGGTACTTTAGCATACTAGAGTGTTTGCGGGGAGAATCGTCCTCCTCGGCTCACACCGTATTCATTTGGAAACATAGGGCAAGCGGTTAGCAGCAGTCTCTTGTCACAACGCAAAAAGGGCGCCCGCGCAATTGCGGACGCCCTTGTGCAGGATCGAGATATCAACCAGCCAAGATATCGGACCCGTGACCAGCTCTTAGTAGTCGAACTGGTGGTAGTAGCGGCGGTACTTGAGGTTGTGCTTGGTGACCAGCTCGTAGTTGCGCGAGAGGCGGTCGGTGGTCAGCACGGACAGGATCCACGGCGACACGATGACGCGGAAGTCGTCGTCCAGGCCCGGGATCGCGTACTCGGCGGTGTCGATGATGACGTAGTCCTCGTCGCCGGTCACGCCGCTGGTGAGGAAGGCGCGGACGCGCTCGTCGAGGGCGCGGCACTCGTCCTCGCCCATGAACAGGAACACCGGGACGCCGGGCTCGAGCAGCTCGAGCGTGCCGTGGAAGAAGTCGTGCGAGGTGATGTGGCGGATGCGCTTCCACTGCATCTCCTCGAGCAGGCACATGGAGTACAGGATGGTCTCGCCCCAGAGGGCCCCCGAGCCGATGAACATGGTGTAGTCGGCCAGCGCGTACTTCCTGGCGAGCTCCTCGGCGCGCGGCTCGAAGCGCTTGCGGATGTCGAGCATGTCCTT
>CALFDL010000309.1 GCA_937950415.1 uncultured Collinsella sp. | reverse complement strand
GAATTAGAATAACGGAGCGCCAGCGCGAACGCAAGAACTATTTTTGAAAAAGTTTGCAGGCATTCTCCCAAGCGGCTTGCACGATTGTTTCGGCGTCCTCACCCGTGCGATCGACACGGTCGTTAACCAGCGCGTTTGCCGTAATGGAGATCATTGCGGGCTCGCATTCAAGACCGCGGATGGGCTCCGGAGCCATATACGGGCAATCCGTCTCGAACAAAATTCGATCGAGTGGGGTTGCCGCGAATGCCTCGCGCACGTCGTCGTTGCGCTTAAAGGTAGCCGCACCACCATAGGCGATATAGCAGCCCAGCTCCACAAAGCGCTCCATCGCGGCGCGGTCCTCGCCAAAACAGTGCAGCACACAACCGGCCTGGGGCACGCCCACCTCACGAAGCACGTTGTACGCATCAACGTGCGAGGTGCGCTCCCCATCCGAGTCCTCGTGACGCAGATGCAGCTCCACCGGCACGTTACGGCACACGGCAAGCTCGAGCTGGCGCGTCATGCAGTCAATCTGCACGTTATGGGGTGCCGGCGCGATATCGTCGTCATAGTCCATGTGGTAGTCCAGGCCGATTTCGCCAATACCGGCGCATAAGGGGTCATCGAGTGCGGCAACGACCTGCGCGTGAACGTCGTCGGTATAGTCCGGCGCACCATACGGATGCACGCCGGCAAGATACTTGATCTGCGGGATATCCTGCATCGGCAGAATTTCGCGCACGAGCCAGTCGCTATAGTCCGTCACGCTGCGTTTGTCAGCGATGGGGTCGAACATCGTCACCAACAGGTCGACGCCCGCAGCTTTGGCGCGCACGAGCGTCTCGGGCACTTCTTTGCCCCAAAACGAAAGCAGGTGCGCGTGCGTATCGGCAAGCGGCGCCAAGGGCACGGGACAAGCAACCGTCTTCTTTTTCTTGGTAAACGTCACGCGTTCGGCATTAAGCGTCATGGATTAGCTCCTGGGCCAGGCGGACAAAGTCGGCAACATCAAGCGTTTCGGCGCGCGTGGTGGATGCGATACCGCAAGCCTCAAAGGCGGCATCGAGCACGTCCTTGGCAAAGCCGTTGGCGCTCATGGAGTTGCGAATGGTCTTGCGACGCTGAGCAAATGCAGCATCAATCACGCGGGCCACAAACTCGCGGTCGAGTCCTTCGGGCACCACGCCGTCAACACGGTCGATACGCACGACGGCCGAGTCCACGTGCGGCGCCGGCATAAAGCAACGCGGCGGCACCTCAAAGCGACCCGTCACCTGCGCATACAGGCCGAGCTTTGCCGTATAGCCGCCATAGGTCTTGTTGCCCGGCACTGCAGCAATGCGATCGGCAACCTCCTTTTGCACCATGACCACGGCACGCTTGAGCGCGGGCATCGTCTGAAAAAACTGCAAGATGATCGTCGCCGCCACGTTATAGGGCAAGTTCGCGACAAATACCGTCGGCTCACCGCCGGCGGCCTGCTCAATCTGCTCCGGGCCCACCTTAAGCGCGTCACCCATGATAAAGCGGAAGTTGGCGTAGTCGGCGGCGTGAGCATCGAGCACCGGCTCGAGCTCGGGATCGGCCTCGATCGACGTAACGCACGCCGCCTCCTGCAGCAGGGCCAACGTCAGCGTGCCGCAACCCGGGCCGACCTCGAGCACGCGCTCATCGCCCGCAAGCTCAGCGAGCTCACAGATACGTTCGATCACATGGTTGTCGATCAGGAAGTTTTGGCCCAGGCGATGCTTGGTCGCAAGGCCAAACTCCTCTAGCAGCTCCCTAGTTGCCGTGGGGTTTGCCAAAGGCGAAGTTGTCATGGTTGCCTCCTTAACATGGTGGCTGCATCGTAAAGTAAAAGGGCATGGACCGTTGCGGCCATGCCCTTACCGTTACACAGCAAATTGCCGATATGGCACTCGCGCGACGTCTTAGCCCAGGCGCGGGAACAGCGGGTCGCCCTTCTCGACGGGCTGACCGCCGGCAAGCAAGCCCCAGGCGCAGATGCCCTTGAGGTCGTCGCTCGCGGCCTCGTCCTCGCAAGACAGGCGACGCAGAGCCTCGGCAGAAGTCTGGGGCATGAGCGGCATCAGCAGGTGGGCGGCGATGCGGATGGCCTCGAGCAGGTTGTAGATCACAAATGCCAGCTCGTCAGCCTTGGCCTCGTCCTTGGCAAGCGCCCAGGGCTCGGAGTCCTCGATGTAGTGGTTGGCGGCATGGATGAGCTCCATGACCTCATCCTTGGCTCCACCGTAATCGAGCACGTCCATCTTGGCCATGTAGCGCTCGACCAAACCGTCGGCAATCTTTGCCAGCGGGTTATCGAACGCGTCGGCAGACGCCGGTTTAGCCGGGGCGCAGCCGTCAAAGTACTTGCCGCTCATGTTGAGCGAACGCGAGATAAGGTTGCCCCAGCTGTTGGCCAGGTCGGCGTTGTAGACCTGCTCCATGCGATCGAAGCTGATGGCGCCGTCGGTACCGGGAACGACATCGGTCATAAAGTAGTAGCGATAGCCCTCGACGCCCAGCATGTCGATAACGTCCTGCGGAGCGATGGCGTTGCCGCGGCTCTTGGACATCTTCTCGGCCTTGCCGGTCTCGGCATTGCGCACGGTCAGGAAGCCGTGGGCAAAGACGTGCTCGGGCAGGGCCTCGCCGATGGCCATGAGCATGGCGGGCCAAATGACGCAGTGGAAGCGGATGATGTCCTTGCCCACGATGTGGAACTGCGCGGGCCAGCGATAGGCCAGCTCGGCACGCGCCTCGTCGGTGTCGACACCGTAGCCGACGGCCGTCATATAGTTGAGCAGCGCATCGAACCACACGTAGGTCACGTGACCCTCGTCAAACGGGACCTGAATGCCCCAGTCAAAGCTCGTGCGGCTCACGGAAAGGTCGTTGAGGCCGCCCTCGACAAAGCTGCGTACCTCGTTCATACGGAACGCAGGCTCGACAAAGTCGGGATGCTCATCATAGAGCTTGAGCAGCTTGTCCTGGAAGGCGGAAAGCTTAAAGAAGTAGGACTCCTCCTGCACGCGCTCAAGCGGACGGTGGCAGTCGGGGCACAGGTGCTGGCCGACGCTGCCGTACTCCTCGTCGCCCTTCTGGACCTGCGTATCGGTGAAGTAGGTCTCGTCAGGCACGCAATACCAACCGTCGTAGCTGCCCTTATACAGGTAGCCGGACTCCTTCATGCGCTCCCACAGGTACTGCACGGCATGATGCTGGCGCGGCTCGGTGGTGCGGATGAAGTCGTCGTTGGAAATCTCGAGCTTGCTCCAAAGCTCCTTGAAGTGCGGAGCCTGGCTGTCGGTCCACTCCTGCGGCGTCATGTTGTGCTTGGCTGCGGCCTCGGCGACCTTCTCGCCGTGCTCGTCCATGCCGGTCAGGAACTTGACGTTATAGCCGGCGGAACGGCGATAGCGAGCCTGAACGTCGGCGATGATGGTGGAATAAGCCGTGCCCAGGTGCGGATCGGCGTTGACGTAGTAGATGGGCGTCGTGATAAAGAACGAAGGCTTGCTTTGATCCATGGGGTTTGTCCTCCAGAAAAACGTTGCATACAGAGGATGATTCTAGCGCAAGGGCTGGATATCCTCCATCTATTGCATATCGAGCACCATGGCATAGACATCGCGCTTGCGGCGCGAATACTTCTGAGACAGGCGCTTGGCCACCGCAGAGGCGGGCTCCCCCTCCTCGAGCGCGGCGCGGATATCCTCGCGCAGGGCCTCGTCGGGATCCGCTGCCGCGGCGCCAACCGGCGCGATACCGGCCTCTTCGTCCTCGCTCGGCGGCGCGATGACCAGCGCAATCTCGCCCTTTACCTCGCCGCGAGCACACAGCTCCTCGGCAAGCTGGGCAGCGGGCCCGCGCAAGACCTCCTCGTGCAGCTTGGTGAGTTCGCGGCAGACGGCAACCTCACGCTGGGGAAAGACCTCCGCCACGGCCTCGAGCGTCGCCACGATGCGATGTGGAGACTCGTAGAAGATGAGTGCGCCGGGCACCACGGCAAGGCGCTGTAAACGGCGCACGCGGTCGCCGTGCTTTCGGCCCAAAAAGCCCTCGAAGAAAAAATGCTCGCAGGGAATGCCGGACGAAACGAGCGCCGTGACGCAAGCAGAGGGCCCGGGAATAACTTCGACGGGCACATCGGCCTCACGCGCCGCCTCGACCAGCGCCTGGCCGGGATCGGACACACTCGGCATGCCGGCGTCCGAGGCAAAAGCGAGGGTCTCCCCCGCCAGCAGACGGTCGACCAGGCCGACGGCGCGGCTGGCGATCACATTCTCGTCGCAACGGACAAGCGGCTTGGAAATGCCCAGGTGCATCAGCAGCTTTGACGTCACACGCGTGTCTTCGCAGCAGATGACATCGGCAGTGGCAAAGGCCTCGCCGATGCGCGGGGACAGGTCGCCCAGGTTGCCGATGGGCGTGCCGACCACATAGAGTTTGCCCGTATGGGCGCTGTTTTGCGTCATATCAACCTATTCAATCATGCCGCGCTCGAGCGTACCGAGCGCCGCGCGGGCGTCCCATGCTGCAATGCGCTTCTCGGTCTTCCACGTTTGGAAGAACCAACCGGCAGCCGGCGCAAACGAAGCCAGCTGGTTGGCGATAAACACGCGCTCGTAGGCATTGCGGCCTTCGGGCGTAACCGACGAGTTGGCAAAGATCGCCGCACCCGACCATTCGCCCACCAGCACGGGGAACCCAGTCGAAATCGCTTCTTTAAGCTCGCGCTTGTTACGGGAAATCGCCGTCGCCAGCCCGCGGGGGCTCGTGATATCGAGCGCATACTCGTCGCGGTAATGGTACAGGTGAAGGTCCATGTAGACGTTCTTGTACTTGGCGCCGCGCATAAAATGCTTCCACTCGCTGGGATGCCCCGAAGACGAAAAGACGACGATCTTATCCTCGGGCATATACGAACGGACGAGCTCGTAGGCATCGCGATAGAAATTGCGCAAGTAGTGAGCCGGAATGCCATCCGTCATGGCAAAGAGACTCTTGCGGACACTCATCTGCGGCGTATCCAGCAGCTCAATGCCCAGCAGGCTCTCGGCCTCGCCGTAACGCTCGGCCAAGCGCTCGAGCACGTCGAGCGCGACATGGCGGCCGTTAGTGGACGAATGCCACTCGGCAACAGCCTCCGGCGTGGCGGGCGAATCGTTGGAATCGCCCTGGCCACCGGGCACAGTCGCCAGATCAAGCAGCACGCGAATGTTGTACTTGGCAGCCCACTCAATCGCGCGGTCGATGTAATCGACAACCGAGATGTAGGAGGCATCGGACTCCTGTGAGCCAAAGGCATACCAAGGCACCGGCAGGCGCACGGCGTTGAGGCCGATCTGCGCCATGCGACGGAAATCATCCTCGCTCACAAACGTCTCGTAATGACGGCGCATGCGCTCGTTATAGGCGGCGGTGCCCATGGCCTCCTGCAGCTCGGCCGCGTTGGATGCACCGGTCGCCGCGTACAGCGACGGGGTCACCCAAGGCTCGGGAATAAACCAGCCAGAGAGATTAACGCCGAGTATCCTCTCCATCACTGCCCCCTTTTGAATCATACGGGCTAAGCCCGCATCGCTCTTGCATGACATATCTATCGATTTGAGTATACCCGCGCATGCAGACAGGCGACCGAACGGTCTACAAAGTGGCGCAAAAGTGGGAGGAATGTCTGGGACAGGTGGGCAGGAGCTGGTGCGCCGAGATGTGCGCGCACGTCGGAAGTAAGCGCCGGAAAGCGCATCCCGTTTTTCGCAAAAGACTGGGATGTATTTTCCGTTCGAGGCCTCAATCGGAAAATGCATCCCGTTCTGAGCGCGAGATCTGGGACGCAGTTTCCGCCAAAGGCCGCAAAAGGAAAGCACGTCCCATTCTGACGCCGGATTCCGGGTCGCGCTTTCCCAAGCGACATCAAAGCGGAAAACGCATCCCACTCTGAAGCCAAATTCCGGGACGCAATTTCCGCAGAGCCCTCAATAAAAGAAAAGGACCCCTTTGCAGAGGTCCTAGTCAATTCAAGGTGGCGGGGAAGGGAATCGAACCCCTGACACGAGGATTTTCAGTCCTCTGCTCTACCAACTGAGCTACCCAGCCATTTGAGGTGTGCCTTGTTTCAAGGCTTGATTAGTATAACCAAGGACGCGTTCCGGTCAACCGAGAATTATAAAAAAGTTTTTGAGCACAGCTCAGTTCTATAAATCGGCACGTCAGAGGCATCAGCCGGCAGCAAGAAGTTTTTCGCTCAGAGCCGCACGGGCAAACTCACTTGGCGTCATCCCCTCGGCAGCCGCCCGTCGACGAATGGCCTCCTTCATTCCCAGAGGAATCTTGACCGACAGCGTTGCCGTCCCCTCACCTGAGAGCGGGGGCCGTCCATGCACGATCCCACCAGCGGTGTGTTCGCCATCCGGAAACTCTCCGCGCTCGTACGACTCGCACCACGCGTCAATCATTTCATCCGTTACAACCTGACCATTAGCGGCCGTATACGTCTTGCCCATCATCGACCCCTCTGCCGAGCTCGCTCGATCTCTTGCCAGAATTTCTTCTGGACTGGAGACAAGGCATGAATGATAAGCCACCCACGGACAAGCTCGACCGCGACAAGCTCCACGCTTCGTCCGTCTGGGAGCCATCCAATCGCAAGCCATCTCGGCGGCTCGTCCTTCGACTCGCGACGAATGCACTCAGTAACCGCAAGCCAAGCGCTAAGCACCTGCTTTTCCGTCAGGTGCTTTTTAGCGTTGGGATGGATCTCAACATCCATGCATCTTCTCCTCCATCTTACCCAATTTCGTATGACGAAAGTCCACTGTCGCCAATTCTTAAGCCGGCACGCGTTGGAGAGCAGGGGTCGAAACAATGATTGAAGGACGCTCTAGTGCGGCCCAGGCGCCGGGGCAGGAGCACATGCGCCAAGGACGAACGTTTTCGTAGCGCGCGAGCACATTGCCGTCGCGATCGATGAAGGCGATGTCGATGGGATAGGCCATAAAACACGTATGGACCGAAGAGCAGCGTGGAAACGCCATGACGAGCGGCAGGCCGTTGGCGGCAACCGGACGCCGTCCCAGCATGCCGCGCAGGCGCACGACAAACGACTCCGCCACCGCAAACTCGGCCGGCGTCCAACCCAGCCTATTGAGTGCCCGCGCGTAGGCGATGTAGGACGAGACCGCGGTCACATGACCACCCCCGGACGCCATGGATCGACCGTCACCACACGCTCGTGCGACAACGTTGTCGGCGCCCCCAGCGGAACGCCAGCGATGCTGAGAGAAGTCGGCCACGGCTCATAGTGCATGGTGCAGGTGTAGGTCCTAAACGTACCGGATAGGGAGAGCAGGCCACCATCCGATGCCTCCGCGCCTTGCTCGCTCGACACTTCGATCTGCAAGTCATAGCCTTCCATGGCATTCAGAATTTGAGTCTGAACCGTCGCCGAGGCATCGGCAGAGCTCTCGTCACCCTCCCCGCCCGGCGCCACAGCGTGCGCCAGCACGATGTCGGGCACCACGCGGTCGAAGCGCGCGACAGCGCCGGCAAAGATCATGACGTTGTACACGATGAGTGCCAGCACCAGCAAAACGGGCGTAACCACTGCCATCTCCACCGTCGCTTGGGCGCGCTCCTCGCGCAGACGCATGCGAATACTCATTACGACCCACCGCCCAGAGCGCCAACCAGTGTCGCGACATCGACGGTGAGTGGGATGGAGCCGCCGCCGGGCAGAGGAATCTCCGCAAGCGTGAACACCGTACCGCTAATGGTGCGTTCGACTTGATATTCCAACGCCTCGCAAAGCGCCTTGGGATCGGTCACGCCCAACGGAATACTTCGCAGTTTGTCTTGCGTTTGAGAGAGACCCGCAATGTCAGACCCCGGACTCTTAATGACGTTGGCGGAATCGGTCAGCACCGGCTTTCGCAGGCGCAAGTCGCACGGTTCCAAACCCAGCGCCGCCACGGACGCCGAAACGGTATCGCCGAGCCACGATGCAATGGAGCCCAACGCACCGCTGCCCCCTCCTAGGTCTTTAATCATCTCGTCCATAAGTTCGTCGGCCGAACCTTGGATGTCTCCGTATCCCACGAGTAGCCGTCCCCAAACATCCATGACGCCGTCGAGCACGCCGGCAACGCCGCCCGAGCGTTCCTTCAATGTCGAGAAAAATCGCGAAAGCACGTTGTTTTGCGCCGTCGCCTCATCGGGCGCCTGCACCGCGGCAGAGATAGCACCGCGATCGCCAAGCCTGACTGCCGCGTTAAACGAGGAGTTAAGTTGATCGGGGCTGGTAATGTCACCCGAAACTGCAAAGGCGACCACGCCGTTGCGGCCAGGTGGGGCGATACGCGGGCGCTCGCCGGAAAGCGCTTTAATGGCCTGGTCAAACGCATTGCCCGCGCGGTCGGCCTCATCCTCGGTCTGACGCTCAAGTTCGAGTTCTTTGTTGCGGCATTCGACGTAGTCTTCCAGAGCCTCTTTGAATCGATCAAAGTGGTACTCAAAGCCGTTTTCGATAGAAGTCGAAGGAGCCGCAACGGCACCGAGCGACGAAACACCAAAATGGCATCTATTGCATTTGTCCTGCCCGTCATAAGCAGCAACCGAGGCCAGCCCGCATGGCGCCCCCTTCTTATAGTTGGGGCAACTCGTTCCGTAATGCAGATACGTCTTGCCATCGATGGCACTGGTTGGCCACACCGTATCGGTATAGAGTTCCGTCGCTCGCACCTCGTCAGTGTTGCGCGGCAACAGCGGGATATAGGAAGCGACTTCATCTCCGTCCTCGGTTACATATGCACGATTGACCTCTGTACTCGCATAGGTGTAAAACGCCTTGCGCGCCGCCGACTCCGCCTTCGTCTCGACGCTTGAGCCCTGAGGTGCCTCGTTTGCAAGGCGCAAGCGGTAATAGGCCTTCGCGCGATCGAGCGCCACTTGCGGCTCCCATGTGACACTCGAGGCATAGTGCGGATTCTCAATATCCGAAAGCTTCGCCAAGCTCCTTGCGCGTTCCCACATGCACGAACAGCTTCCGACTGCGCCTCTGTCAGATCCACCGCAGTCGGCAAGCCAGGCGCGTTCCTTGGCCTTTGACGTTTTCTCGGACGCTTTCTTCAGTTCCTTGGCAGCATAGTCAAGGTCTTTTGAGGTGCTCTCGATGGCATCGGTCGAGATCTCTGACCCTTTGAGCGCAGCGAAGTCCGACTCGGATGTCCTGGGCACGGCAAGTGCCGTACCGGTATAGGCCACACTATCGGTATCCTGCGCCGACACCGCCTGCGTGGCACGCGCGGCAATCAGATACGGCAGAGCCGTCTCGATTTTCTGTAAGCCTTCCGATGCGCTTTTGGCAAACTTGTTGCGCGTTTTAATAATCTCAATCCCGGTGTCGACCATATTGCCGGCAACTGGTTCGGCACCCGGGATGAGGATGGCGACCAGACCCGTCCCGATCGTGGCAAACCCCGCCAGCCCCAGACTCAAGATGCTCGCATCAACCACCGTGGCAGCCGTGTGATAGGACGACGCTACGTTGGCACCCGCCAGCGCGCCGCTATCGGCCGCCACCTGGGTATCCCCGGCACGCGACATGCTCCATATCGCCGCGGTCGACAAAAACAACAACGTGAGCACCACTAGGATGACCACGGCAGAAGAAAGCGTGGTGTAGGCACCGTCTTCGATAAACAGGTCGATACCGGCGCGGCCCATAAAGCCGCCTCGCTTGCGATGGCAGCTCGGACGGCGCGTCAAAACGCATCTAGACCAGAAACGCTTAATCCCATGCAGCAATCCACGAATCATAATCTCCCTCCAGCCATTCGGGACGTGATTGATACGAGACATCGACCTTGAGCTCAACGTAGCCGCCCTCGGCGGTACCACCCATAGCCCGCGCAAACGCACCGATCACAGGCAACGGCTTGACCTCGCCAGAAACGGACACGGCCGAGACGCCACCCGCACCGGCCCGGCCAAGCTCGATATCCCACGACAACGGCCCGCCGGCATGAAAGATCGAAACGTTGGGCACTGCGGCAAGCCGGCGGCGGGTGAACTCCTTAAGATCGTCGTCCTCCGCCGTCGTCGTGGTCATGAGCCGCGCGGTCTCGGCGGCGGCAGACTCCATGACCGCGCGCGTATAGAGCAGGCACACCGGCTGCAGCGCCAACAGGACGAGCGTCAGAAACGTCGGCAGCAGGAACGCCGCCTCGACCGTAGACTGCGCCCGGTCCTCGCGCGCAACATCAATACAGCACGATGTCCTTAGCGCCCGCAGCGGCGTCGATAACCGACGTCGAGGCAACGCCATGGGATGCCGCCCGCTCAACCAGCGCCGCCAAGTGTCCATCGGTGCCAGCACGCCAAAGCCCCGCGATCGCCAGCACGATCGATAGCAGCGCCACCGTGACGATGGCGTATTCCACAGTCGCTTGGGCAACCTCTTCACGCAGAACGCCATGCATTTCACGATCCCTCCTTTGAGCTTATTGTTTGCGGTACCAGGCGCACGGCGCGCAGACGACACGAAGCATCGCCGGTATCCGCGGCAACCGTCACCATATCGACCCAGCCGCGTCCGTCACGCACGATAGCGCCCCATACGTTGCCCTTAATATCGAGATAGCCGCTCAGGGCGAGCTGGGCCGTTGGCACCTCGCGGTAGGCGCGTAACATATCCGCCGCTGCCTCGGTCATCGGTCGGTCCTCGGACCATGCAAGCCGGACCGCAATCGCGTTGTCCTCAGGCAAATCCGTCGCAGTGCCAGACCGCTTGTCGAGCGTCCGTAGAAAGGTTTGCGCCGTGACAGCGACATCCGAATCGTCCGCATCTCGCATCTCGTCTTTTTGAGACGCCACCGCCGAATCTGAGCCCGAATCGAAGGCGGCCCCAGGACGCTGCTGCCGCGCGGCGTTAAGCCCCCAAAGCACCGCCGCCATCGCCACGATCAGGCAAGCAAACACCAGCAGCACCACGATGGAGCGCTCGCCCTCTACAGGCTGTTGATGCCCTCGCTGATCGCATCCCATAGCTCTTTAACCTTGCCCTTAAATGCGACGATGGCGATAATCGCGATCACCACGAGCACGCCGACCAAGATGGCATACTCGGTGGTACCCTGTGCACTCTCCTCCTGCAGTAGCTCCTTGGCGCGCTGACGAACATATGCCGCCCGGCAAAACGCCCAGCCCTGGACCTTGCCAGCAGCGTCAGTCATCGTGTTCATGTATTCCTCCCTACATCATCCCGCCTGCTCCCAGCAGCGGGCCCAATATGGACAGAAGCAACGCCGGCAAGATGAGCGTGCCGGTGGGAATCAGCAGCTTGACGGGCGCACGCTCAATCTCGCGCTCGACCGCGGCGCGATGAGCCGCACGGATCTCGCGACTTTGAGCGGCCAGCGTCTCGGCAAGTGGGGCACCCAGGGCGAGTGCCTGCCCCACCGTAATGGCAAAGGTCTCGAGCGCTCGCACGTCCAGGTCGCGCGCGGCGACCAACAACTCGTCCTCACGCGTGCCCACGCCCACCTGCCACGCCATGCAGGCCCGCTCAAGGCGAAGAGCCAGCACTGACCGGCGGTTGGCGCAGAAAATCTCAAGCGCTGCATCAAACGAAAGACCGGCCGAAAGACCCAAGCGCACAACATCGATCATCTCGGACACTTCGCCGAGCGAAACTCGCGCCGGGCCGCCCGCTCCAACCGCGCCCTTCACTCGCGCGGTCAGGGCATCGACCACCGAGCGACCCGCGGCAGCGACCAGCACCGCCTCGCGCTTGCAGGCCCCTGCGATCTTGCGCGCATCCGCCCGATCTAAACCCGTCGCGACAAATACACTCAGGGCGCACAGGCAAGCCGCAACTGCAACTGGGGCGCTCATAGCTCCACCCTCATAATGCGCCGGATAACCACCAGGGCAACGGCGTTGAGGGCAAGACCCAGCACCACAGCGCCCGCGCCGGCAGGCGTCGCAAGACCGCGACGAAAATCTGGCGAAAGCAGCGCCAACACCGCGCACATGCCCGCCGGCATCGCCGCGACCATATGCGCAGACATGCGAGCCTGCGACGTCTTAACATCCAGGCGGCGCTTGAGCTCAATGCGCTCCCCCACCATGCTCGACGCCTCGGACAGTAAGTCGGCAAGCGGAGCGCCAGTGCGCTGTGACACCTTAAGCGCCAAGGTCACAAGCGAAAGACCGGGGGCGTCGATGCGCACGAGCAAGTCATCGAGCGCGTCGGTCGCCGAGATGCCGCAATCGATCGCCGCCGCTACCCGCAAAAACTCGGTATGTACCGGCTCTTGCGCATGAGCGCCCACAAAGCGCATGCCCTGGGCCAGCGAATGTCCCGAGGCAAGCGACATGGAAAGTGCGGTAAACGCCTCGGGCATGGCCTCTTCTGCATCGTGTTGCTCGCGCCGGCTCTCAAAGCCATCCCGAGCGGCGCCAACGGCAATCGGAGCAACAAGTCCCAAGGCAAATCCGAGGGGCGATAACGACACCATCGTTAGTAAAACGCAGCAGATACCGCTCGATAGCAGCAGAAACGCCAAACACCCCGAAGCATCCTCGATCACGAGGCCAAGGCGATGCGCCGGAGCCAGCGATGCCCACGAACGGGCGATCTTTTTCAGCAGATCGTTTTCCACCAGCTCACGCGGCAGCTTCTCTGCCACCGTCTCGAGCGCCTGACGCGCCAGCTCCGCCGGCGGCACCTGCGGCACACGAGGTTCCGCCCCGCACGCCGTCGCAACAGAAAACCCTGCCAAACCCCCTACGACGAGGGGCACAGCGACCTCCATTCGTCCACCTCCTCTTGTGTGAGCGTCCCCGACCGCAGGCCTTCTGCGATAAACGGCGGCTCGCGGTCAAGCGTCCAGGTTCGCTCGGCGGCATCGAAAGTCACATAGCGCTCGAGTTCTACGCCGCCCGACGCGGCGCGACGCACCCCCGAATACGAGGAGACGAAACGCCTGCCATCGGCGTGGCGCTCGGACATCACGATGCCGTCGAGCGCCATGGCAATCTGCTCCTCGATGAGCTCGCTCGGCAGATCGATGCCATAACGTGCAAGCAACGTCAGACGCACCACGGTCTCCTGTTCTGAACCCGCATGAAGTGTGGTGAGCGACCCATCGTGGCCCGTGTTCATGGCCTGCAACATGTCGCAGCACTCGGCACCGCGCACCTCGCCCACCACGATGCGGTCGGGGCGCATGCGCAGGGCATTGGTCACCAGGTCGCGGATCGTCACCGCGCCCTCGCCCTCAATTGAAGCCTCGCGGGCCTCTAGGCGCACCACGTGCGGATGATGCGCAAACATGAGCTCGGCAGAGTCCTCGATCGTCACGATGCGCTCGCCGGTGGAAATCTCGCATGACAACGCGTTGAGCAGGGTGGTCTTACCAGATCCCGTGCCTCCCGCAACCGCCAGGTCCTGTCGCAGCGACACCGCGCACGACAACAGCTGCGCATACCAAAGCGGCAGCGACCCCAGCCCCACAAGCTCGTCCAGCGAGCAGATGCGGTCCGAAAACTTTCGGATGGTGAGAATCGGTCCGTCAATCGCCACAGGCGGAATCACCGCGTTGACGCGATAGCCCGTTTTGAGGCGGGCGTTGACGATGGGGCTGCGCCCGTCGATACGGCGGCCAAGTGGCGAGATGATGCGGTCGATAAGCACACGGATCTGCTCATCATCCTCAAACGCATGCTCGATGGGGTACAAGACGCCGCCGCGTTCAAAGAAAGCCGAGTGGCAGCCGTTGATCATGATCTCGGTGACGGTGTCGTCCTCGATGAGCGGCTGCAACGGCCCCAAGCCCACCACGTCATCCAAAATCTCGTCGATGATGGTCTCGCGCTCGGGCGTCGCGAGATCGGTCGGCTCCTCAACATTGAGCGCCGCCTCCACCGCGGGACGCAATTCCGAGCGGGCAAGTGCCGGGTCGATATAGGCGCTGATACGCGCCACTTCGTCGTAACCCATGCGGTCCATCACGGCGCGCTTGGTGCGTCGTTTCACCGCGCGGCGACGCCCCGCATCTACAGGCGCTGCCCCCGCTGCAGCGCCGGCAGCCTTAATCCTCGTTTGCAGGCTCATCGCTGATCACCCTCGCGCGACCAGGGAAGGCGGATACGCGGGCGTTCGGTGCGCGTTGCACGGTCGGCGACCATATCGCTCCAAGGGCCGACGGCGCACCCCAGTTCCACGAGCATCTCGCGCGTGGCCTCGCGCACGCTGGTCGCAAAAGCGCTGGTCTGCCCCACTGCCTCGTCAGCGCGCCCAAACGCCATGAGCGCGGCGAGATCCTGCCCGCCATCGGCGATACGAATCTTGGAGCTCAACGCACAGGCAATCTCAAAGCGCATGGCGACGTCCTCGTCTGCCCCGCGCGCGCCAAACCGGTTGAATACAGCGCTCATGCGCGTGCGCGGCACACCTACTCGACTTGCCAGTTCAATGACGCGCGACGCCGATGTCGCGGACGACACCGCAGCATCGCCAACGATCAAGCAACGGTCGCTCGCCGCCACCGCAGCCGCCACGGCGTCGCCCCAAAAGACCGAGGTATCGATAAAGACCACGTCGGATTCGCGACGCAGAACATCAAGCAGTAGCTCCACCGGACGTGCCATGAGCTCGGCTTGCTCGGGCGCCGCGACGGGACCCCAGAGCGTAACGCCCGGCGCCACGCGCATCGATGCGGCCACGATATCCGGCTCGGCAAGCGCGCCCGCCACCGACGGCTCGATAAGTGCCGCCATATCGCGCGGAGCATCGACGCCTAACAAGTCGTAAAGGTTTCCAAACATCAGGTCCAGGTCGAGCACGGCGGCACGCAAGCCCAACAGCGACGATGTGTGTGCCATGGTGGCAATGATCGTCGACTTGCCGCAACCGCCCGAACCCGAAATGGCGCAGATGACCGGAGCTCGATGCTGCGGAGCGGCAGCGTCTGCCGGCGGCATCGGAGGCGGCGGGGCGGGCGTCGGTGACAGCGTCCCCGTCTCCCCCGCCGCAACCACACGCTGCGTCCAAGCCGGCATGGCAGCTTGTTCGGTCTGCGAGGCAGGCTCGTTCTGTGCAATCTGCTCATGCTGCATCAGCGACAACTCGCCGCACCCGGCAAAGCCCTCAACTTCGTCGAGTTCATCCGCCAGATTCACGCCGTGCACGTATCCCATATCTACAGCCGGGGAGTCGCCAGCATGCTGCGCCGGCTCTCCAGCGTCATCGTATACAAGGGGGTTCCGGGGGCGCCGACCATGCTCGGCTTCCGCTTTTCCATAATCATCAACACGCGGGCCTCTTGTAGCGCGAGGCGCCCCGGGTTCCCTATCAACAAAAGCATCGGGCTCAATCGTCATGCACCGATCGGAATCAACCGCTCCCTCGCCCGCGCGCCCGTTGCCGCATATACTGTGCGCAGCGATGACCTCGGTCGCCCCTGCGCGAAACAGCCCCTCGATATCCGATGGATCGAGTGCTTCTATCAACACGACCACGCGACTCACGCGGCCTTCGGCCGTCAGGCGCGCAACAGTCTTGCGCACATCTTCGGTATCAAACAGAGACGCCGCGATGATGGCAGCCCCGCGGCGCGACGGAAACGCCCGCGCCATGGAAACCAGCCCGTCCAGGTCACCCACGCGAAGCACCTGTGCACCCGTATCACGGCCCTCGACTTCCCGCTGCAACAGCCCGTAATCGCCGCACGCGCAGCACGCAAGCCAGATCGCCTTCATCACTCGTCGCCTCCGCTCTTTTTGCCGCGCGCCGTGGCGGGAATCGTCAAGCTGACCGTTCCCTTGCCCGAGGCTCCCAGCAGTTCCTTGACGTCTTCGGGGTCAGCCGCCAGCGTCACCCATTCGATCTTGCCCTCGCGCGTGGCACCGGAATTCTCACTGGTATCGATCACGTGCGCGCCGCACAGTCGATCGGTTACGCCATCTTTTTGCACGTACACGTCCACATAGCTGCCCACGCCCGTGGCACCGCCGACCGAGTGCTCGGCATCGACCGCCACCGAAACGGCGACCTTGCCCTTAGGCACCTCGAGCTTGTGGCTCTCGGCCTTGGTGTAGACATTGCAGATCACGGCGTTTTTGGGAATACGCGAAGTCGTCACGTCGCCGCGCACCTGGCGCAGCTCGGTCGCCGCGTCACGCGGCAGCAGGCTCGTCAGCCATTCCTGGGTTATGACATTGGTCTCATCGAGGGTCTCGCCCACATCGATATCGCGCGCCGCGACGCATACCTCGACGCGATCGCCACCGTACTTGGCCAAGGTCTCAGCCTGGACCTGTTCGGCTTGCGAGCGGATCGACGAGCCGTAAACCATGCAGAGCAGAGCAGCGAGCACGCCCGCGACCAGACTGATGGCGATGCGCTTGCTCTTGTTCACGGCCGCTCCTCTCATGGCAGTGCCGGGCGAATGCCCGTACCACCATTGTCTGGGCGGTCAAAGTGCAAAGCGGCGCAATTGCGATTTTGGTTTTCGACGTCAAACCAATCGCTGACCAAAAGCTGACCAGCCCGTCAAGCTCGTGGCAAGGTTTTGGTCAGTACGTCAGCAAACTGCATGTTTCGAGGCTTTTCCGCAGCAAAAAAGCCGTCTCCCGAACAGTTGGGAGACGGCTGTCATAGGAAAAATCAATTACAGATGGACATCGGGATCGAGCATTTGAGCACTCACGCGCATGGATGACGCCAAGTTTTGGAACGTTTCCAAACGCAGGCTGTCGATCTGCCCGGCGTCCTCGGCCTCGCGAACGGCACAACCCGGCTCATGGGTATGCGTGCAATCGCCAAACCGGCACGCACGCGATGCCTCGACAATCTCGGGGAAGGCGCGCGCCAGACCCCGCTCGTGACCCACGAGCGGTAGACTGCGCAGGCCCGGGGCATCGGCGATCACGCCGGCGTCGCCCGGCAGCGCCACCATCACGCGCGCGACGGTAGTGTGACGGCCCTGGTCGTCGCGTTCGCGCACACCGCCGGTCGCCAACGCATCGTGGCCCAGCAGCGCATTGAGCAGCGTCGACTTGCCGGCACCCGATTCGCCCAAAATCATGGCACAGCTCCCGGCGGGCACGCAGGCGCGTACCTCGTCCAGGCCGCGGCCCTCGGCAGAGGACGTCACGATTACGCGCACGTCCGGACCCACCAGGCAGCGCACGCGGTCCAGATCGCGCTCGAGCTCCTCGGCATCGCAGCGATCAGCTTTGGTGAGCACCACCACCGGCTCGGCATCGCAGTCGAGCGCCAACACCAGCGAGCGCGCCACGCGGTCGAGCAGCACCTCACCGGCACCGAGCGCCTGCACGATTAGCACGCTATCCACGTTGGAGCAGAGCACCTGGCGCTCTCCACGGGCACGGCCGCGCCAACGCTCAAAGCTCGTACGGCGCGGCAGCACGCACTCAATCACGCCCATATCGTGCCCGGGAGCGCGGCGCACCGCCACACGGTCGCCCACGGCAGGCAGCAGGACCTCGTCCTCGCCGCGCGACTTGGCAAACCCCACGGCATGCTCGGCGCGGAAGGTATCGTCGGCAGTCGCCACCAGCGGAAACCCGCGATCCAAGCGCACCACGGCACCCAGCCGCATCTGCTCGGGGTCCTCGACATGTGCGCAAAAGTCGTCAAATGCCGCCTGCTGAGCTTCATCGACCGGCAGGTCATCGAACGCCGGAACATCCTGCAGCGCGTCAAGTCCCGGCACGTTTGCCAGCAGCTCCTCGGCAGACGCGGGGGCTTCGGTCGCGAGCTTCCGACGACGATCGCGCTTAGCCCGCGCCCCCGTCGTCTTTTTCTTCGCTTTAGCCTTAGCCTTGCCCACAAGCGCCTCCCAGCACCACAAATCACAACTGAGCAGGTATTTTAAATCAAAAAGAGCTGGCCGGGCAAAGCCCGACCAGCTCACAAACTTTTCCTCAGCTTACGGTCCCGAGAGGTCATCCGAAGGCCCGCCCGCCGGGAGGGGTTTCTTCTGAGCGATCCCGCAGCGCGAAGCGCGAGGACCAGCGAAGAAGAAACCCCGCAGGCGGTCGGGCCGGTGGGAAGGATGGCCTTTCGACCTACTCCTTCTCGACCGCGCGCATGATCGCCTTGTAGATCTCCATCAGCGGGATGATCAGGAAGGCTAGACCCAGCGCGGCAAGAACGCCCTTGAGCTCAAGCGTCACAGGGCCAAAGAACATCTCGGCAAGCGTCGGCTGCACGGTCACGATCACCGTCAGCACCAGCGCCAGCGCGGCGGAAGCCCACAGCCACTTGTTCTGCTTCTTCATGGTGAACAGCGACGCACGACGGCTGCGCATATTGAAGCAGTGGAAAATCTCGACCATGTTGAGCGTGATGAACGCCATCATCACGCCTTCCTCGTCGGCATTGCCGGCGATCATATCGGCGATATGGATGTAGCCCATGTCAAAGTACACGCCCACAAAGAAGCTCGCCAGCACCAGCACGGTGATGATTAGGCCCTGGACCACACAGTCCAGGCCCATATGTCCGGCAAAGACACCGTCCTTGGCGTTGCGCGGCTTGCGCTTCATGATGTCGCCCTCGGCATCCTCCATGCCCAGTGCAAGCGCGGGGAAGCAGTCGGTAACCAGGTTCACCCACAGCAGCTGCACCGGCTGGAAGATGGTAAAGCCGATGAGCGTGGCGATAAACACCGAGAACACCTCGGCAAGGTTGGCCGAAAGCAGGAACTGGATGACCTTGCGGATGTTGTCGTAGATGCGACGACCCTCTTCGCAGGCGCCGATGATGGTAGCGAAGTTGTCGTCGGCGAGCACCATGTCGGCGACGTTCTTGGTGACGTCGGTACCAGTAATGCCCATGCCCACGCCGATGTCGGCGCGCTTGATGGACGGGGCGTCGTTGACGCCGTCGCCCGTCATGGCCACGATCTGGTCGCGCGACTTCCAGGCCTCGACGATGCGGGTCTTGTGCTCGGGCTGGACGCGGGCGTACACGCCGTAATCCTCGATGTGTGCGTCGAGTTCCTCGTCGCTCATGCGATCGAGGTCGGCACCGGTGATGGCCTGGCTGCGATCGGCGACGATGCCCAGCTGCTTGGCGATGGCCACGGCGGTGTCGATGTGGTCGCCCGTGATCATGACGGTGCGGATACCGGCGTCGTGCGCCTCGCGGATAGCGTCGGCCACCTCGGGACGGACCGGGTCGATCATGCCGGACAGGCCACAGAAGACCAGGTCATGCTCGAGCGCAGCGGGGCTGCAGTCGCTCGGAACCTCGGTGTAGGTGCGGCTTGCCAGCGCCAGCACGCGCAGGGCCTCGTCGGCCATGGCCTTGTTGGCCGCCACGAGCTCGGCGCGGCGCTCCTCGGTCAGGGGGACGACCTTATCGCCCTCGTAGATATGGGTGCACAGGCCGATCACCACGTCGGGCGCACCCTTGGTGTACTGCTCGTACTCGCCGTCCAGGGTCTCGACGACCACGGACATCATCTTGCGGCCCGAGTCAAACGGGGCCTCGCCCACGCGCGGATGCTCGGCAGTCAGGCCAGTGAGGCCCGCCTTGCCGGCGTCGTTGACAAGCGCGCACTCAGTCGGCTCGCCCACGGCCTCGCCCAGCTCCTCGTCCCACTGAGCATCGGAGCACAGCGCCATGCCGGCCAGGAACTTCTCCTTGGGCGCAGCGAGCTCGTGCTTGACGACGGTCATCTTGTTCTGGGTAAGGGTACCGGTTTTGTCGGAGCAGATGGTCTGCGTGCAGCCAAGGGTCTCGACGGCAGAGAGCTTGCGGATAATCGCCTGGCGCTTGGCCATCTTGGTCACGCCAAGCGAAAGGACGATGGTCACGACGGCGACCAGGCCCTCGGGGATGGCGGCGACGGCGAGCGAGACGGCAACCATAAAGGTGTCGAGCAGGGCAGTCGGGTCGGTGAGAACGTTGCCCACGCCGTGGCGCAGGATGTCGACGCCAAAAATCACGACGCAGATGACGATAACCATAATGGTAAGGATGCGGCTGAGCTCGGCGAGCTTCACCTGCAACGGTGTGAGCTCTTCCTTGGCCTCGGCAAGAGCGCCGGCAATCTTGCCCATCTCGGTGTTCATACCGGTGCCGACCACGACGGCGCGACCGCGACCGTACACCACGGTGGAACCCATGTAGCACATGTTCTTACGGTCGCCGAGCGGCACGTCATCGGTGCCCGCGGCAAGCTCGATCACGTTGGCGTGCTTCTCTACGGGCACCGACTCGCCGGTCAGCGCAGCCTCTTCGATCTTCATCGTGGCGCTCTCGAGCACGCGGCAATCGGCCGGGACGGAGTCGCCCGCCTCGAGCATGATCACATCGCCGGGCACGAGCTCGGCGCTCGGCAGGTGCACGAGCTTGCCGTCGCGCAGCACCTTGGACTGCGCCGCGCTCATCTCCTGCAGGGCCTCGAGGGCCTCCTCGCTTTTAGCCTCCTGGACCACGCCCAGCACCGAGTTGACGATAACGACGAACATGATGATGGCGACATCGGCAAAGTCCGCCTCGCCCTTGACCATGCCCGTGAGCGCGCTGATGACGGCGGCAACGATCAGCATGATGACCATGGGGTCGGCCATCTGCTCAAAGAAGCGCTTCCACAACGGGGTCTTCTCGGCTTCCTCGAGCTTGTTAGGGCCTGTCTTGGCGAGGCGCGACGACGCCTCGTCGTTGCTCAGGCCGAGGTTCTCATCGACACCTTGGTCGCTGAGCACCTCCGCCGCGGCGGACAGGTATTCCTTTTGCATATAGAGTCCCCTCCTGGGATTCGGGCCACTCAGCAGATTGATGCCCGATCATAATTCCCAGGAGAAGGGCAAGGGCTCATCAAGGCTGCCGTGCTGAGCGGCAGTTGATAGTGGGGCTATGGTACCCCAAAGCGGCGCGTCTAGCCAAAACATTCCAATTGGAAACACGGCTCGAGTGCAACGATGCAGACCGTGTGATGCTCAATGTTGGTAAAACGTTTTTTCTTCGGCACTTCGTCAAACTGAAATATCGCCCAGATAGCAGCGGTAAGAGCAGTTGATAAAATTTTTTCATATACCGTTTTTCCCGCAAAAAATGAACTTCTTAATCGGCATACGGTCGTTTTTTTGGGGTATTCGGTCGGTATTTCGTTATAATCAACTCGATTTTATTTCTTATGGTTTATCTATCAGCGCAAGACGATGTCAGATGGAGGTCTGAATGTACAAGCGCACTAAGATTGTATGCACCATGGGTCCCGCCTGCGATAGCGACGAGACCATCCGCGAGATGATCAAGGCGGGCATGAACGTCGCCCGTTTTAACTTCTCGCACGGATCCTACGACGAGCACCACGGTCGCATTGAGCGCGTCCGTCGTATTTCCAAGGAGCTCGGTCTGCCCGTCGGCATCCTGCTTGACACCAAGGGCCCCGAGGTCCGCACCGGCCTTCTGGTCGATGGCAAGAAGGTTGCCGTCAAGACCGGCGATAAGATCGTCGTCACCGCTCAGCCCACGTCCGAGGATTTCCACGGCACCGCTGAGCACATCTCCCTCGACTACCTGGCTCTGCCCTCCGAGGTCGAGAAGGGCTCCCTCATCCTGATCGATGACGGCCTGGTTGCCCTCGAGGTCGAGTCCGTCAGCGGCCAGGACATGACCTGCGTCGTCAAGAACGACGGCCTGATCGGCGAGCGCAAGGGCGTCAACATGCCCAACGTCAACATCTCGCTGCCTGCCATCACCGAGCGCGATCGTCAGGACATCCTCTTTGGCCTGACCGAGAACATCGACTACATCGCCGCTTCCTTCATCCGTGACGGCGAGTCCGTCCGCGGCATCCGCAAGCTTTGCCGCGAGAACGGTGGCGAGCACGTGACGATCTTCCCGAAGATCGAGTGCGCCCTGGGCGTCGAGAACTTCGACGAGATTCTCGAGGCTTCCGACGGCATCATGGTCGCCCGTGGCGACCTGGGCATCGAGATCAAGCCCGAGCTCGTTCCCCACATCCAGAAGGAGATCATCGCCAAGTGCAACGCGGCCTACAAGCCCGTTATCACCGCTACGCAGATGCTCGACTCCATGCAGCAGAACCCGCGCCCGACGCGCGCCGAGGTTGCCGACGTTGCTAACGCCATCTACGACGGCACCGACGCCGTCATGCTGTCCGGCGAGTCCGCTGCCGGTAAGTACCCGGTCGAAGCCGTCAAGATGCAGGCCAGCATTGCTCTCGAGACTGAGAAGTACCTCCCGGCTCACGCTCCGCTCGAGGTTCCGGCTGACGCTCACGGCACCCGCGTCGTCAACAACGTTGTGGGTATGTCCGCTGTGAACATGGCTACCACCGTTGGCGCCAAGTGCATCACCGTGCCGACGACCACCGGTCGTACCGCTCGCCTGATCTCGCACTTCCGTCCCAACATGCCGATCTGCGCGTTCTCCCGCCACGAGTGGGCTGTCCAGCAGATGATCATGTACTGGGGCGTTATCCCGCACCAGGCCGAGATTACCCAGGGCACCGTCAACGGCACGATCGTCAAGGCGATCGAGACCGCTAAGGAGCTCGGCTACGTCGAGGCCGGCGATTTGACCGTCGCTACCGCCGGCGATCCCCGCATGAGCGTCCAGCTCGAGGACAAGGTCTCCTCGACCAACGTCGCTTACGTCGCTCAGGTGCGCTAAATCGCACTTGCAAGCAGATTTGCATTGCAAAGGGCCCGGAAGGCTTTGCCTTCCGGGCCCTTTTTTAAACCTTCTTCGTATGCCGCTTCATCGATTTGTGTTCAGTCGCGAACCTTTCCGATGCCGAGCGTACCACCGAAGATGCCCTGCGACGGGAACTGTTGGTCAATTGGGATGAACTGTTCACAGTCAAGTCGTCGGCTAGCAGCTAGTGATCAGAGGGACTGCGGGAACGTCAGAAGCGGCAACGCGAGCCGCAAAGCCCGCCTCAGTCAGCTCGATGACCTCGGTAAACGTTGCGTCGAAGAACTCCTCGGTCAGCAGGCGGTATGGCGGATGATCGGGCTCACCGGGGTTTTCGCGCACGATCTCGTGTATAACGCCGATGGTCTTGAGTACATACTCCTTCTGGATGGGATACTGCCCAAAACGCGTCGCCGCAGTATACAGGCGATCGGTCGCGCGCGGAATCGAAACAATACCGAGCGTCTTGCCAAACCAGTCAAAGTCGCCTTGCTTTTTAATGCGGAATTCCTCGCACGGCTTGCCGCCGTGCGCCTCCAGGTACTGATTCACGCGCGTATTCCATACGGTATCGGCCACCAGATGCGACCAGACGCCCAGCGTTAAATCGAGCAACGACTGCGCCACATCTTCGGACGCAAGCGAGAACTCACAGGCGCCGGGACCGGCAACCGGCTCGGCATCCTTGTAGCGCTGGGGATAGTGCACGCGGTTCAGCCGCTCGCGTTCCTCGATAATCGAGGTCGCCGCGGCCGGCGCACCGGTGGGAGAACTTTTAAGCAGCGGTGCCACATAGGTATCCCAGAACTCATGCTCACGAGGCTTAGGGATGGGCTCAGGCTTGGCAAAGTGCGTGATGCGGTACGGGATGGGATCGGCGATGCCAGGGACCATATAACCCACGAAGATATCCGGAACCACGCAGCCAAACAAAAAGGCATTGCGGTCGCGCACGCTATTGGCAAGCGCACCGGTGCGCTCCAGCAAACGCTCCGTCTGAGCGATATGAATGTTCCAGCTTGGCATAGCCACCCCCATAAAAACCTGGATAACTATACCATCACGGCAAAGCCGCGCGGGCGGCTACGCACGCTCTACGCAGCAACTAGTCCGTAGCACCGTTTTCGGTTCCATACGACGGTACGGGCGCCTCGACCACATGGTGATATCGATCGATATAGATTGCACGGGCACCCAGGCGTCGCACCAAATCCTGGTGATGCGTGCTCATCAAGACCGTCTTACCCGCCGCGACGTAGGCCAGCAAGAAGTTGACCACGATGTCACATGAATCCTCGTCGAGCCCATTGGTAGGCTCGTCGAGGACCAAGATATCCGGGTTCATCGACACCACCGCAGCCAGCGCAACGCGCTTCTTTTGCCCGCCCGAGAGCTGATAGGGAGAGGCGTCGGAGAGGTCGGCAACCTGGAACAGCCCCATGGCATCGCGCACGCGGCGCTCGAGCTCGTCTGCCGGCAGCCCCATTTGAGCCGGGCCAAATGCGACCTCCTCGCCCACCGTGGCGCAGAACAGCTGGGCGTCGGCATTCTGGAACAC
>CALFDL010000308.1 GCA_937950415.1 uncultured Collinsella sp. | reverse complement strand
AAATCGTCTCCCACGGGCGGTCGGTGAACTTCAGCACGTTCTCATGCCCGAAGTGAGTGTCGCTAGTAAACCAGATCATATTTCCCTACCTCCCTTTTGCATTATGTATGATTGACAAAATCAATCATACCACGGTACTACCATATAATGCAATCAAACCCAGATCTCATTTCAGCCTGTATAGGCAATACCGGGAAGTACTTACAATCTTCTCGCTTCCCCTAACTTCTTTTTCAAATAGTCGCTGCTCATCCTTTCGAATGATAGCTACATCCCAATATCCGTCATTAAGCGTCTTGAAGCTTTTTGCATTCACGACATCGACATAGCGCTTGTAATCATCATGGGTACGCTCGCCGGCAATTGCCTTAGCCCAGATTTCGGGTCGCATATCGTAGCTTACCTTTATGCCCTCCCACTCAAAATAATTCATCAAGGTATCGTCACTGGAGAAAATGCGTGCATCCGTACCCTTTAGTGCGTCGACAATCGGTGCCGTTTCTTGATCGAATGCCGACCACCCAGACGCCGTCGTGCCATCCGAAGAACTGGCCGCTTCCGAGGCGTTTAAAACCGAGGTTGATAAGAGCACTCCTATAAATAGGACAGGCATCAGCCGTATTACAGCACTCTCTTCCTCGCGTTGGATGTCGTTTTTGCCGATGCCGCATAGATAGGCGCAAACGGCGAACGAAACCGTCCAGGCAATCCAAAAACACCGGATTTTCAGAACGCCCATCACCACCGCCGCGATCCAAAATGCAAGCACGCCGGTGTTCGGAACCTTTCCTTTAATGATTGCGATGGCAACGGGAATGACGATACACACCATCGTGCAGACGATGCCATAGGAATCATTCGGACTTGAGATAAATGGACGCATCTCGCTAATGACATTGCCGTAGGACGCGGCTCCCATAGAAAGCACTGTGTAGATTGCCCCGCCGAATCCGTAGGGATTGAAAAGTGAGGCGATGCACATCAAGAGACACGCCCTCAATAGAGGAATTCGATAGGTGTACCAGGCGACCATGTCGGTCTTAAACGTCTTGATATGCAGTTCCCCTATTTCCGGTAAAAGGAAAGACAGGCACGCTGCCAAACATAGGGGCCACATCGCCGCCTGAAGATTCACCTGAAGCAAGGTGACTGCCGGAAGAAGCCAAAGTGCCCGAACGTTACCGTCCTCGTGCCATGCAAAGAGGATATTCAACGTCACGAACAGGCAGCCGGCAGACCACAAGGTAGGCCGTATCGAGATGTAGGTAAACATATGAAAGAAACCGACCGCATACAGCAGCCAAGTGATCCCCTGGTGTCGGCAACCTCTCGTCAGCCTTTCAATTAAAAAATAATAGGCGATGGCCGCTATCGCCAGCGGAACCACCACCGATGTGGCGACGCCGGTATAGCCCGCAAGGGAATACCAGCCATAAAGCCATACATCGTGCAGCCATTGCTGGACAATAATGCCCTGCCCGGGATCCAGCGACCACGGGTTCTCGAAGGGAATCCCGTTGTGCACGATCTCACGTCCCGATGCCAACAGGAACCAGCCGTCCGTGTCCAACGTCCCGTCTGTACGGATATATCCCGTAAACCACGCAACGAAAATCGATACCATTGCCGCAGTGATGTACGAAAGCATGCGCAACGGGCGCGTGCTATCCCCGCTGTCCGATTTCTCGGTATGTACTCGGTCCAACACCATATACCTATCCACCTCTCGCCAAGCAAAACGGGCTCCTTGAAAGAAGCCCGTCATTTCAACCATTTGCCTACTGGGTGCCCGTACTGCCGAACCCGCCTGTCCCGCGATCGCTTTCAGGAAGTTCATCAACCTGGACAAACGTTGCATGGACGCATGGGATAATGAGCAATTGAGCGATACGATCCCCGGGGTTGATCGTGTATGGGCGCCTTCCGATGTTCACCAACTTCGCCTTTACGGGACCCCGATAGCACGAATCGATAATTCCAAGAGAGTTCGCAAGCATCAGCCCGTGCTTGCAGGCAAGGCTCGAGCGGATCGCCAACGCACCGAAATAGCCCTCAGGAATGGCGACCTCGATTCCGGTATTGAAAAAGGTCGATTCGCGCGGCTGGAGCGTCACCGGCTCCGGAATATCGGCGCGTAGATCGGCGCCGGCGTCCGTCGGGTGAACACGGACGGGCAGGAACCCCTCTTTTGCGACAGTCTCGATTTGCATTGAAATACCTTTCCCTAAAACTGATTCCACGTGGATTGATAGTTCCTGCCGGGTGCGTCTTCGCGCTCCCATGGAAGAGCCTCCCCTGCAGATGAGCAGGCGGGTACGGCCTGCTTCTCGGCAGCCTTCTCCTTCTCCAGAAGGTCGGCGATGTAGGCCTTGACCTGCTCGCTGAACCGCTGTGGGCACTCCAATTGGACTGTGCCCTCACTCGCCTTCTTCTCCATACGCGCATAGAAGTCAATGACTTCGCGACTCGCATGGAGTCGGTTCTTCTCCATCTTCGGGAAGATGGTAAGCCCCTCGATGTTGGAGCAACGGGACAGACCGACGTAGAGCTGCCCGGCGGCGAAGGTTTTCGTGTGGACGGTGCAGCGATCGAAGGTAAGACCCTGGGACTTATGGATGGTGATGGCGTAAGCAAGCTTGAGGGGGATCTGCGTGAACTCGCCTACCGTGTCGGAAGTCACCTTGTTTTTCGTTTTGCCCTTCGGGTCGACGAACTCCTCGACAACCGATTTGAGGATCTTCCACGTGTGAGCCTCAATCTTCACCGGCTCGTCAGGATTGGCATCAAAGGCGACCGTCACGCTCGTCTTGGTGCATTTCACGACCGTGCCCTGCGAGCCGTTGACATATTTACCCTCGGGGTCGTTGACGAGCGACATGACGCGGGCACCGGCGCATAGGGTGATCTTATCGTCGGCCGCGCGATCCCCCTTGTTCACCTTTCCCGTCGCGCTGGCCTGATAGGTGTATTTCTTCCCGCTCAGCTCCGACACGCTCTCCGTATTGATATTCGATGCAAGCCTGTTGTTCGAGCATAGGAACAGGGCATCCTTGGGCGCGTATTTGCGATCCGATACGGAATGCTCGTTGAAATACGGGATGCATGACTCGTCGCCGTTACGCGCGAGATTCAGGTTCCCGATGTACTCCGGATCGTCCTGGCGCACGACCTTCTTCAGGATGTGCGGCTCGAAGTCGAACCCATCCCAGTAATCGGATTCAAACGCCCAACCCTCGAAATTGCCGGGGTACAGCTTCATGAGGATTGCACGGTCATCTTCCGTGATGACCGGGGGAAGCTGGAAGAAATCACCGACGAGCACGACCTGCTTTCGCCCGGACGAGACCTGGGCATCAGAGATCATGCGCATGACGTAATCGAAAAGGTCGATGCGGCACATCGAGATCTCATCGATGATGATGACCTCCGCGACCGTCAGGACCTTGCGGGGACGAATCTTCTCGGACGGGTTGCATACACCGGCGCTCACCTGAAGAGTACGGTGGATGGTCGAGCCATTGTGCATGTTGAGCGCCGCGATACCCGTCGGCGCCATCGCCGTGTAGGGAACGCTACGGGCCTCAAGGTCATCGATGAACCGGTTGAGCACATAGCTCTTGCCTGTGCCGGCGTTACCGGAAAGGAAGACGTTACGCCCCTCCTTCAGGGCAATGTAGGCGTCCCGCTGGTCTTCGGTCAGACCCTCCAGCTCAGTCTCATCGATTACCATTTCACTTCCACTTCCCCACTGGCGATCTGCGCATACGTCACGGTGATGCGATGCTGTTTGTTCCTACGCGTCGGCAACGTCGAACAGACCAGAAAATTACTGCTCGCCGACTCAAAGCAGACATCAACCTCAACCTTATCGAGACCTTCAGCCTTCTGGCGGCGCGTCGGAGGAAGAAGGACCTTCCCTTTCTTTCCCGTGTGGGCCATCGCCGCCGCACGGATCCTCTCACGGCCCTTGCTGCCGTAGGTCTCCTGCTCATACTCGAACATCGGTATCACTTTCCCCTTTTGTACGTCGGTCTTTTTGATGTAGTAAGATTATACCATAATACCATACTGTTTGTACTTAAAAAAGCCCTGCGTCGGCACCGGGACGTCGATAACCAGAACGAAAGCCTCGTTTGTCTGTGTGCCAGAAAAAGCGAAGTTCAAGCTCTGAATGGCGGTTTAGCCTATGAGTTGAAAGAACCCATAGGTTCTCATTTTCGATATTTTATTGCCTGCTTCGCTCATCTGCGGATAAGGAAAAATCGTCACCACAGATTACCGTCAATCGTCCCAATAAATCATCGTCAATTGTCCCAACGACGCAGGTAAACCGTATGATTTTAAGGGCGCTGCGGAAGCTGGGAAATGGACGGTTAAGACGCAAACCGTGGCTGGCGAGACGAAAAAGGGGAATCCCTTTTGCGGGATTCCCCTTTCCGAGTCGTTATGCGATTTGCACTACATCTGCTCGCGGCGCTTCTTCCGGTCGAGGAAGACGCCGGCCGCCACGAGGACGGTACCGCCGATGGCGAACGTCTCGCCGATGAGTCCCGCGCGGTCGCCGGTCTGGGCGAGGCTGCCGACCTGGGCGGTATCCGTGCCGGCGAGGTGCTTCGGGGTGTATGCCGCCTGCTGCTTTGCCGCCTCCTCTGCCTCCTGTCGTGCAATCTCATCGGAAAGCTTCTGCTCCGCTGCGATGCGGTCGGACTTCGCCTGCTCGTAGGCGGCGAGTGCCGCATCATAGCCGGACTGGAGCCCGTCCACCGCGGCCTGCTTCTCGTCCAGGATGGCCTTGGCAGGAGCGACCTTGGCACGTGCCTCGACTGCTGCGGCGAAAAGCGCGTTGAGGGCGTCATCCGCGTTCACATCATGGCCGGAAGCGATCGCCGCGCCGGCATCGATGGAGTTCAGCTTCGACAACTTGGCGTCTGCCTGCGCCTTTGCCTGTTCGGCGGCAGAGACCAGGGACTCGGCGGCGATGGCATCCGCCTTCGCGGCATCGAGGGCGACCTTGGTGTCATTGACGGCCTTTACTGCATCCTGCTCGCGCTGCTGTGCCTCTGCGAGCTTCGCGGCAAGATCGGTGAGGATGTCGAGGTTCGACTGTGCGTCATCGAGATCGGTCTGGGAGCCGGTAAGCCTGTCGGCGGCAACGCCGGTGTCGGCCTTTGCGGCATCGACGGCATGCTGGGCATCCGCGAGGGCGCGTGCGGTGGCGTCCGCCTTTTGCTCGGCGGCGGCGAGGACGGTCGCCTTCTCGACCTGATCGGCTACCGCCGAGTCATGGACGCTCTTTGCTGTATCGAGCGCCTTCTTGGCGTCGGCGACGTCCTGGAAGAACTTCGCGAGATCGGCGTTCGCATCCATGACGTCCTGCTGCTTGGCCTCGGTGTCCGCCTTGGCGGAATCCAGCTTGGTCTGTGCGGCCGTTACGGCTGCGTTGGCGGCATCAAAGGCGACCTGTTTCTGCTGGACGGTCGACTTTGCCGTATCGACTGCCGCGTTGGCGGCATCGAGGTCCGATTTCGCCGCATCAAGCTCGGTCTGGGCATCCGTGACGCCCTGCTGCTTGGCGGCGACATCAACCTTGGCGGCATCGACGGCACGCTGGGCATCGGCAACACCCTGCTTTGCGGCATCGACATCTGCCTGTGCGGAATCCGCTGCGTCCTGCTTCTGCTGGACGGTTGTAGCGGCGCCGGCGGCTGCCTGCTGCTTGGATGCGAGATCGGCCTTGACCGCGTCGAGTGCGCTCTTGGCGTTCTTGAGACCGTTGATATAGGAGGTCAGCTTTTGCTCGTACTCGTCGACGGAGATGGCTCCGGTATTCCAGCCCGAACCGGCCCAACCGCCGTATTGCAGCGTGAGCGAGAACGTCAAACGGGTGTCATCGTTCAGACCGCATCCCATGACAGCATAGTCAGGGTTGATGATGTTCATGTAATGACCGATACGGTAGTAATCGAACTTGTCCTGGTTGGCATACCAGAAGTCGTAGGCGTCCTTTCCGGAAAGATTCGTCGCACCAAGGGAAGCTGCAGTCTTGTCAAACAGATCCTTTTCCTGATAGATCCAGGCCTTGCAGGGGTCGCGATAGCTCCAGGCAAGGTTTTCACCGACATCGAACTGCTGGGCATGCTCTACATTTTTCGTCGAATAGTTTGCATCTGCAATCGCTGCCGCAATGAGCTTATAGCTTACCTCAAGCTCGGAAAGGCCGACGGACTTACGGTAGGCGTTCACGTTCTTCATGACCGTGATGGACGAAAGCATGTTTTCAAGGCCCGTTGCGTCGAGACTGTTTCCGATCTCGGTGTAGTCCTTGTACGTGCAGTTCTGGATGATCTCGATGGCTGAATCGGCACCCATGGCACGGAAGAAGCCGATGGCTCCCTGCTTAAGTTGCGCGTCGGCGGAATCGAGTTTCGCCTGTGCCTCGTCGACCTTCTGCTGCGCGGCGGTCACGGCGGCGTCTGCGGTGTCCTTTGCGGCCTTGGCGTTCGCGAGCTCTACGTCGGCGGCTGCCTTGGCGGACTCGGCGTCCTTGACAGCCTGCTTCGCTGCATCCAGCTTGGCGATGGCGTCGACGTTCGCCTGCTTGGCGGCATCGAGGTCGGCGTTCGCGGCATCGAGTGCGGACTGGGCGGCGTTCACGCCGGATTCGGCATCGGTCGCGGCCTGCTGCTTCGCGGAGAGGGACGCCTGAGCATCATTCAGTTCGGTCTGTGCCGTTGCTGCAGCGGACTGCGCCTGCTCGAGCTCGGACTCGCACTGGGACTGTGTCGCTTGTGCGGCAGCGAGGGCTGCCTCCGCGTCCGCGACCTTCTGTTTTGCCGCATCATACTCTGGACCGCTCGCACCGGCCTCCGCTGCGGCGAGGTCTGCTTTCGCCTTCTCGTAGGCGGCGCTGGCGGCTGCGGCCTTCGCATCCGCCGTGTCCTTGTTCTGCTGGGCTGCGGCGAGAACGGAATCGGCGGAATCCTTTGCAGACTGGGCCGCAACCAGCTTGGACTGGGCATCGGCAAGCGTCGCGTTGGCGTTGTCGAGTTCGGCCTGTGCCCTGCTCACGGCATCCGTGGCGTCGCGCACGGCCTGCTCGGCGGCACGGATAGCCTCCGGGGTGGCGCCTACGGCATCGGCCTTGGCTTTATCGAGGGCGTCCTGAGCGTCCTGGGCCGCCTTGATGGCGGACTGGTACGCTTCGTCCTTCTCGGACGCATCCGCCTTGGCGTCTGCGAGACCCGCCTTCGCCTGCTCGAGGTCCTTGCCGGCGGCATCGGCGGCGTCCTTGCCCTCTGCGACCTGACGGGCGTACTCGTCCATTGCCGCTCGGTCGGCTGCCGTGCCGGCGCTGACTGCCGAATCGTAGGATGCCTTGGCCTGGTCGCGGGCGGAAGCCGCCTCGTTGTAGGGACCGGCGGCCTCATCGTAGGATGCCTTGGCGGCGTCCTCCTTCGCCTTCGCCTCGTCGACTGCCTTCTGCAGGTCCGCGATGGTCTGTGCGGCGGATTTCGCGCCGGTACCGGATGCCGCGCCGGCGTGGGCGGCGATCGGCGACATCACGGCGGGGTGCTGCGTACCCCCGTCACCGGTCTGGGCGAATGCCGTGAACGGTGAGATGAGGCTCGATCCGGTCATGGCGGCCATGGTCGCCGCGGTGACGGTCAGACGCGCGATCCCCTTCGGAGTGTGAATCTTTTTGTTTGGCAGTGCGTGCTTCTTCTCGTACATGAATCTTTCGTCCTTTCTGCGAAACGTGCTGTCAACTATAGCGGATGACAGCCAATTTCGTTTAGTAACGCCCTGTTTTCTTGACGTGTATCAGTATACCACGGTACTAGAGTACTACCTCTGAGAATCTTCTGAAATTTCGTCTGCCCAGTACCAATGATGCCCTTTCGCCTTGCGTCCGGTGGTAATCGCCCGTTTGATCCCACTCCCCGCATATCCGTAGGCAGACATACTCGCCGCGGCAATACTGTCGAAGATCTTCCCGTCATCGCGACGGACCCGCTTCTTACCGCCTCCAAGCCCTGCGTAGATGTCGATATCGCTCACGGCCGTTCCTTCCAATAGCTACATGTATTGCCATGTCCGGTTTCAAAGGCATGTTCCTCTCCGCGCCTGACGCACAGATATTGAATCTGGGTGTCCTCCGGTCTATGACGTTTGTCGCGAACATGGGGGTTCTGTATGCAGTGCGCACACAGACTGCAGACCTTTTTCTTCCGTGCCTGTTCTTTTTGAAATCCACTGACTGAAGCGTGAAGATCATCATCGGAAACCATAGCTCATCCTTTCATCGGCAAGTCGAGTTCGGATTGTACATAGCAAAACGATTGGGGCGGACGTTTCAGTTCAGGATTCAAGGTTTGCAGCTCAAGCGAATCCTTGAACGGAACAACTGAATAGATACGGATGGCAACGGCCTTATCGCACCCTTCGTAATATCCAAAGAACCTGTCAGCCGTCAAGCCGCTATGGGTCTTCGAATACGTCCACACGGCCTCTGGAGACGCCTGTAGTATCAACCAATCGGCGATAATACCTGTCACTTTCTGGACCGGCGCCGTCTCATATAGGAGGATCGGCAAGTCAACCAGCTTTGGAGCCCTCTTGCGGTATTCGAAGCGCTTCCTTTCGGTATATATCAGGTCTGCATAATGCGGCTTGATTGACATCAGGATATATTCTTTCGAAAGCCCATTTAAGCCCATTCGTTCCTCCTTTTTTGCATTTGCTGATACGATGATACCACAATACAACGGTGCTACTTACCAGGGCGGAAAAATGACCCGGCTCCTTATCGGACACCGGGCCATTTTTCCGCCCTAAATATCTTTAGAAAGCCATGCACGTCTTTCCTCTTCACGCTCTTTCATCATTCTCGATGTCTGATATTCAATCTCTTCGATGACGCGTTTTCTTCCCTCATCATCAAGTCGAAGGTACGCACAGATCATGCTCCAATCGGCAGCATCCCTTGTCGTCAGTGAATCATCAGTTGAACTCCTTTCCTATTCGAACTCGCCGTCTGCAAGCCGCATCTTTTAATGCCATGCTCTAAACCGAACGCCACATGGCTTCCGTAGTTGAGACGAAGCCTGTCAGCATATTCCAGCCGGATTGCAACCTAGAAGTGGTGACGTGACTCAGCAATCGAACTCATTGCCGACTACTTCCGCAGAGCAATGCGGGCAGAAGGAATCGGTCAGGGAAATCGGTTCGCCGCAATTGGAACATACGGGAACGATTTCCCCTTCATCGGTCTCAAGTGTCCTAACAACACAAACCGGGCGGTTTATCAGCTCAAACAACCTACCGATAATCGGTCTATTACCAGTAATCTTGATTCCGGGTCCAAACAGCACAGCGGCCAGGAAATCATGAAGATCCGCCTCGCCGATCTCATTCGAGTAGCCATAGAATTCCAGCAAACGGTTTGCCGCGCACCGCCTCGCCCTGTCCGACGTAAGCAGGGTTCTCGGGTCGATGTCATATGTATCGACAGCCCCGTGTCGATCTTTGGAATCAATCTGCATTCCATCCAGCATATTCATCTACAGCTTTCGCCCGCAGAACGGACAGTAGGTGATCGGTTTGGGTTCCTTTCTCCCGATTGCCATATATATCTCGATGAGATGTTCAAAGCAGGGGCCGCTATACTCGCCGGCACGGTCGATGATATAGATCTCATCGGCAGTCGCGCCAGCGTACGATGATGTAGCTTCGAGTTTGCTCCGATCAGCTTCGCGATATTCACAAGCCATCTAGAACTTCCCTTCTGTATCAAATCCTTTGCCAGCAAAACCATATGTGTGGACAGATCTCGTCTTGATCAACCCAGCGCACTTCCCTATTTGATATCCAGATAGGTACACGGAACACTTACGTATACGCCTCGATGGTCCAAAACCTTGATATGGCCGTAGGAGGAATCGATGACGTCAGCATGGGTGTAATCGGGAGGTAGGCGAAATAAATCCTCGCAGTCGATATAGGCCACGCACCTCTCATACCCGCCGCTACGGATAATCACGAGTTCGCGCACCTCGGTCTTCTCGCGGCAATACTGGATAACGGTCATTTATCTATCCTTCCGAAAATTTCGCCCGCAAATCGGGCAATAGTTGATAGGAATATAAGCGCAGTCGATGCCGTTGTCGTGGGACATGCTCAAATGCACCCCTTGCGGGTCATTGACCTCGAGTGCGAGCTCTATCCCCTCAATCAGGTCCATATCCCCACAGACATCATCGATATCGTTGAGGAGCTTGGCGCGGTACGGGCTGCACCACGGGCAATAGCCGTTCGAAAAGACCCCGCGCGATGTACGGTAGGAGTATGCGCTGTGGTTCACCATTCGGAACAGGAGCTCGGAGACGGATGCAATCCGGCTGCTCCCCGAGCCGATCCCGAGGTCGAATTTTTTCTGCAGACCCCGCGGGCGTCCGGGCAGAAGACCGCCGCGTCCTTGGGGAGCTGTCGGGTCTCATAGAGCGTCTGGGCGAGATCAGGCGGGCAGACGAGCCAGTTCGCATCGCCCCGGAACGTCAGGCCGTGTCCGCTCTTGAAGTCATTCATACACGATTTGACCTCGACGAAGACGAATTCACCCCGCTCGATGGATGATGGGAACGGTGAGTTCCGCGCGGGCCTGAAACCGACAAAATCGACGCGATGGACATCGTCCACCCACACCTCAGACGAGACCAGGGAATACTCGCGGCGCAACCGAGCCAAAACGCGCTCGGACAGCTCCTCTGTCGTCTCTTCACGCTGTCCCAATTTATGCCTCCTTATTCCGCATGGCGTGTATTCCAAGTCTTGAGGGCTGCGATACAGGCGTTGTATTCATCCTCGCCCTCGATAATCGATTTGCGCTGGGGACCGTCTATCTCGGCGGTGCAACCTCGACATTTGCAGGTGGCAGATGAAAGGTAGAGCGTAGGTACGCCCTCGACATACGAGGTGGTTCCCTGCCCGTAGGGATAGATAGTCACCTGCCTGCTACCGCAAAATGGACACGGCTCGGCATCGTCTACGTCCATATAGGCGGTGTTCTGGCACCCGATAAAGTCCGTCCGCTCCAGCGTGTATCTACGCGTCATCCTGACTCCTTAGGCTTTAAAATCATCAACTCTTTATTGCAATACCATCATACCACAGTAGGAAGATACTACGGGCGAGAAAACTTGATGGATCCGGATTTTTCAAAGTCTAGATTCTGGTCTTACGACATTAAAAAAGCCCTACGACACACGAAACGTGCCGCAGGGCTTTGGATTATGAAACAGAACCGATTCTGTCAAACGGGAAATAGCGTGCGAATACGATACCGATTACGCTATCCTCCTCCACCGGTCCGAAATAGCGTGAATCTGCCGAATTCTCACGGTTGTCTCCCATCACCCAAATACATCCGTCGGGGATTGTATAAGGATAGGAATCGGGTGCTGATGACAGATGTGCATCCAGTGGCTTGCTCTCCCCCATCGCATAGGATTCATCCAGGCGCCTGCCATCGACATAGACCTTGCCGTCTTTCAGGTCGACGGTCTGACCGGACGTCGCGATGACACGTTTGACAAGGATGTCAACTCCGTTCCTCGGCCTCGGATTCTTGAATACGACGATGTCGCCTGGCTTCAAATCACTTCCCGTCTCAAGGGTAATCTTCTGCGCAAGTATGCAGTCACCCACCTCAATCGTCGATTCCATCGATCCCGTCGGTACGACAAACGGCTCGATTACAAACGCCCGCAAGAGAAAGACCGCCGCCACGACAGCGCCGATGAACGTTATGAATTTCAGAATATTTTTCAGGATTGAAGTAATACCGGTCGTCATGCATTTCGCCTTTCTGTTAGGATAGCACCATCATACCACAGTACCGGATTTTGGACTCGGAATGCCATCCCCTCTCCCATTACCACGAACTTCCCCATCAAACTGCAAACAACTCTGGAAAAGACGAAAAGATTGACGAGTTTCTTGAGGTCTTCGCGATTCAGTTAAGCCCAATCAGTTGATTTCATCTTCGAAATCCCGGCTTGAAGATATTCTCCAAGCGGAATCTTATCGAGGCTGTTGATCTCAATCTCAGGTGAAAGCCAACCGCTGTCTTCAAGGTCATTACGGGCAATTTGATATGAATCGTAGTCGCCACGTCCGAGATACATCACTGCCTGTGCGTCCTTGATGGCGTCAAACCCCCAAGAGTACAGACGATCTCTAATCGGACGAAAATATGTGAATGGAAGCTCATCTGGGTTCCTATAGACCTGCATCGCCAGGTCAGAAAGACCCTGTAGGTCTTTGCGGCTAATATCGCCTGACTCACGCCTCGACGAAGTGCCGGCGAACCGGGAAGTGCGTTCAGATCAAAACCTTCTGCCATCTGCATATGCGAATCGTTAAGCCTCTTGATTTCCATTTTGAAACCAAGAACATCGTCATTCAGAATCTGCATCAGGTTCATAGATGAACCACGATAGCGACCATAAGGCCTGCCCTGCTCAAGGACATCCATGACGCACATATCGCCAGAAGCCGTATCTGCCCAGATGCCGGTCAGCAGCCTCTCAGACAGCTTTCCCCAACCGGAAAGACGCTTATGGCAGAAATCGTCAACCGCCTTTTCCGTGAGCAGGTCACCATAGGTTTTCAGGATCTTTCGGCGCAGGATATCGCGATCCTCAAACACTGTATTCCACAGAACCAGGTCCTCCGCCATGCTCATGTCGGAAGCACTGAGCGCTTTCACGTCGAAGAGCCTGCAGAAATATGCATAATTGGACCGCTTGGAAGACATGGCTTTCGGATTCGACGTACCACGAACATGAGGATGTGCGATAAAGAAGTCTCGCTGCAGCACGGACTCGATGCGTTTCACCGTCATCGTCTTTCCATCCGAAGCGGCATCATAGATAGCCTTCCGCATTCCAGCATCGAATGGCATCCAGGAATCTCCATCCTCCGTAAAGCTGAGGCTCGCAAGCTCATTAAAGAAACAATATTTCTCATACAATAGAGAATTCTTCGCCAAAACATCCTCGCCGTCGAGATAGGAGCACTCTCCTGTCATGCGGCGGATGAAAAGCTCGGCTGTCGTGTCGATATCAATATGATCCTCATAATTCCAGGGAGACACAAATGCGTCCTCATGACCAGCAAGACGTTTCACCCATGCAAAACGCGTGCCATTTTCGCCGGCTTTACCATGGTCCGTACTGTCAAGAGGACCGACATAATAGGGAATTCGAGAAGTCAGAACCTTCAGAATATGCCCGCGAGCATCAATGAGCCAAGGATAGAAACGCCCCTGGTTGTCGATGATTCGATTTACAACCTCGGCGTGCAACTGATAGGGAATCGCAGCATTGTCGACCGTATGAATACGGCGCAGGAAAGCATGATTTGCAAATGCCTCCATCATCGTCTTGTATTGCGGATCGTTCACGGCATCGGTATCTTTGAACAGGAGCTCTACACGCTTGGCAAACTCCTCATAACCGAGAACATTCAGGTTGTAGGCGGTATAGCCCATGTTTTTTTTCGGGCTATCCTGCTTCTTTACCTGAACCTTGTCGTAACGGTACCTGTCCTCACACTTCGGACCGCCAAAGAACCGAACGTAATCTTTAAATCCGTCCTCGTCAATATTACCGTCTGCATCCTGCTTCGCGACATACTTGAGTGCAAGATTTTTAAGCATGCGAAGCTGCTTCCCATACACGTCATACTGGGCAACCTGATTGTGCGAAAGGCTTTTGCCAGGTGCGTAAGAAAGCATCCCCTGAAGCTTCCAGGAAGTGTAGAGCGCCTGCGCTGCCATCAGAACAGAAACGAGGGAATCCGGACAAGAATCCGACAGGAACTCCTCCAACGCATCGCCATCGGAAATCGATACTTTGGGAAGTTTCTCAGCATCGGGAACAAGCGCCGTCAGATCTGCCTTATAGCCGGCGACAAGATCTGCAATGGCTTTAATTTGAGCCTTCTCCGTTTTCTTCTGAATATCATCGCCCGACACGCACATGGCAGATGCGAACCGCTTCTGCAACTCACGCGCCGTTACATTTCCATTGATGTCAAGAGCTTCCAGTGACGGCTCGATCCGCTCGTCAAGAGTGTCCTCAAAATAGGACACAAGAACTTCCGCGTAGTTTGCAACCTGCGTATCGATGTCAGAGTTCGTAGACGAAACATTTTGGTTTTCGAGCAGAAAATGACCGCGCCGGACAACATGATTCGCAACGGACTCGAAAATCAGACGCGGATCCATAGCGCTATCTGATTCCATAAGGGCGACGTCCAGATGGGCAAGCGTCGGGAACGAATGGAACAGACGACTATAGCTGAATCCGATCGAGTCACTCTCGAACCGAATTTTTCCAAGCTTGTAGGACATCCGGCGTCGGATAAAGAAATCCGGATCAATAGAGGAAATCACCGGTGCGAAAACGCGCTCCATCTCATGTTCACGCCCACGACGTCGCTGGATTCCACGGCGGGAAGTTCGCGGCATACGCGCCTCAGCTGCATGCTGACCTTCCTTGAAAACACGGGTTCCCATAACCGGTTGCTTTCCATGGTACAAAACATTCCCGTTCGGATCCGTTGCAACGAATCCATGTGCCGTCGAACTTAACTCGAACCCGATGGAATAAGGCCCACTCATCTGCTTCAACTTTTTCATAGCGTATTTCCTTTCCCACACATAGGCGGTATGCGGCTTTCTTTTTGTAGTGTCATTATACCACAGTACCAAAATATTCCAGTTGTGATTGATGATTCTCTATCGCTAAAAAAATTTCTTCCAAAAATTTCGGCTCAATCACAAATTTTGTGGGATTTCCGATTCCTCTCGTAGCTCTGTCGGCTC
>CALFDL010000307.1 GCA_937950415.1 uncultured Collinsella sp. | reverse complement strand
CGAGGTAGCCCTCCTGGTCGAAGTGCATGATCTCGATCTTCTCGGTCTCCTTCATGTGTGTCCTCCCATCACATGTGCGCAATTCTATACATCGCGCTTCTTGCTGATACCAATTATAGCCATACGATTGCTTGTTATTTAATACCAATCCAAACTCACGGAGATTTGCGGCGAACGGTCGGTTTCCTCGCCCGAGTGGTATTACAACGCCAATAGTTGTCTATTTCGAGCGCTACTGCCAACGGGTTCCCCACAACTCGCCAGCTATAAAAGCGTTGCGCCAGACCCGCCCAAGCGTTTCCGGCGCAACCGCGCAGTTTAGTTATTCGGCTTCCATCTCCGCTGTCACACGGCGATACATCTCGATAACCTGAGTCGTCGCCTTGGACGGATCCTGATAGTAGCGGCCATCACACGTCTCGGCCGAGACATAGCCCGTATAGCCGTGGCGCATGAGTGCCTCGAGGTCGGCACGCATATCACGCTCGCCGTCGCCCCAGGCAAGATGCGTCGTGCCGCCGCCCACATCTACAAAGTGGGTGTGAACGATCTTGTCGCCCAAAACCTCAAAGTAGCCGTCGATCGTGTCGCCGGCAACTTCCATGGCGCCAAAGTCGATACAGGCCTTCAGGTTGGGACGATCGACCGCCTCGAGGATGCGCGCGACATCCTGTGCGGTGTTGACCAACACGGACTCCGACGGCTGCAGGGCCTCGAGCGCGACGCGAATACCGCGCGTATCGGCGTAGTCGCACACCGAGCGCAGCATGGCAACGCTGCGGGCCCAGGCGTCCTCAGCCGGCTCGTCCAGATAGGCCCAACCACTCGTCACCAGAATCTGCGGCGCGCCCAACTCAACGGCTACGTCGATCACATTCTTAAAGTACGAGAGGATGCGTTTTTGGCCCGCCTCACCGCGCACCGCGACGTTCCACGGCTTGGGGTTGTTCTGCTCGGGGCACACGCACACGATCTTGATACCGTATTGGGCGGCAAGATCGCGAATCTTATCCACCGAATCGTGCTCATGGCAATCCACATACAGGTGCATCGAGCCGGTCCACAGCTCGATATTGCGATAGCCGGCCTCACCTGCAGCCTTAAAAAACGTCTCGATGCTGTAGTAACGATGGTTGATGTTCATGAGCGAAAGCTCGGGTACGACCATAGCCCTCCCCTTTCGTACGGAGTTTTAAAAAACAGGGGGCCGCCGCAGATGCGACAAGCCCCCAAAGATCGACGCAACCGTTAGACGCGATGGAAGCGCGATTCGAACATATTAGGCAAGCACGCCAAAGTAAGCGCCGATGATGCCCACGACCATGGTGCAGAGGATCAGGACCATCGGGTTGATCTTCTTGGAGAGCAGCCAATAGTAGAGCCAGAAGGCGGCCATGCCGAGCATACCGGGCATGATACCGTCCAGGATGTCCTGGAGAGTCTGGGCGGAGTCGCCCGAGCCGATGGCCACCGGGATGCTGGCCCAGAACATGTCCTTGCTCATGGCGCCGACGACCATGACGCCGACAATGCCGACGCAGGCCATGATCTTTTGCATCAGGCCGGTCTTCTGAGCCTCGTCGAGGAAGCCAATGCCTAGCTCATAACCCTTGATAGCGCCAAAGATACGAATCAGGAACGCCGGGATGTTGTAGACGAGCAGGAAGGCGATGGGGCCAAAGACGTTGCCGGCCTGGCACAGGCTGATGCCCACGGCAGCGGCGACGACGCGCAGGGTGGACAGGAAGAAGGAGTCACCCAGGCCGGAAAGCGGACCCATGAGGGCGGCCTTGATGTCGTTGACGCTCTCGGGCTCAACCTCGCCACGAGCGACCTTTTCTTCCATGGCCATCGCGATGCCACCCACGAAGGGAGCGAGCTGCGGGGTGATGTTGAAGAATGCGCTGTGACGGTGCAAGGCCTCGGCGTAATCATCGGGACGGCCGGCATAGATCTTCTTGAGCATGTTGGCGACCATCAGGCAGAAGGCAATGTTCATCTGCTTGTAGTAGGTCCAGGAGAATTCCATGCCCAGGGCGCCGGTGTTCACGGCGCTCTTAATGAGGTCGGAGCGAGTAATCTGGTTCTCGGAATTAGAAGTCATCGTCCTCATCCCCTTCCACAGAAAGCTGGGACTGGGCGCCACCAAGGCCCAGCAGGTCGTACTTGTCGATGCCGATGATGATTGCGATCAGGGCGACGCCGAGGACGGGCACGTTGGCATAGGAGCACAGCAGGAAGCCCAGGAAGTAGAACGGCACGAGCTGCTTGGTAAGCACCAGACGGCCGAGCATGGCGAAGCCCATGGCAGGCAGGATGTTGGCTGCGACGCCAAAGCCATCGAGGACGAACGTCGGGATGAAGTCGAGCAGGCCCTGAACGGCGTCGGCACCCAGATAGAAGGAGACCGAGCACAGGATAAAGGCCAGGACGACAATCACGAGACCGATAATCCAGTGCATAGCGTAGATACCCTTGAGGTTACCCTTGCTGGCAAAGACGTCGGCACGGTCGACCAGAAGGGGCATACCGGCGTTGACGACGTTCTTAATGGCCAGGCACAGAGTGGCGATGGGCATCGCGAGCGCGATAGCGGCCTCGGTGCTCTGACCCAGCTGAATAGCGAAGGCGCAGGCGAGCACACCGCCAATACACTCATCGGGCGGCACGTAAGCGCCGATGGAGATTGAACCCATGAAGAGCAGCTCGAGGCTCGCACCGATGGCGAGGCCGGACTGCAGGTCCCCGAGGACTATGCCGACGAGCGGGCACAGAACGATCGGGCGGAACGCATAGAGCGTACCGAGCTGATAATCGAGCTTACCGAAGGCAGCGATAAGTCCGATGAGGATCGCTTGAACAAGCATTGTTCCTCCCTTTGATCCCTCTTGGATCCGCGCGGCGATTCCCGACTTGTCAGCGCGCCCTTTTCCATGCCGACAATCGCCTAGACAGATCCAGCTTGTACCGGTGTGCTGTTAACACCTAAACCGGTGCAAATGATTTGATACCAATTATATAGTCATGAGAAAACTATTTAATACCAATCGCTCAACGGGCGTGTACTCCCGGTGAACAGTAGATGGGGGTAACGGGTAAAGCGTTTATCCGGTACGCCCACGAATAGGGGCGGCGCCGTGCGCGCCGCCCGTGGTTCCCAATTAGAGGGCGCTTAGGGCATCGACCTTGGGGTCGTCGGCCAGAGCGCGAATCTCGACCTCGACACCGCGGCCGACGAGCTCGCGAATGTCCTCTTCCTCGGCAGCAGTCACAAAGATCTGGCGGGAGATCTTACGGGCATCGGGACGCTGCTCGTCCTTGGACTTGGTGTTGCCCAGGTTGATGGAGGTGATCTGCGGGCAACCGTCGACAAGCTGCTTGGCCTCGGCGATGCTGGCGACGCAGATGATCATCTTGTACTTATCGGTAACACCGGAGTTGATGGCCTCGATGGCGTGCTCCATGTCCTTGATGACGAGCTTGACGTTGGCCGGCTTTCCCATCTTGAGCGTAGTCTTCCAGACGGGATCGTTGGCAACCTTGTCGCCAACGCAGAAGATGCAGTCAGAGCCCAAGCCCTGGACCCAAGAGACGGCCACCTGGCCATGAAGCAGACGATGGTCGACGCGAAGCAGTTGAATCATGATTGACCCCCAAAGGTCTCATGCCGGAAACCCGGCCCCATTAATAGCAGGCGGTGACTAGAACTCTTCCTCGTCATCCGCATCGGTCAGCAGGTCGTTGACAAACTTGACGCGCGTGTCGTCAGCCGCGAGGATCTCGCGGATAACCTGATCGGCGGGAGCCTCCTGGTCCGAAAAGAGCAGCTGGATCAGCAGCGGCAGATTCATGTTGGCAACCAGGTAGGTGTTGGGGCGCGTCTGGACGATCTTGGTGAACTCGTTGTTGACGCTGCCGCCAAACAGGTCGGTGCACACGATTACGTCGTCGGCGGGGTCGAAGGTCGCCAGGAGCTTGGCGGCCTCCTCGGCGACGTCGGTGCGGCCGTCGACAAACATCGACAGGTCGTGGACGTTATCGCGCGCGCCCGAGAGCAGCTCGGTGCTCTCCTTGATGCCGGTCGCAAAATGCGCGTGGCTGGCGAAGATGTATTGCCTCATTGCGGTTTCCCCCAAATGAAATTAGTAGTCGAACTGGTGGTAGTAGCGGCGGTACTTGAGGTTGTGCTTGGTGACC
>CALFDL010000306.1 GCA_937950415.1 uncultured Collinsella sp. | reverse complement strand
GTTCATAGGCACATCCTTTGTCTGTGGTACCAGTAGCGTCATTGTCCCACGTTTGCGGGTTCATGTGACGAACATCTAGGTCAGCGGAGCGTCAAAACGGGACAAAAGTCACGCCCACGGGCAGTCGTTTTGGGGACGTTCTTAAACGACTAGTCGCTGGGGACACTCTTTGGCCAGGCACTGCCCCGGCAATAGATACCACTTCATAGCTCCATCACAGGTGTAGCGGCTTTGTGTGGGCGCGGCATGCGCTGATTGAGCCGCCAGTTGAGGGGCATAAAGCAGTTGAGCGAAAACGGTTTGCCCCTTTGCCGTCCGCTCGAGGATCATGTCCCCCTTTTCCGCGGAAACCCCGGCAGTTGCGAAGAGCTGCCGGGGTTTCTGTCGTTTGAGGGGTTGGGCTGGCGGGCGGCGATCGAGCTGTCGAGCTGGTGGTCCGGCACGCGCAACGCGCGGCCTCGGCAACTTGCAGGCCACGGCAGCGTCTCCCCCACCGCGCCCCGCGCTATACTCGTCCGCATGGATATCAACGCATGCAACATAGCAACACACGCCGCGGACGTACCAGCAACGGCAGCGCCCACCCCCGTCGTGGGCCGTTTCGCCCCGTCGCCCTCGGGCCGCATGCACCTGGGCAACGTGTTCAGCTGCCTGTGCTCGTGGCTTTCGGCCCGCAGCCAGGGCGGCAGCATCGTGCTGCGCATCGAGGACCTGGACGATCGCTGCAAGCGCCCGGAACTTGCCGCTCAACTGATTGACGACCTGGCCTGGCTGGGACTGGAGTGGGACGAAGGCCCCTACTACCAGCACGACCGCCTGGACTTGTACGAGGACGCCCTGCGCCAGTTGCAATACGCCGGCCTCACCTATCCCTGCTTTTGCACGCGCGCCGAGCTCCACGCCGCGAGCGCACCGCACGCGAGCGACGGCACGCCCATCTACCGTGGCGCCTGCCGAAGTCTTTCGGCCGAGGAGGTGGCCCGTCGCAGCGCCCTGCGCGCCCCGGCCACACGTCTGTGCGTGCCCACCGTCGACGACCTCGCAGACGACGTGATCGAATTTGTGGATCGCACGTACGGCGCCCAATGCGAAGCACTCGCCACCGAGTGCGGCGACTTTTTGGTGCGCCGCAGCGACGGCGTGTTTGCCTATCAGCTAGCCGTGGTGGTCGACGACGCTGCCATGGGCGTCACCGAGGTCGTGCGCGGATGCGACCTGCTGGGGTCCACGCCGCGCCAGATCTATCTGCAGCACCTGTTGGGACTGCCCACGCCGCACTACGCACATATTCCGCTGCTCATGGCACCGGACGGCCGCCGCCTTTCCAAACGAGACCGCGATCTGGACCTGGGCGAACTCCGCGCCCGCTTTGGCACGCCCGAAGCGCTGCTGGGCTGGCTCGCCGGACAAACAGGCATCGCACCGGGCACCACGCCGCGCTCTGCCGAGCAGCTGGTCGAGCATTTTAGCTGGGATGTTATCCGCAAGCACAGGGAGAACATCACCGTAACGGCTGAGTAATCAGGCACCCCACCCCTACGCAACATCCCAGGGCTGGAGTTCGTCGCCCAGGCGAACGATGCAGTCGTAGAGCACGGTATGGCACTCGGCCGGGCTGGCATCTCGATGAAAATGCCCGTAATACCAGCGCCTGTAGTCCAAGCGATCTTCCAGCTCATCGAAAAACGCCGTAAGCCGATCAACGGCGGGGCAATTCCAGCCGGGCACCGGATAAAGCGTGGGCGAAAGCATGCGCGTAGAGCAGGTGTGGGTGATCACGTAGTCGACCTTCCAGCCCACGCTGTCGAGCTTTG
>CALFDL010000305.1 GCA_937950415.1 uncultured Collinsella sp. | reverse complement strand
CAGAGGGTATTGCAAACGGTCGCTCCCGTGGTATGTTTTTGCCCGAATCAAACCGGCGCGCATCGCCTGTAGCGTCGGTCAACAGAGAGGAAACTACCATGGCTCATCCCGTAATTGATGCCGACGAGTGCATCGCTTGTGGCGTTTGCGTCGACTCCTGCCCCGCTGGCGTTCTGGAGCTCCAGGACGTCGCTACCGTCGCTGACGAGGACTCCTGCGTCGCCTGTGGCGCTTGCCAGGACGCTTGCCCCGCCGGCGCGATCACCGAGATCGTCGAGGAGTAACAACTCCCCACTTGCACACTCAAAAGTACACCGTGCACAAAAAGGAGGCCTCCGCATCGCCGCGGAGGCCTCCTTTTTTGTGCGGATAACCAATTAGGCACCGTCGCAGGTTGAGCTCACGTCAGCGCAAACGCCCCTAAGCGAGCAAGGTGACGTGAAAGAGGAGGGAAGCGTACTTCGGTACGCGACCGACGATTGAACGTCAGGTTGCCGCTTAGGGGCGTTTGCGTCGTCGGCTATGACAGATCATCTTCGTAAGGCATCAGGTCTGCCAAGTAGCCCTTCTCCTTGAGCATGGCCTCGATCTCGTCGAGGGTTTGCTCGTCCTCTGCCGCAATGCGATGGAAGTGGTAGCCGCTCGTCACCGTTAGTAGTGGAAAGCTCTTGCCGCTCTCGATATCGTGCAGGTAGCGCTCAACATCGCGACGATTGCGGATGTCCAGATCGGCCGTGATCTTGCCGTACACACGATGGTTGACGATCACATTGAGCACGGCACCACCGGCGTCGACGATACTCGTGAGCTCATCGCCTGCCTGCTCCACGCCGTGGCGAACCTTGACCAAGCGCGTGGGCACAGCGGGGCTGCTGGGGGCCTCCTGCAGCACGTAGCCGCGATTGGTCGCCACGATATCGTGCCCATCGGCGCGCAGCAGGGCGATGTCCTGCACCACGACCTGGCGGCTCACACCCACCTCGCGGGCAAGCGCGCTGCCGGAGACGGGGCCCTTGGCTCGCTCGAGCACGCCCATGATGGCACGGCGACGCTCGCGGGCGTTCATTATTTACCGTCCAGCAGACGCAGGTGCTTCAGCGAGAGGTCGAGGATCGGGGCGGAGTGTGTCAGCGCGCCCGAGCTAATAAAGTCGACGCCCAGATCGGCCAGGGCGCGGATATTGCTGGCATCCACATTGCCCGAGCACTCGGTCTTGGCGCGGCCGGCGATAAGCTCAATCGCGGCAGCCATGTCATCGTGGGTCATGTTGTCGAACATGATGATGTCGGCACCGGCCTCCACGGCCTCGCGTACCATGTCCAGGTTCTCGCACTCGATCTCGACCGTCGTGGTAAACGATGCGTGGGCGCGTGCCATCTCGATCGCACACGTCACACCACCGGCGGCATCGATGTGGTTGTCCTTGAGCATGACGGCTGTCGACAGGTTGTAGCGATGGTTGCTGCCGCCGCCGATCTCGACCGCGGCCTTCTCAAAGACGCGCATGCCCGGCGTGGTCTTGCGTGTGTCGACGAGCACGGTCTTGGTACCCTCGAGCGCCGCTGCCATTCTGTGCGTATAGGTAGCGATACCGCTCATGCGCTGCAGGTAGTTGAGCGCCACGCGCTCGCCCGAAAGCAGCACGCGCGCATCGCCGCGCACCTGGCCCACGTGGTCGCCGGCGTGTACCTCGTCACCGTCGGCAACATCAAACAGCACCGAGCTCTGCGAATCCAGCAGCTCAAAGGTGCGAGCGAACACATCCAAGCCGGCGATGATGCCGTCGGCCTTGGCGATAAGCTCCACGGTAGCGGGACGCGCCATGGGGCACACGCTCGCCGTGCTCACGTCCTCAAACGTGATGTCCTCGCGCAGAGCCTGCAGAATCAGATCATCGACGACGAGCTTCATGGTAATGGGATTCATGGTCTACTCCTCCACGGCCTGCGTGCCGGCGGCACGGGCCAAATCATCGATTGCCAGGGTGCCGGCGCTCAGGGCGCGATGACGGCCATCGAGCGCGGGATCGCCCGCCTGCTCCACGGCCAGCGACTCGCCGGTACGCATGTACCACGCGGCGCGACGACCCCAGACCAGTGCTTCGAGCAGACTGTTTGATGCAAGGCGGTTCTTGCCGTGAACGCCGTTGCAGGCCGTCTCGCCCGCGGCGTAGAGTTCGGGCATCGAGGTGCGGCCGTCCCTGTCGACCCACACGCCGCCCATAAAGTAGTGCTGCGTCGGCGTAACGGGAATGGGCTCGTCCAAGATGTCGCGGCCGTCCTCCAGGCAGCGCGCGCGAATGTTGGCAAAGTGCCCGGTCACCACGTCACGCTCGACGGGGGCAAAGCTCAGCCACTCGTGCTCGGTGCCGTCCTGCTTCATCTGCTCGCGGATGGCGGCGGCGACAACGTCGCGCGGCTGCAACTCGTCGGTAAAACGCTCGCCGGCGGCGTTGAGCAAAATCGCGCCCTCGCCGCGGCAGCTCTCGCTAATCAGGAAGGTGCGGCCCGGCTGCGGCGAGAACAGTCCCGTGGGGTGAATCTGCACGTAGTCCAGGTGCTCCATCTTAATGCCGTGCTCCTGAGCGATATAGCAGGCATCGCCCGTGAGCTGCGGGTAGTTGGTCGAGTGATCGTACACGCCGCCGATGCCGCCCGTTGCCCACAACGTATGACGGGCATGGATCTTAAACGGCTCGCCGGCATGCACGCCCTCGGCGGCATTTGCCAGCTCGTCGGCGGGGCGAACCGAGTTGTCCTCGTCCACGGGAACGGCGACGACACCGGCACACACCGTGGCGCCGTCACGCTCGCCCGTCAGGATGTCGGTCATGGCCACGTGCTCCAAAATCTGCACGTTGTCCAGCTTGCGAACGGCCTGAAGCAGCTTGGTCGTAATCTCCTTGCCGGTGATATCGGCATGGAAGGCAATGCGCGGACGGCTGTGCGCACCCTCGCGGGTAAAGTCGAGGCTGCCGTCGGCCTTGCGCTCAAAGTCCACGCCCATCGCCAGCAGGTCGTTGATGACCGAGCGGCTCGAGCGGATCATGATGTCGACGCTCTCGCGGCGGTTCTCGTAGTGGCCGGCATGCATGGTGTCCTCAAAGAAGGCATCGTAGTCCGAGCCCTCGGGCAGCACGCAAATGCCGCCCTGCGCGAGCATCGAATCGCACTCGTCGACAGCGCCCTTGGAGAGCATGATCACGCGCATGCTCGTCGGCAGGTTGAGAGCCGCATACAGGCCCGCTACGCCGCAGCCGGCAATGACGACGTCGCACTCCATATCGGGGTATTGCTTGGTTTCCACAGGAATCCTCTCCCTTGAATGTAACATAAGGGACCGTCCCTCATGCAACATTGTTCTAGCGTGCTGCGTACTCGAGCATACGGTCGAGCGTGAGCTTGGCCTGGTCGGCAGCCTCGTCCGACACGCCGATCTGCACCTCGCCCTCGCCCGTCTCCAGGCAGCGCACGAGCTTCTCGAGCGTGATGAGATCCATGTTGACGCAGGTGGGCTGCACCGCGGGGAAGTAGAACTTCTTGCCGGTGCCCTGGCAGCGGCGCTCGAGCTCGTAGAGCACGCCGCGGACCGTCACGATGATGAATTCGCTCGCGCCGGACTCCTCGGCATACTTGATGATGCCGGCGGTGGAGCCGATGTAGTCGGCCTCGGCCAAGACGTCGGCTTTGCACTCGGGGTGCGCCAGCACGAGCGCGTCGGGATGCGCCTCCTGCGCATCGACGATTTGCTCGACGGTGATGATGTGATGGCGCGGGCAATAGCCATTGTTGAGGATGACGTGCTTTTGCGGCACCTGCTCGGCTACGAAGCGGCCGAGGTTTTGGTCGGGAATGAACAGGACGTGCTGCTGCGGCAGCTCGGACACGATCTTGACAGCGTTGGAGCTGGTGACGCACACATCACTCCAGCTCTTGATCTCGACCGTGGAGTTGACGTAGCACACCACGGCCAGGTCGTCGCCGTACTCGGCGCGGGCGGCGTCGACCGTCTCGCGCTTGACCATATGAGCCATGGGGCAATCCGCGCCCGGCTCGGGCAGCAGTACGGTCTTGGTGGGGTTGAGCAGCTTGGCGCTCTCGCCCATAAACTCCACGCCGCACAGCACGATGGTCTGCTGCGGCAGGCTCTTGGCAAGCTTTGCCAGGTAGAAGCTGTCGCCGACGTAATCGGCCACGGCCTGGACCTCGGGCGCCACGTAATAGTGTGCCAGGATTACCGCGTCGCGTTGGGTTTTAAGTTGCTGAATGGCCTCGACGAGCTCTGCGGGCACCAATGCCGCGCGCTCCGTTGCCGTCGTTGCCGATGCCAGGCCGGCCGCAATGTCGCGTGCAAGCTCCGATGCATCCATGTTCGCGCTCTGTGCCATCAAGGCCCCTCTCTTTTGGCGAATCTTGGGGCTTTAGTATGACACCTAGGTTTACAGCTGACAAGACAGCTGTAAACCTAGGTGTAAAGTTGAAATAAAGATTCAATCATGTGGCAGGTCCATTTTCGAACTGGCAAGCTGAGGATAGCTGAGCTCTCGATGGCGCAGGAGGCATCTTTCGCCACCGCAATACCGCTTGGCGCGAGTTGCACGCCGTGGGGCGCAAACGGTCCGCACCCCCGCAAGCGGCGCGTACCCGATGTGGCAAAATCGAACTACTTAAGGGGGCCGAATGCTCAAGATTATTGCCTGCGACGATGATGTCGCTTTTCTAGATAGACTGCACCGGATGATCGACCGTTGGTCGACCGAGACGGGCACGGCGGTCGATGTTGCGCTCGTCACGCGCGGCGAGGACCTGCTGGCCCGCCATGCCGCATCGCGCGCCGACATCATTCTGCTCGACATGATCATGCCACTCGTCAACGGCATGGACACCGCGCGCGAATTGCGCCAGGCCGATACCGCCGTGCGTCTGGTGTTTCTCACCTCGTCGCCCGAGTTTGCACTGGAGTCCTACGAGGTCCGCGCCTTCGACTATCTGCTCAAGCCCGTGACTTACGAGCGCCTGACGCAGTTACTCGACGAGCTTTCGAGCATGCGCCCGGCGGCAACCGACGAGCTCGTGATCAAAACGTCCTTTGGCTACCACGCCCTGCGCCTGTCCGACATCGAATATGCCGAGGCGCGCAACAAGCACGTGGTCTTCCACCTGCGCGACGGACGCGATATCGAGGCACTCGAGTCGTTCCGCAGCGTCGAGGACCGCTTGGAGCAAAACGCGGTCTTCTTTAAATGCCACCGCAGCTACCAGGTCAACCTGCGCAAAATCGATCACTTTGACCGCACGGACATCGTTATGCGCTCCGGCGCGTGCATCCCGCTTTCGCGCAGCTGCAAGCAGGGATTCCAAGACGCCTACTTTGCAGTGCGCTTTGAGGGTGGGAGACACTGATGGTCTCCTCGGTCGAAATGGTCCTTTGGGCAATCCACCACGCCACAACGCTACTCTTTGGCGTCTTTGCTTCGGCGGCGCTGTGCGGTATCGAAATCAATCGACGCCATGCGCTCGAGTTGGTGGGGGTCGGAGCCGCAACCGGCGCTGCCTTTTCGATCGCCAATGTCGTTGGCGGAGAGCTTTTTGCCCGTCAGGTCTATCCGCTCGTCGTGCACCTGCCGCTTACCGTCTACCTGTGTGCGCGCTACCGCCTGAGCCCGCTGCTCGCGGCATTGGGCGTCACCAGCGCCTATCTGAGCTGCCAGTTCAGCAATTGGATGGGCATCGCCGCATTTGCCGCAACCGATTCGCAGATCGCGTACTATCTGGCACGCATCGCGACCACGCTCGGCGTCTTTGCCGTCCTGCTGCATTGGGCCCGTGACATTGGACCCCGCCTGGCAATTAAAAGCACCACCGAGTTGGGCATCCTTTTAATCCTGCCGCTCGTCTATTACGTCTTTGACTATGCCACCAACGTCTACACCACGCTGTTCCACTCGGGCTCGGTGGTGACGGTTGAGTTTTTGGCATTTGCGCTCTGTGCCTTCTATCTTATGTTTCTTGCCGTTTACCTGCGCGAATACGAAGAAAAGGAAACCGCCGAGCGAGAGCGCTGGATGCTCGAAACCCGCGACAGCGCCGCCATCAAAGAGCTCGAGGCTTGGCGTCAATCTGGGCGCGAGCTGTCGATTCTTCGCCACGATATGCGCCACTTCCTACGCGGCCTGGCCGCTTTAATTGAGGAGGGCCACACCGACGAGGCGCTCAAACGCATCGATGAACTCTGCGAAGCCGGCGATCGCACCGCCGTACGCCGCTTCTGCGCCAACGAGACCGTAAACATCGCGCTTTCGTCATTTAACTCGGATATCAATAGAAACGGCATTACCGCCAACCTGCGCGCCGCCGTACCCGAAACCATCCACGTAGGTGACGCCGACCTGTTTAGCGTGCTCTCAAATGCCTTGGAAAACGCTATCACCGCCGCAAGCGCCGCACCCCAAGGAAAGCGATTCGTCGACCTTGACCTGCGACTTGAGGACGGCCAGCTGTTGCTGTTAGTCTCCAACACGTTTGACCGCGCGCCGCGCATGGTCGATGGCATGCCCGTGACCCGGCATGCGGGCCACGGCTTTGGCACCAGGAGCATCAAACTTGCCGTGGAGCGCATGAACGGCAACTGTCAGTTCCGCATTAACGGCGATCGGTTTGAGCTGCGCGCTGTGATGTAGAAGTGCGGCGCCGATCTCGAGGCGCGCCTTGCCCGCCAGGCAATCGCTCGCCGGCGCCAATCCGCTACAGCGGCGCGGCTGCCGGGGTCAGCTGCTTGATGTATGCCCACATGCGCTGCTTGGCGGCTTTGTCAGTGAGCGCCGCCTCAAAACCGTCGAGCGCGAGCACGCGGCGACCCTGCACATGGGCGACCAAGCCGGGCTTGAGCATGGCGGTGTCGAAGTCATCGATCGCCACGAGCATATCGGCGTAGGTCTCGCGCATGGCGTCAGCCGCGTTGTTGTCGAGCAGTAGCACCGCCTCGGGGTCCAAAGCCTCAAGCGCCTCACGGAACAGCTCGCACGGCAGAGTCTCGCCCACCGCGACCGCTCCGTCGCCTGTGCCGGCGACGCTTGCCAGCACGCAAAAATCCTCGGGCGCGTAGCCGATGGCCCCAAGCGCCTTGCGCAACGCCGCGCCATCCGGGCCGGCGGCAAGCTCGCCACCCGAACGCTCGGCCTCGTCCAGATCGCCTTTGACCAGCACGATCGGCGAGCACGCGTTGCCCGCAATACGCACGCCACGGACCGCAAGCGATGTGAGCTCCTGCTCGGCCGCCTGGGCGATGGCTTCTTTTTTCTGGCTTTGTGACGTGGACATGCGCTCTCCAATCGTTTGCGTGCCCACCATTATATAAAAGAGCCGCCCGCGAGTGGTTGCTTTGCGGGCGGCTGGGTATAAGCACGGTCGTACTGAGTTTTACGCGGCCGAGCCGCGTCGCATTATGGAGGTCACCATGGCTGACATTAATCAGATTACCCCCGAGAACTTCGATTCCATCGTTAACGACAGCCTGCCCGTGCTGGTCGATTTTTGGGCACCGTGGTGCGGGCCCTGTCGATCCCTCTCGCCCATCGTTGACGAGGTTGCCGATGAGCTGGCGGGCAAGCTTGCCGTTGCCAAATGCAACGTCGACGACAACCAGGACCTGGCCATGAAGTATGGCGTCATGAGCATCCCCACGCTGATTGTGTTTAAGAACGGCGAGGAGATTGACCGCTCGGTCGGCGCGCTGCCCAAGGCGAGGCTGCAGGCGCTGTTGGAGAAGCATCTGTAATACGCTTGTTACTTACCCGCCGTCCATGAGCGGTTTTGCACCGCTCGCCGGACTGCCGGGTGCGGCGCGTGCGACCACGGATAGTATGGTAGCTACAAACAGCCCCCAGTGAACGGGTGCGGGTCGCACAGACTCGTACCCGTTTTCTTATGCAGCTGCGCACAGAGTGGGCGTAGTAAAATCTGAACCACTGAATTGCCCCATACAAAAGGAGATTTCCCATGCATGATGTTGGAATGAACATGAGCCAGCTTGCCATGAGCGTCAAGCAGGTCGACGACACCATCGAGCTCGCTCATGAGTGGAGCCATCAGTTGCTGCATGCGACCGAGAATTTTGACATGGAGCGCATCGGCGCCAAGCTCGAGGCAGCCATGGCCGCGCTGCACGAGGCCCACGACGCACTCGAGGGCTACGAAGAGGCCATCGAGGCCGACCACAACTCCGTCGGCTCCGTGAAGCTGGTGTAACGTGGCCGAACACGAGCACGGCTGCGGGTACGAGCACGAGCATCCGCACGGGGCGGACGGTGACGCGGGCTGCCACTGTAGTGGTTCCGGCTCCGAGCTAGTCCGCTTTTCGGTTACCGCACCGGACGACCTGCTGCGCCGTTTTGACGAACAGATCGCGCGCCGCGGCGACGTGGCCAACCGATCCGAGGCCGTGCGCGACCTGATTCGCGCCTCGATCGCCAAGGAGCAGATGCGCACGCCCGATGAGCATGTTATCGGATCGCTCACCATGATCTACGACCACCATACCGGCGACCTGACGCGCCGTCTGGACGAAGTGCAGCACGACTACACCGACGAGATCGTATCGACCATGCACGTGCATCTGGATCACCACAACTGCTTGGAGATTCTGGCGCTCAAGGGTCGCGGCGAGCGCGTCTACGAACTAGCCGACCGTCTGCTGGGCCTGCGCGGCGTTAAGCACGGCGAGCTCACGTGCGCCGCCACCAAGCAGAGCCTGGGGCTGTAGCGCACCTGTCCTTTTTTGGCCGGTTTTGATGAGGGGAGTCGCATGCGGCATGTGCATATTCATGTGACGGGCATTGTGCAGGGCGTTGGCATGCGGCCGTTTGTGTATCGCGAGGCCATGGCACATGGCATTTGTGGATGGGTGCTCAATGCGGGCGACGGCGTGCATATCGAGGCGCACGCTCCGGCCGATGCGCTCGATGCTTTTGTTGCCGCGCTTTCCGAGCATGCGCCCGCGGCAGCCCGCGTAGAGCATGTCGAGGTTGTGGACTTGGCAGCCAACGGTTGGGATGCCGCCAACGAACAGGGTTTTCGCATCGTAGCATCGCAGGACCAGACCGCGCACACGACGCTCGTCTCGCCCGATATCGCCACCTGCAACGATTGCTTGCGCGAATTGTTCGATCCCGCCGACCGACGCTATCACTACCCCTTTATCAACTGCACTAACTGCGG
>CALFDL010000304.1 GCA_937950415.1 uncultured Collinsella sp. | reverse complement strand
ACGGTCGCCGCCACGGCCACCGCGCTCGTCACGGCCGCCGCGAGGACCGCGGTCCTCGTCCAGGCCCATGGCGACGAGCGGAGCGATGACCTTATCGAGAGCGGCCATCAGCTCGGTGGCCTCCTCGTAAGAAAGCTCGGGCAGGAGCTTCTCCTTCTTGTTGGCAAGCTCGACCAGGCCCTCAGCGGCATCCTCGGCAGCGAAGACAACGATCTTGCGCATATCGCCCTCGGCGTCGTCGATGCGGCCGACCAGATCGGCAGCCTCGGCCTCGGCCATCAGACCATCGAGCTCACGAAGGCGCATGCCCAGCAGGTCGGACATTTCCTTCTGCTCCATCTTGGGCTTGAGGTCAAGGAGCTTAATGGCGCGCTCGATGTTCGCCATGCGCTCGGCCTTGGCCTCCTCCTCCTTGGAAATAGCAAAGCGACGGCTACGCAGCAGGCGAGCGGCCTTCTGCATCTTGTCCATCAGCTCTTCGTCATCGTAATCAGCGGCGGCCTCGACAACCTCGGCCTCCTCCTCGGCGGAAACCTCGTCAGCAGTCTCAACCTCGGCAGCTTCGGTCTCCACGGTCTCGACTGCCTCAACCTCGGCAGCCATGGTCTCGTTCTCGGTCTCGTTCATGATCTCTTCGTTCTCAGACATGAGACTCCTTCTTGGCCCTCTCGGGCATCATCGCCCCATTCGCGGGGCCCGTCGCGCACTCTTTGCGCTTTATACATTCATGCCTCTCGGCAAAACGTCCATTAGTTTATGGTGTCGCCATCCAATCTAGCTGCAGAATCTATGTGCACACATTAATGCGACATGTGCGACTCGCGGCGAGCGTACACCAGCGACACCGCGAACCCGACAACGGCAATCACGGCCGCCACGCGCACGGCGGCTGCAAATCCTATCGCCTGGGCAACGTCCGACGCAACGCCCGCGGCGCCAGCAGCCACCGCAGAACTCGAAAGCAGGCCGATAAACAGCGACGGACCAAACGACGCGGCAATCATGTTCCACGTGTTAAGCAATGCCGTTCCGTGAGGATGCTCAGCGACGGGAAGCGTCTCCAAACCGGCGGTCTGCGAGGGGCTCAGTACCAAACCGACGCCGGCATACACCACAACGGTCAGCAGCACGACAACGCCGATGTTCATGCTTGCCGCGGTCATCGAGATTGCCGTCTGCCCCACAGCGATCAGGGCAAAGCCGACCGGCAGCAGCGGCCACGCACCACGGGCATCCATCACGCGTCCGCCCACAATCGAGGTCACGGCGTTGCAGGCGATCGCCGGCAAAATGAGCAAACCCGCGACAAGTGCGGTCATGCCGTATGCGCCCTCAAAATAGAGCGGCAACAAAACGCTCATCGAGAACGTCGTCATCATCGACACCACCACAAGCAGGCATGCAGGCCAAAAACGAACGCTCGCCATGGGACGCACGTTAAGCACCGGATGCTCGAGCTTGAGCTGACGAACCGCAAACAGGCCGAGCACCACAACAGCGGCGAAAAGCGTCACGATACCGGCCATCACATTGGTCGAGAACTCGCCTACGGAATACACGAACGCCGTAATGCCGGCGGCGAGCAAAACAACCGACAGAATATCGAGCGTGGCGTTCGAACACTCTCCGACATTCCGAACGAGCTTTGCTGCCGCCACAGCGACCACGATGCCGCCCACCAACGGCACTACGAACACCGCTCTCCAGCCAAACAACGTGCACATAAGACCGCTGATCACAGGTCCAAACGCCGGCCCTAGCGTAATGCAGGCACCGCCCAGACTCAGGTACAGACCGAGCTTCTCACGCGGGGCGCAAGACAGCACCACGTTCATCATGAGCGGAAACAAGATGCCCGATCCCGCAGCCTGCAAAATACGACTTGGCAGCAAAACAGTAAACGACGGGGCGACCAGGCACAGGACTTCTCCGGCGACCGTGCATCCGCATGCGAAAAACAGCAGCTTGCGCGTCGAGAAACGACCGGAAAGAAAGGCCATGATGGCCGTAAAGATCGACGTCACGATCATGTAGCCCGAAACAAGCCACTGCGCCGTGGTGGCACCCACCGAAAAGGCCGCCATGATGTCGTGCAACGCCGCGTTAATGATGTTCTCGTTAAACGCAGCAACAAAGGCTGCGATATACATTACGACGAGAAGCGCCGCAGTACCCGATGGCGTTACTTTAACTTGTTGCTGAGATTTGTTCCCCATGCATTTCCTTCCTCTTGGAACGACAGTCGCATCGCCCCAGAGGAACAGTCCAGGGCGAACATGAGCCCTAGACTTACGCCAGACGCCGCACGCGGCGAATCTGGCAACATGGTCCAACGTCGAAAGATTGTAACGCGGACGTGCAGCTTTCCTTACGCGCTATTATTAAAAGTCCACGAAAGCATGAGACATGAGGAGCCCGCCATGATTAAGCCCATCATGAAATCCGAGTTCTTTTTGCGCCTGCCTTCCGAAGACGCGGGCCCCGATGACGCCGTGACCGGGCAGGACCTCCTGGATACGCTCCATGAGCATGAGCACGAGTGCGTGGGCCTCGCCGCCAATATGATTGGCGTGCGCAAACGCATCATCTGCGTAAAGGACGGCAACAGGGCGCTCCTGATGTACAACCCTCAAATTCTTGAGCAGGTCAATGCCTATCAGACGAGCGAAGAATGTCTCTCGCTGATCGGCGAGCGTCCCTGTACCCGCTATCGCCGCATTAAGGTGGAGTATTTGGACGAGAACTTCGTTCACCGCATCAAAAACTTCTCGGGCTACACCGCCGAGATCATCCAACACGAAATCGACCACTGTTGCGGAATCGTTATTTAGTTCCGCCGATTCAAGAAAGCTCCCTGCAGCAAAACAACTGCAGGGAGCTTTTCATAGTGCGGAACTTCTATCCCACTAGCTCTGGCGGTAATGGTCAAAGAAGTCGGCGAGGTCTTCGAGGGACTCTTTGAGTACTTCCATGCGTGGCAGGTACACGATACGGAAGTGGTCGGGCTCAGCCCAGTTGAAGCCGCCGCCGCGCGTGATCAGAATCTTCTTCTCGTGCAGCAGGTCAAGGGCGAACTGCTCGTCATCGGTGATGTTGAACTTCTTCACATCCATCTTGGGGAAGATGTAGAACGCCGCGCGCGGCTTAACCACCGAGATGCCGTCAATCTTGTTGAGCGCCTCATACACAAAGTTGCGCTGCTCGTAGACGCGGCCGCCGGGACGGATGTAGTCGTTAACGGACTGATGACCACCGAGTGCCGTCTGAACGATCGACTGAGCCGGCACGTTGGAGCACAGGCGCATGTTAGAGAGCATGTTGACGCCCATGATGAAGTCGCTCATGCAGCGCTGGTTGCCCGAAAGCACCATCCAGCCAATGCGATAGCCCGCGATCATATGCGACTTGGAAAGGCCGCTAAAGGTGACGCAGGGCAGATCGGGAGCGAGCGAGGCAATCGAGACGTGCTCGTAGCCGTCCATGCACAGGCGGTCGTAGATCTCATCGGCAAAGATCATCAGCTGATGCCTGCGTGCAACCTCGACGATGCCCTCGAGTACCTCGCGCGGGTAGACCGAGCCCGTGGGGTTGTTGGGGTTGATGATAACGAGGGCTTTGGTCGCGCTCGTGATCTTGGACTCCATATCCTCCAGGTCGGGATACCAATCCGCCTGCTCATCGCACAGATAGTGCACGGGATGACCGCCGGCAAGGGTTGCGCACGCCGTCCAGAGCGGATAGTCGGGGCTGGGGATCAGAATCTCGTCGCCATTGTCGAGCAGCGCGTTCATCGAAAGCTGAATGAGCTCGGATACGCCGTTGCCTGTGTAGATGTGCTCCATCTGAACATTGGGCAGGCCCTTGATCTGCGAGTACTGCATGATTGCCTTGCGCGCAGAGAACAGGCCGCGCGAGTTGGAATAGCCTTCGCAGTCGGGCAGCTGCTGGCGCATATCCTTAATGACCTCATCGGGCGTGCGGAAACCAAAGGGCGCGGGGTTGCCGATGTTGAGCTTGAGAATACGCTCGCCCTCGTCCTCCATACGGGCGGCCTCGTCGACGACGGGACCGCGCACGTCATACAGGACGTTATCGAGCTTGGTGGATTTAGAAAAAGTACGCATGGTGATGCTCCTTGAAATTTGAGCTGAGGGATGGGGTTCGGGCTTGGAAACGTTGCGGGGCGATGATGTCTCGCCTTGATCGGCGTCACCGGCGATCAGCCAGGTAACATCGACCTCCAAAATACGGGCGAGCAGCTCTGCCACATCGCGCCGCGGGATCGTCTTGCCGCTCACATATTGGCTCATCTGACTCTTGCCGAGTTTTTTGCCGAGCATCTCCGATGCACGAATCACGTCCGACTGTCGAACGTCGCGATCGGACATAGCCTGTCGCAGGCGATCGCTAAACGTCTCTTGGGCCACAGGAACCTCCTTGCTGGCAAGGTTCAATTTATAGAACGATAATTGAACCGAAGTTCAATTTAGCAAGCAGTATAGCGCCATGCGTAGCGAGTAAGTTCAATTTCACAAGAAAATATGCTGAGTGCTCGTACGATTCGACATCGGAGCAGCCCTCGCCGAGCATGCTAGAGGTATTCGAGAAAACGGGCGGCGGCAAGTGAAACATCGGCCGTTCGATATATAGCGTTGATCTGCCGGTGGGGATGTCCTTCGAGCGAACGAATGGCAACGTTGAACTGGCAGCGGCGCAAGATGAGCGCCGGAAGAACGCTCACGCCCAGGCCGTCCTCGACCATGGCCATAATCGCATAGTCATCCCAGGTCGACAGCTTTGAGCGCACGGTCAGCCCCGCCCGACGGAACAGTGGCGTAATCTCGTCATCGGTGCCGCGTTCCAGCAGAATAAACTGCTCGTTGGCCAAATCGGCAAGAGAGACGACCTCCGCCGCGGCAAGCAAAGAGCCCGTTGGCACTACCGCCATTAACTCGTCGCGCACCAACGGCCGCGACGCCATGCCGGCGCCGCGTGGCTCGCGCGGAATAAAGCCCAGGTCGCAGCGGCCCTCTGACACCCATTGTTCAATCTCTGAGTAATCGCCCATCAGCAACTCATAATTAACGTCCGGGTGATCGGCGCGAAACCGCGCAATCACCGGCGGCAACACATGGGTCGCCACACTCGAAAACGTACCGATACAGATCTTGCCACGCATGAGCCCTCGCATCTCGTCCACGCGTCGCTGCAGACGGCCAAACTCTTCGTATAACGCCTCGACCGCCGGCATGACCTGCCGCCCGTCGGCAGAAAGCACCACGCCCTCGCGGCTGCGATCAAGCACCTTAAAACCCCAGTCTGCCTCAAGGTCGCCCACCATGCGGCTCACGCCCGATTGCGAATAGCTCAGCCGCTCTGCAGCACGCGTAAAGCTGCCGGCGCGCACGGTCTCGAGCAGCGCCTGCATCTTTTGAATATTCGTTTCCACGACGCGCCTCCACCCTTGCATGAGTTTTTGTCATGTTATCTATGCATTATATTCGCTTTTCTTCTAAAGCCAGTTCACCCATAGTGAACATGTTCGGATATAGAGGGGATGTCAGCGCATGAACAACGGACTGTTTACGTACTTAGCAGCATTGCTATTGTTTGGCTCCAACGGCATCATCGCCGCTGCCATCGCGCTGCCGAGCTCCGATATCGTGCTCCTGCGCACGTTTTTGGGCGCACTCTCGCTTGTCACCGTCCTCGCCATCACCCAACGCCATAAGTTGCAGGCGCCATCTCGCCCCCGCGAAGCCGCAGCCCTCCTCCTCTCGGGAGCCGCGCTGGGCGCCAGCTGGATTTTTCTGTTCCGCGCCTACCAGACGATCGGCGTCGGCGTATCCTCGCTGCTGTACTACTGCGGCCCCATCATTGTCATGGCGCTCTCCCCACTCATCTTTGGCGAAAAACTGACCGGCGGCAAAATCGCCGGGTTTATCGCCGTCGCCTGCGGTGCTTTTCTCATTGCAGCGCAAGGTCTAGGCGGCAATATGCCCATTGCGGGTATCGTCTGTGGAATCGCCTCGGCCTTCTGCTATGCATTGATGGTCATCGCTAGCAAGGGTGCGCCGCACATCGAGGGTCTCGAGAACTCCGCGCTCCAGGTAAGCGCTGCCTTTGTGACCGCGCTGATCCTTACGCTCTTCACGCAAGGTGCCCCCTCGTTTTTCTCCCCCAGCATTGCCGCCGGCATCGATTGGCGCGCCGTTGCCATGCTCGGCATTGTCAACACCGGACTCGGTTGTCTGCTCTACTTTAGCGCCGTCGCCAAGCTGCCCGTCCAGACCATCGCAGTTGTCGGCTACCTCGAACCGCTTTCGGCCGTCGTGTTCTCGGCCGTCCTTTTGGGCGAAGCCATAACACCGGTCCGTCTGATGGGCGCCGCGCTTATCATCGGCGGCGCGATTTTTTGCGAACTCGCCGGCAAACGCGCAAGCGCCAAGGCTGGCATCGCCCAAGCGGCACGTGCCTAAAAGCCCCTGCTTTGAAATGCCACCTGCGTATATAAATAATCCCCAGCTGGGGATTATTGTCTAAAATAACCTGATGTGCCAAACTGCTCTTGTATGTATAAAGACGGCATAAAGATTGTCTGTCCTAAACAGATAACCGGATGTCTAAGGGAGTCCACGTGGCACACAACAAACTGGAGGCAAGCCCCCAAGACCAGCGTGGTCAAGGCGGGCATGGAGCCATTCCCCTCTCCGCTGGCATGCTGCTCGTAACGCTCGGCGTCGTATACGGCGACATCGGCACGAGCCCCATGTATACCATGAAATCAATTGTCGCCAACAACGGCGGCATCGGTACCGTCAGCGAGGACATGATCTTGGGCGCGCTTTCGCTCGTCATCTGGACCATGACGCTCGTGACCACGGTCAAGTACGTGGTAATCGCCATGAAGGCCGATAACCACAACGAAGGCGGCATCTTCGCCCTGTTCAGCCTCGTGCGCAAGGTGGCACCATGGCTGATTCTGCCCGCCATGATCGGCGGTGCGGCACTGCTTGCCGACGGCATCCTCACCCCCGCCGTCACGGTCACCACAGCCATCGAGGGTCTGCGCACCATCGAATGGGGCCATGCGCTGCTGGGCGACGGCCAGACCAATGTGATCATCATCACCATCATCATTATCTGCGGTCTGTTTGCCATGCAGCGCGCCGGCACCTCGTCAATCGGCAAGCTGTTCGGTCCGCTCATGACGCTATGGTTCCTGTTCCTGGCGGGCGCCGGCCTGTTCAACATGATCGGCAACCTGTCCATCCTACGCGCGCTCAACCCCATCCGCGGCATCATGTTCCTGTTCTCGCCCATCAACCATTCGGGCATCATGGTGCTCGGCTTTGTCTTCCTGTCGACGACCGGCGCCGAGGCGCTCTATTCGGACATGGGTCACGTGGGCAAAGCTAACATTTACGCATCCTGGCCGTTTGTTAAGGCGGCCCTTATCTTTAACTATCTGGGTCAGGGCGCTTGGCTGCTCGCCAACAACTCCAATCCCCAGATGCTCGCGATGGACA
>CALFDL010000303.1 GCA_937950415.1 uncultured Collinsella sp. | reverse complement strand
TCCCTACTACGAGGAGCCGGTGTTCAGCGACTACTGGAAAGACGACGTGCCGGCCGACGACATCCGCGCGACGGCGCGCGATCTGGCTGCTGCGGCGCCTGCCGCCGTGGTCGACGCGGGCTTTCACGGTGGCATTGGCATTGCGTATGCCAACAGCACCCAGACGGCACGCGCCATCTGTTTGGTCGATGTACTGTTGGGCTGCCTGGGGCATGCGGGCGGTGCGCTCAACCCGCCGACTCCGCTTGCGCTGGGCGACTTGGACCCTGCGCGCTTTGCGACGCCGCCGGTGCCGCGTGAGCCCAAGTTGGGCTCCGAGCGCTATCCGCTCGTCGATCCGGTGCGTGGTCTGTGCACGACGATTGGCCAGTCCATTCTTGCCGGCGACCTACGCGGGCTCATCGTCTATGCCAGCAATCCCGGTGCGGGTTACGGCAACGCCGATGCATGGCTTGGCATCTTGCAGCAGCTCGACCTGCTTGTGACCATCGATATCCGTTGGTCCGAGACGGCGCGTGCGTCCGACTTTGTGCTGCCCGATGTGACGTATCTGGAGGCCGACCGCGGCGTGGGTACGGTCGTGGGTCGCAACGATGCGCGCGTGTTCTACCGCAATGCGGTGCTGCCGGTTTTGCATGACGACACACGTCCCGGCCGGGAGATTTTTGCCGGCCTGGCTGCTGCCTGCGGCGTGGGCGAGTACTTCAACTTTACGCCGGACGACTTGGCGGCGGCCCAGGTGGCTCCGTTTGGGATTGACCTGGCTGCGCTCAAGGAGCGCGGCTGGGCCGACACGGGCGTGTCGCTGCCGCCACGTACAGGCGAGCCGGTGATTCCGCTCGACGGCGGCAAGATTGCGCTGGCAAGCGACGTGTGGGAGCGCGCCGGTTTGGGTCGTGTGCCCGGCTGGATTGCCCCGATGGTGGAGCCGGGGCCGGGGATGTTTCGCCTCATTAGCGGCAACCGGCCCTTTGAGTCCCATACCTCGCGAAGGCTTGCAGCCCAAGGTGCCGCCGAGGCTGGGTCGGACCTGGATGCCGTGCAGATGAATGCCGACGTCGCTGTGCGCATGGGCATCGCCGACGGCGAGGTCGTCGAGCTGGTAAGCGACATGGGTCGAGACCGGGTGCGCGTGGAGACCACGCCGCACCTGCATCCGGCGTGCATCTTTACGTCGGCGGCTCCGGGCGGGCGTTCGTTTAGCGCAGGCGCGGGTGGAGCCCAGGTGCTCGGCGTCGGCCCGCTCGACCACACGCCGCTGCGCTGGGATCCCATTACGGGCGCCGCGCTCACCCAGGAAAACGCCGTTCGCGTGGAAAAGATTGCGCCGCGCGGGGATAATGACGAGTAATTGACTCAGCCGATGTATTCGACTGATCCACGTTTGTTTTGAAAGGCCGCATATGAGCGATAGCCAGAACATTTCCGATGAGGTGCGCGCCCGTCTGCGTGCCATCCCCTCTGTCAACGAGTTGCTCACCGAGTGGCCGGTGGTGAAGGCGGCGGGGGAGACGTGCGACGCGGTGGTCCATGCCGCCGTCACGGCCGAGCTCGACGAGGAACGCGCCGCCAT
>CALFDL010000302.1 GCA_937950415.1 uncultured Collinsella sp. | reverse complement strand
TCATCTGGGCAATCACCAGCGGCGTCAGCAGGTCAAAGATCACTTCGATCAGCTTGCACGCAGGACCAATCACCATATACCGGCGAAACTTACCACCAAAACGCCTGAGCAGCTCAATCATAAATAGGCGCTCCCTATCATCATCTCTCTTCAATCTGATTCATGATAGTACGGCGAACCTTGAAGATGCGTAAGCAACTCGTTACAGATGTTTTGGCAACACCAGCGAGCGGCATAACGCCAGGGATTCAATTATCAGATAAATGTGACCCTTCAGGCGCTTTTTTGGTGCCGCGGCACCAAAAAAGCGCCCGTGCGCTCGATGGATTCGGATGCCCGACAGAGGCTCCTTATGGCTGCTTCCTTCCGGACCTGACCAGATTCGGAACATGTCGTCATCCGAACCCATCGAACGCGCTAGGCGCTCGGTATATCTTACCTGCTCCCGCCCACCAGAGCAAGGTAGCTAATTTGGGACGGGGCTTTTTTGACCACTTTTTGACTGGAGGGGCATCAGGGTGGCGAAAGTAGTCAAGTAAGCCCCATCCTAAATAGACTGATCTGGTGCCGTGCCACGAAAAGGGCCTATCTACTACGTTTTGGTCACAGAGGTCAACCATAGCGTGCTTTTTCGAAAATCGGCAAGCTTTCTACCTGCGGTTTTGTTTTTGCAAATTCCGGGATGGTCGAGGATGGCCGGTTAAACGTAGTAGATGGCCACGTTTCGTGGCAGACGGTCCGATGCAAAGCTCAGGGCATCCAACTTCGGATTGGTTTTAGAGGCGAGCGAGGTCATAGGCTTGGGCAGCTGCCTCGCCGGCGCAGATGAGGTTGGTTGTGGCTTCTTGCACACCGAGCGCCTGGTCGAGGGGCATGGGCTTGCGGCAGATCGGAAGCACCAAGTCGATGCCCTGCCCATACACCGCATCGAGGTTGTCAGCGCGACCGCCCACGACAGCAATCACCGGCTTGCCATATCGCTTCACACGACGGGCCACGCCCACCGGTGCCTTGCCGGCGGCGGATTGCTCGTCCATATTGCCCTCACCTGTAATGACCAGGTCGACATCGCGTACGCGCTCGTCAAACCCAATCAGATCGAGCACCGTCTCCACGCCCGAGCG
>CALFDL010000301.1 GCA_937950415.1 uncultured Collinsella sp. | reverse complement strand
GGAGCAATGGAAACGCCGCCGGCGGAGAGTATCCGCGGCGGCGTTTCTCATCCCCCATGTTGAGCGTCTTACCCCCATAGGGAGCTTACGTTACGCAGCCCCCTCTTCCCATATAACCTGAATCAAGTTGTCCCTTGTGACTCAGCTGTATCGATCTGTCGCCGCGTGCTTCTTGACGCGCCATCCCTGAGCGCGGGCGATCTCCTTCGGAGATCCGCCGAGCAGGCGAGCGCGTTGCACCAGATAAGCCTCCAGGACATTCGCCGTCGCTCGGGCTGACTGAATGATTCGCCCCTTTCGTTCAACTGGCTGTTTTCGATCCCAATATCGGAAGATCTCGTAAGACCAAAAGTGTCTCCAAGGTAACTAATGTTTAGCGAACGGTAGTTTCGCAGCGAAGAAGTGAGTAAACTGGATGCTGATAGTAGCCTTAACGACACTTTTACTATGAAAGATAGACCTGCTGATCCTAGTACCAACGTGTTCCCAGCGATTTTTTGGGACAGAATCAAGGGACACCGGAAAGCCCTAGGTTTGACTCTCGACGACTTGGCTCGTTCAACAGGGGTCTCCAAGAAGAGTTTGATCAGGTTGGAAAAGGGAGAAGACGTCAAACTCAGCACCCTTATACGAGTCCTTGATAGCCTTCAACTTTCTGTAGATTTTGCGGTCGGAGTTCGAGTACTTGAGCCGTTGCCGAAAAATCTAAAGGTTAAGCCCTTGACTGAGGAAGAACAATATGGATGGTTCTGAAATTAAGGTAATGTTTGGCAGTCGTGAGGTCGGACGAATTTTTGAAAGCTCTAATCCGCTTACTCTTTGCTTCAAATATTCGCAGGAATGGAGTCTTTCAGGCTTCCCCTTGTCTCCGTCCATGCCACTTAATGGTATGTTTAGCGATGAAGTGGCAACATTTTTTTTCAAAATACCTTACCGGAAGGAAAGGCACTCACAATCTTGTCTAAGCATGCAAGACTACCCGAGTCTTCAGTTTTAGGGCTTTGCCTTTACATGCGTAATGATCTGGTTGGCGCTATTAGATTAGAAAATTAAAACTTCCCCCAACAGCCACGTTCTTTAAGAGCAGTTACTTTCAAGGAGTTGGCAGAACGACTCGATTCTATTCGTCGATATCCTATAACTGTTTGGGATGGCCGACCTCGCCTTTCTCTCGCCGGATGTCAGGAAAAACTCAACGTTCTCAAGCTTGACAATCATTTCGGTTTAGCTGATGGTCCAGATTTTTTCTCTGATCGCATATTGAAATTTGAAGCTGGTTCTATTCCCAATCTCCTTCTTAACGAGTTTTTGTCACTAAGGCGAGCCAGAGAGGCTGGATTCGTTGTTAACGATGCTCGTCTTATCTCTATTCCTCGCCATAGAGTCCTAGAGATTATAAGATTTGATCGAACTGTTGAATGTGTTAACGGGAATGTCGTCGTCAGACGTCGTCATGTGATTGATGGATGTCAGGCCCTAGGTCTTGTTTCAGAGCGAAAATATGAACGAAACTACTCAGGCGACGGCTATGGATATTTATATGCAGATGGAGTCTCATTTGTTAAGCTCGCCTCGCTATCAGAATTTATGAGCGATCCTCTTAAATACAAGATCCAATTGTTGGATTGGATGATTCTAAATTTGCTGATTGGAAATTCGGATGGTCACGAGAAAAATATTTCCTTTATGCGAAGTCCTAATGGATTTGTCGTTGCCCCATGGTACGATCTTGTTAACATTAGACTATGTGATGGAATAGACCAATCTTTAGCCATGTCCATCGGTGAGCAGTTTACATTTGAAGATGTCCATGCTTTGCAGGTGTTGTGGGAGGCTGATAACCTCGGTCTTTCGAAAGGTGTAGTTTCTGAACGACTTACAAAGATCGTTGAAAATGTATTCACTGCTCTCGATAAAGTTAAAGCTCCGGATTTTTCGACAAAAGAGGAGCTATTGTTTACTCATCGATGGAAAGAGGATGTAAAAAAGGTTCATCTCGGAAGTCCGTGGAACGCGGCCTTGACTTTTAAGAAAAA
>CALFDL010000300.1 GCA_937950415.1 uncultured Collinsella sp. | reverse complement strand
GAGATCCACACCATCGCCGATGCCGATACGCTGGTACTTGCCATGGGCTATCGTCCCAATACCAAGCTGGCCGACGACCTGGCTGCAGCCGGTGTTGCCACCCACGTGCTGGGCGACGCCAACAAGTGTGGCAACATTCGCGACGCCATCGGCGATGGCTACAAGGTTGCCTGCGAGCTCTAGTCAACCCCTTGTTGTGTGGGGGGCAGGTTACTTTGCACCAACTTGGCGCATGTAAACCTGGCCCCATTGACGAGGTTTCCGCCATCCCTGGGTGGCTTCATGGAGTAGCGCCCGTGCGCATCGATTCCCTCTCATAGATGTGCGGCACAAAGGGCCCCGAGCTCACACGAGCTCGGGGCCCTTTTCGTCTGGATTGGGGACGCATAGCCGGACGTAAACAATTTGCGTCTGGTAATAAGCGTACGAAAGCGCAATTTACGTCTTAATTTCGGACGCAAATCAAGACGAAAACCGTTTACGTCTGCTTTAAATCCGTACGAAAACGGTTTTCGTCTTGCAGGGCAGTTGTCGTTTCTACAGTTCAGCTTCCAGTTCGGCTTTGTGCTCGTAGAGGTAGTCGCGCATATAGGGGATGGCAAATGAGACCTTGCCGTACGAAGGAGCCTCGATAATCGATTCTCTTAACAGGCGGCTGCGGACGGAGCTCACCTGTTGAGGCGTTTTGTTTAGGGCGTCGGCAACCATGCTGGTCGAGCTCGTCTGCCCCAAAGACGCCATGCTCAGCAGATAAGCGATGCACGTGGGCGGAATGCGCTGCAGCGCGGGCTCAATCACCATGGCGCAGAAGCGTTCGCGTGCCGTTGCAATGCCACGCTCGGCTTCTTCTTCTCCAATAATCGCTGTATGTGCACGTCTTGCCAACTGCCATGCGTAGTATCCAACGAGTTGGATCATGAAAGGATAGCCTTGCGTTGCTTCGGCAAGTTGGCCGGCAATACCTGGCTGCAACTCCATGCCAGACGCTTCAATGGTTTCCTCGAGGGAGTACGACACTTCGGTTACTGCCACAGCCTTCAGATCAAAGGGGAGGGCACGGCGCAAAAACGTAAGTGTCTTTCCGTTGATGATGCTTTCAATCATCGAAGGCAGCCCAGCAAAAACAAAGGCGATATCAAGGTCTTCGCCGATAACCTGCTGAATCGCAATGGAGAGCGTTCGGACCTCATCGAGCTCTGCGTCTTGAACTTCGTCGAGAGTGATGAGCAAGCCATTTCCATTCTTGGATATTGTCTGTCTCATGGCGTCGCGTAGCGATGGGCCGATTCGCTCAATATCTATGCTGCCGATGGATATGCCAGCTACGGTGGGCTCAAATCTGGCGTGTTTGGCCTGGAATCTGGGCTGCAGCTGTTCGAAAATGCGCTGGCAAAGTCCCTGGGTTGCGACCTCTTTTATGACCGTCCAGCCACGGCTTTGCGCCAAACGTGAGCACTCGTCAAGGAGGACCGTCTTGCCCGTTCCACGGACGCCGGCTATGCGCATTAGGCGCCCCGGGGCACCAGGCCCGTTGACGAGGCCCTCATTGAATTCTTCGAGCACATCTTCGCGGCCGATAATCGTGGGAGGTGTTTTACCTGCTGTGGGCTTAAAAGGGTTTGTTTGCATGTGAGCCACCTTGCTATACTTTGCTATATCTTGCTATACTTTGCAAGATATAGCAAAGTATAGTGAGATATAGCAAAATAAGCGCTACTCGCGGGTTTTGCGGTGGTGCTATTTTCCAAATGCCGCGCGGATAAAGCGCTGGGCGAACAGCTTGTTGGCAACTCACGAGGCTCGGGGTGCCAATTTGGGATGGAGTAGTGCTGTGCCACGAAAAGGGCCTATCTACTACGT
>CALFDL010000299.1 GCA_937950415.1 uncultured Collinsella sp. | reverse complement strand
CCAGCCTTCGTAATCAACGAGGCGACGGTCCTCGCCTAAGCGCTCTTTAACTTCTTCGGACTCAAGCCAGGGGTTTTCATGTCCATCGTCAAGTGTCGCGTTTGCCTGCTCGTCGATGCTTGATGAACCCAACGGCGTCGTACGGTACCACACGTTACATAGGCTGTTGAGGTCGCCGGTGGCGATAGGGGTTTCGATTGAGACGAATCTTGCGGTGCCGTCCTTGGCGCACTCAAGATCATCGGTAATTGTGAGCTCATCAACCCAGGTGGTCGACTCGTTTCGCGCATCGACGGTGTAGGAGAAAAACCCTTCCGCATCGGCTTGTGTCGCGGCGCGGTTTTTGCCATCGCCGTTAGCCAAGAGGCCATCCCCGACGGGCTGGGCAATTTCTTGACGCTTGTCGATCTGTCCTTTGATCTCGATCGGCGCGTCCTTCATTGCGAAAGATTGGACTTCTTCCGTAGCCTTTACTTCAAACGTTATCTCCTCGGCAAGGTCGTAGGTCCGCGGGGACATTATTTCGCGCAACGTGTAGGTGCCAGGCGCAAGATGTTCGATACGGTGCGGTTTATCGGATGAGGTCCAGGAGTCTATTTCGGTTTTATCGGGACCATATAGGGTGAGCTGTGCGCCTTCCACTTCCTGCTCACCGCTTGCATCGACCTTGGAGATATCAACCTTGGTGAAATCGTCGGACACGCCGAGATGGGCCTCGATGACGGGCGTTGTCTGGTCGACATATGACAGCTCGACCGTATGGGGATTCTGGTCCAGGAGATATCCTTCGGGGGCTTGGGTCTCAACGACTTCGTAGCATGCGGTTCCACATCCCAACGAAAGATGGCTTGCACGGGCGGACCCCTGCTCGTCAGTCGTTACCGTGGCGACAGTTTCGCCGGCCAGGGCAACGATGCTGCCGTCGGGGCGAACAATATCGTCTGCAGCTCGGATGTCAAACACGGCCCCCATGAGGTTGTGCCCATCGGTGGCGTCGGACTTTACGATTTCGATGCTTCCGGTTGCCGCGTCGTCGAAGTATGAGGCGATTGCAACGGGCGTTAGATATCTGTCGGCGGGGATTGTTATCGTGAGGTCCTCTCCGACAAGGTATGGCTTCTTTGACGAGACCTCTCGCACGTAGTAGGTGCCCGGGTTAAGAGATTCGGGCAGCGTGACGGTACCCGTTGTGTCGGTCGTAAAGGTGTTCAGGATATTGTGGGACGGATACCAGCACGTTTGCGAGATGGGCTCGTGGTTGCTGTCGAGCAGCTGGAAGCTAAAGCCGGCAAGGGGAACCGCGGCACCGGTTTGGGCGTCGCGCTTAACAATCTGGAGGTGCGTCGATAGGGCATGGTTGTCCACGATGTACTGAAGCTCGGCACCGTCAGCGATCTGTTCGGCCGAGACGGTCCATTCTCCTGCCTGTTTAAAGCCTTCGGGGACGGACTCTGGAACCTCCCGAACTGTGTAGCCGGCACGGTCGTAGGGGATGGCTCCGTGGACGCCATCGGGCCGCTTGCCTGCGCCGAACCATGCTCCGGGCTGGTCTTTGGTGGAGGTAAAACCATAGATATTTGTGGTCAACGTTCCAACAACCTGTTGTGAGCTATTGCTGATGACTTCAAAGACAACGCCTTCAGCGGGCTGCTCCAAGCCAGACTGATCGCTGTTGCCATGATCTTTAAACTTGGAAATTTCAAGGTCAAATGCAATCGGAATATCGGAAATGCGAGACTCGAGCTCGACGACGCCCGAATCGCCCAACTGGTCGGCCCCAACGGTGTAGGTCCAGCTGTCGCTGGGTAGCAGGTAGCCCTCGGGGGCCTTCGACTCATAGATGGTGAAGGTTCCTAGGGGAACGTTATCAAGGGCGGCCCGACCGCTTTCGTCGGTCGTAAGGGTTTGCGTCCATCCTGGGGTGGATTGAGAGACGCAGGTAAACTCGGCGCCGGCGAGCGAGGCCCCCGCTTGGGATCCAGTGCCCGTTGCGGCGTCAAGCTTTACGATGCGTAGCGTGATGGTGCCTGGTTGCTCATCGATTGTGACATGGCCACCACTGCCCTCCGTGGTAAAGGGGATCCGGTCGCGTCGAGGGACATAGCCCGCCGGCGCCTTTGTCTCTACCAGGTAGTATGCCGTGTTAGGCAAAAGTGTTGCCTGCGCTCGGCCGTTGCCGTCCATTTTGAGCGTGCCGACGCGCGCGTCGCTCATGCTCTCGAAGATATCGAATGTTGCCCCGTCAAACTGATAGGTGTCGTTTCCGCTGGTAATGACGGTGTTCGCGGACTGTTTTTGGAAAGAAACGGAGACAGATGGCAGTACGTAGAGCATGTCTTGACGCTTGCTGCCGCCCGATATGGGTCCCAAATAGCGCCGCGCGCGGTGCGGAGCGGCTTTGATGCCTCCCGATTTTGCATTGTCGTGAAGCCACCGTGCGGCAGCCACAACCTCATTGTCGGCGGTAAAATGCCCACTTTTTGTCTTGCCTTGAGCTGTTGTGTAGGAGTAGGTGCCGTCGACATGGGTGGTGCCGTTAAGCATCCATACGGCAAGTTGAGTGGCGGCGCGGGCGCGATCGGGCGACAGGTTGTAACCGCCAAACGACGTGGCAGAAGGATATCCGTGACAAACGATCGCTGCGAACTCGTCGTCGAGCCACACCCAGCCTTGATCAAAGTTGAGCCAAGGGCCGCCCGGCTTGGTGGGACCGGGACGTTCCTGGTTCATGCAGTATGCGATTGAGGCGTCTTGAGCCTCGTACTTACCGATGAAGAAGGGCCCGCAATCGTCGCTAATGGTGTGGAAGCCGAGCTGATCGTAGCCGTCGATGGCAAGTGCGGGTACCGGCGCCAAGCAACTGATGAGTAGGAAGAGGAGTAGGAGCAGCGGGCCTGTTGCGATTGCGCTGTGGACAGAGTGCGTGGGTGCGTTGGACATGGCTGCTC
>CALFDL010000298.1 GCA_937950415.1 uncultured Collinsella sp. | reverse complement strand
CCTGCGCAAGACGAAGGCCACATTAAGTGGCCTTCTTTGCGTGCGGAACTCGCGATGAACTTCGTGCCCCGCCGTCCGGGAGGAAGCCTCTTTATTGATGGGAGGCCTGATAGGTCGATGGTTCCGTGCCCGGATGCGTCCAAAGTGGGACGGGCTTTCCGGATGGGCAGGCTTTCGAAAAATGCGTCCCGGAATTTGCCTTTGGAATGGGACGTAGTTTCCCGTTGAGGTGCTTTGCGGAAAGTGCATCCCACTCTGGGCGGTCGAAGTGGGACACACTTTCCCAAAGGCGCTCCAACGGGAAATTGCGTCCCATTATTCGGTCAAGAAACGGGATGCATTTTCCCAATGAGAGCAAAACCGGAAAATGCATCCCACAATCAGCCCTCAAAGTGGGACGCCGTTTCCCAATGAGGCTCAAGCGGAAAATGCATCCCGGAATTTGCGCTCAAAGTGGGATGCGGTTTCCGGTTGAGGGTCTAAGGGGAAAGTGCGTTCCAGAATCGACGCTTGAAATGGGATGCAGTTTCCCGATGAGGCACTCGACGGAAAATACATCCCAGAAATGGCCTTTGAGCTGGGATAAGATTTCCGCGGCATCTCGGATTCTCAAAAATGAGACACGCCGTTGGCGAAAATGAGACACGTGATATCGGGCATCGGATGTATCATTTGCAAAAATGAGTCCACTCCACTCGAATAAAGCGAGGTCCCTCATGCACGTTCCACACCACCGTATCCGTAGGCTGTCGAAAATCCCGCTTGTTGGGACGGCGGCGCTTGTTGCGTTGATCGCCACGAGCGTCGCCTGCTTCACGGCCACGCCCCAGGTTGCCCAGGCGGCAGACGCGCCCGCAATCACCGATATGACCGAGCAGGATTATCAAGCCCTGGGTCTGGGCACGAGCGAGGACATTCCGGCCGATACCGTTGGCCCCTATTCCACTGATACCCCCACGACGTTTGCCACGCGCAGCGAGGTCTATATGGCAGCTAACGGTAGCCATGGCAATCGCTATACTCTGCGCGACAAGCTCGAGAACGTCGAGCGCGGTGACATTGGCGGCAGCAGCAAACTCACCGATGGCTATGGAAGTGTGTGGGGCGCCGCAAAGTTCTGGCAAAACGTCAACAACTTCGATACGAACAGCGATCTCTACAAGCATAGCGACTACGGTGGCGGCACCTGGTCGTACCTAAGCAACAATGAGTCCTCAACAGTACTCGCCAACGACAACAACGGTTTCTCGGGCATTCACGCCACGAGTGTTGAGTTCTGCAGCGACGCCAGCACGGGCAAAAAGAGCCGCGTTGCCGAGCTCCGTGCCTACGGCGACAGTTCCTCCACGACGATTGACGGCAAGTCATACGCCGGAAAGGTTGAGCTGGTCCTCTACTCGTTTAGCAACGGGCGTACGCGCACTCTCGACACACACCTGCCGGTGACGGTCAACACTAATATGATGTACGAAGGCCGTTTTAAGTACCTGGATGCCGGTTACCTGCAAGAGCACGACGCCGTCTTTGATGTCGAGGCGGGCGATGTCGATGGCGACGGCGTCGACGAGCTTTTTGTCTACGCGGGCTGCTATGTCGACGAGAACGGCGTGCGCAAGGCTGTAGTCGACATGTATGACTTGGAGGGCGGCAACTGGAAGCAAAGCGTCGTCAAGATCGATGCCGGTAACGCCGCGGACTACACCACGCACAACAAGGGCGGGAACGACTCCTGGACGCAGCTTCAGTCAGCTCCTGTCGTTTCGCTAGCGGCCGGCGACCTCGATCGCGATTTTTGCGATGACCTCGCCATCGTGGTCTCGGCACCCTACGGCAAGAAGAATATTGATAAGTCGACGCATTGCGAGCTGTTTTCGTGGGATGCATCCAAGGGTGCGCTCGTCCATGTCGATGCTCTGGGCGACGCGGGCGCAATCTCCCTCTCCGCGAACGGCAAGACCATGGTCGCTGCGAATGCGACGTTCGGCACGTTTGCCGCCTACGATGAAGAAGGAAAGAAGACGGGTGAAACCGTCACGGGCCTTATTCTTGCGGGCTATGACTGGCAACGCAGCGCTTTTGATTACGGCGCTTCTGACGGCAGCAAGGGGCTGTACGGCGCGCTGTACCGCTACGCGTATTTTGACTCGGAGTCTGGCGAGTTCAAGCTTTCCGATTGCAAGGAATACAGAGACGGGCTCCTCGCCTCCTATGGGCTGATGCATGTGCCCAACAGCGCATGGAAGGATAGCGCTCAGGATAAGCGCTATCCGTGCACCTTGGCGCCTATTGCCCTTGCCACTGCCAACCTTGACGGCCTGTCCGAGCAGCTGGCGGTCGCCGAGGTGCTCGTGGGCGGCGATGTGTTCCGCGACTTTGCCTGCAACACGGCACAGAGCGGGGCTCAGGGCTTGGGGTCCATGGTCGGAACCATGAGCATGAGCGGTCAGCAATACAACAGCAGCAACAAGCATGACCACAAGGGTATAGAGCAGGTGTGGATCAGCGACGTCAAGGCGGGCAGCGTCTCGGGTTCGGACCGCTATAACGAGAGCTTTATCGCTGTGGTGGGCAAGCACCGCGACGAGGACCTGCGCAAGAACGATGACTACTATTGGATGACCGCCTCGCATTTTTCGCTCGACGAGAACGGAAAGGTGCGCCGCGGCGAGGAGCAGGTGATTAGCGAGAGCAACCGTCGCGGCACTACCTACGGCACATTTATCTCGCTCGCGCTGCCCGATGTCGACAACGACAGCGTCAAGATCACGTACAAGGACCGCTACAAGGTCTATACCAACCCGCGCGTGCTTGCCGTGCTGCAGGATGCGCCCTATGTTGAGGATCTGGAGCAGGCATACGGCTATCTGGTGTTGGGCGGCACGTCATACGGAGAGGAAAAGGGCACGGGGACATCCCAGGGCTATACCATTGGCGCCGAGTTGGGCGTTGCCGTCGAGGTGCAGACCGGTCCGCCCCTGGTCGCGATGAATGCTTCAGTCGATTTTGCCGCCGAGGGATGCTATGACTACCGGAGCGAGCGCACGGTCAGCGCAAGCGTAAGCTATGAGTCGCATGCCGGCGAGGGTGACAAGGCCGTGCTCTACACGATTCCGATGGTCTATTACGAGTATGAGATCGAAAATGAGGAAACTGGTGGCAAGGGCGTGATGGCGGCGCCCGTGTCGCTCGGCGCGCAGACCTCGGTCGTTAATGTCGAGGCCTATGACCGCATTGCCAAACAGCACAATATGACGCCGCTCAGCTACTTTTTGACCAACCGGTCGGGAGAACCCGGAACCTATCAAACGACGCTCAACGGCGAGACTCCCGTTGGGGATTCCTTTGGCCTGGGCAAGCCTGGCGTAACGCGCGCCTACACGCACGATGGGTTTAACGGCGCCGCCGCGCAGTCGGGGGCGAGCATTGAGCAGACCATCGAAGTCGAGGAGGGCAAGGAGCAGGAGCTCGAGCTCGGCTTGACGCTGAACGGCAGCGTTGTCATGGGCGCGAAGCTCGCAAAGCACGAGTTGTTTGGCGGCCTGTGCTTTGGTGCCAACGCCGGCTTTACTACGGGTAACTCCTCGAGTGAATCGACCGAATACGGCGGCACCGTCGACAACCTGCCCGAGGCCGCGCAGGGCAAGTACGGTTTTGTGTGGCGTCTGGGCGTCAACGCGGTGGATGTCGACAAGTTCGAGGCGGACTCGGGCGACAAGCTCGGCACCAAGGACACCGACCAGTTCTGGATCGTGGGCTATGACGTTAAGGACGTCGAGATGCCCGACGCGCCGGCCGTGACGGGCTTTACGGCAAACGCCGTCGATTCGACCAGCGTTACGTTTAGCTGGGACGATGTACTCGCAAACAAGAGTGGCTTTAGCTACGGCGTGGGCATGCTGCAGAGCAATGCGGCGGATGCGGTCGTCAATAGCTGGAAGATTGCCGACAACACGCAGACCTCGCTCAAGTGGGATGGGCTGCAGCCCAATACGGAGTATCGATTCGCCATCGCCGCCGTTAAGAATGGATCCACGACCGAAACAGGTATTCGCTCGGCAATCATCACGGTCAAGACCATGCCCGATGGCATGACGATGACCGTGAGCGGACCTGCGGCGGATGCTGCGGAGGGGTCGGATCTTGGATACGACTCTTCGGTTGAGCGCACGGCGGGAAGCCACCTGACGCTCTCAGCGATTGGCCATGTGAAGCAACTCGGTGCCGACGATAGCGAAACAGGGCTGGCACCGACCTATATGTGGTACCGCAAGGGCCGCGGCGAGACAGAGTTTAAGCTCGTGGGTGCCGATGGCAACCTCGCGGCTGGAACGGCCTCAAAGCTCGAGATTGACCTGACCGCAGACGATGACGGTGCGCAGTATTACTGCCACGTGGGATACAACGACGTGGGCCTCGACACCGGCACGACGCTCGTGAATATCGAGGTCGAGGAGACGGCGCCCACAACGGTGAACGCCGCCCCGATCCGCACGCGCCGCCTGTTCTCACAGGCAAGTGCGGGCGCCAAGAAGTTCCTGGACCATACGCTGGTAAACACCGCCGGCCCAACCGATTCCGAAGGCTCAAAGGACCCCGAGACTCCTGAGACCCCGACGAACCCGGACAAGCCCAAGTCCGACAACGGAGCTAAGACCGACACCAAGGTCAAGACTACGACCACAGCGAAGAACCTCGCAAACACCGGCGATCAAACATTCGCCCTGGTCGCCACCGCTGCAGCAGCAGGCATCATCCTAGTGGCAATAGCCCTCGTCATGCTGGCTAAACGCCGCAAGAACCACTAGCCATCAGCAGGGGGCAACGGCAAACCAAAAACCCGGGTAGCCAACCACCAGGCTATCCGGGTTTTCTATCGAGCAAAGACTCGGCAACCGGAAACCGCATCCCAGAATCAGCCCCCAAAGTGGGACGCACTTTCCCAACAGACCCTCAACCGGAAACTACATCCCATTCCAACGTCAGATTCCGGGACGCGCTTTCCGCAAACAAAGAAGGCCACACAACGTGGCCTTCAACTCATCTATATCTATATATGTTGCAGATACTCCCAAGACAAGCCACGTCCCAACAACAAGGCGTCTGCCCGGCGGCGCGGAATGTAAGGTTCATCGCGAGTTCCGCACGAGCCGGAGAGCACTTAATGTGCTCTCCGTGCGAGCAGGACTGTCCGAGCAGGGAACCTTACGTTCCGCGCCGCCGGGCAGACGAACCAGTTAAGACGCGCCGCTACTTGATCTTGGTCGTACCCGGTGCCAGGTTGGGGTCGGTTTCGTTGGCCTCGGTCTGGAAGTGCTCGGTGTACACGTTCTTGCCGTCGCGGAACATCTCGTAGTACTGCATCTTGGCGTAATCCTCGCGCGCCTTGGTTGCGGCTGCGGCAGCGGCGTCGTCACCGGTGACGTTGGAGGAGAGTGCCCAGCGCAGGCTGGCGTCCTCGTAGCCCACGGAGTTGATGGCGGGCAGCGACTCGCGCAGCGTCATGTGCGCTTTCTGGTAGTCGGTCAGCGGTGCGCCGATCAGCTGCATAAGCTGCGTGGACAGGTAGTTGGTGGACAGGTCGTCGACCTCGCTCGTCTGGTCGCAGCCGGCAACGTCGTAGTTGGCCCAGATGATGTAGTCGGTCTGCCACAGACGTTCCTGGTGCGTGGCATCGTCCTCGCCGGTAAACCACTTGTCGTTGAACTTGGACGGGAAGAACGGCTGGTGGTCGCCCCAGAACACCACGACCACCTTACGGTCGAGCTTGCTCAGGGCGTTGAGGAAGTAGCGAAGCGCCTGGTCGGACTGCTCGATGCACGAGACATACTCGTCGACATCGGAGAGCGTGCCGTCCTCGACGGTCTTGGCGTCCAGATCGGTCGTGTCGATGTTCAGGTGCATCTGCTTGTCGACCGGCAGCAGACCCGTGTCGTAGCCCGAGTGGTTCTGCATGGTCACGTCGAAGATAAACTGCGGATCGGCGTTCTGGTCGAGCAGCTCAAGAATCTTGTCGTAGGTCGCCTGGTCGGTCACCATGCCGCGCAGGGTATCGGCGCCCTGGAAGTCGTTGATGGACAGGAACTGGTCAAAGCCAAAGTCCTTGTAGACGTTCTCGCGGTTCCAGTTGGTCGCGTGGTTGGGGTGCATGGCCGTGGTGGAATAGCCGAGCGATTTGAACTGCTCTGCCAGATTACCGGTCGTTTCCATGTTGTAGATGGTGTAGGGGTACACGCCCGAGCCCAGGTTGGCCATAGAGTTGCCGGTCATAAACTCAAACTCGGTATTGGCGGTACCGCCGCCGTAGGCGCTCACGTAGAGCTTGCCGCGGCTGAGGCAGTTGGACAGGCTCTTAAAGTACTGCGGGCCCTCGTAGCCGGCGCGCATGTTCTGGTAGATCGACAGGTCGGAGAACGTCTCGTTCATGATGGCGATGACCGTGGGCTTCTCGCTATCGAACTGCTCCTTTGCGGCGGCGCGCTCGTCGCTCTTGGCCGCGTCGGACTTGTCGTAGGCCTTGGCGTACTTTTTGAGCGTGGCCTTGGCATCGTCGACGGAGTAGTCGGCGGGTTTGGGCGGCTTGATGGACTGCGCTGCGCTAATGAAAGCGGGCAGGTAGCCCTCGCGCCAGTAGCTCTCGAGCGGGCGCCAGGTGTAGACGGTGATGCCGAGGGTGTTGTAGTAGTCGATGAGCGTGACGTGTGCGGTCACACCGCCCAGGCACAGCACGGCGACGAGCAGGTTGGTGAGCAGCATGCGCTTGGCGTTGACGGCACCCTTCTGACGGTGCGGTGCCACCAGGCCGGCGTACTCGCACAGCAGCATGGCGATGGCGGTAAAGCCCATGGACAGCACGCAGAACAGCGAGATGGAGAAGGTGTAGCCGTTGCCGGCGACCGCGGCGGCGGTGGAGATGGCCGAAAGGTCGCCCGGCTGGATGGGCATGGATTTAAACGTGATGACGAAGAACTCGGCAATGCCCAGGACAAAGAGGGCAAAGGCCAGGACCGCGGGAGCTGCGCCGTGGCGCTGGAACAGGAAGAACAAGCCGATCATGAGCACGGTGATGATGGCCCACTCGAGCAGGATGCACAGGGGGTAGACCCAGGTAAAGTCGTGGTTGGACGAGACCTCCATGCCCAGCAGCGCAAAGACGCCGGCGAGCAGCAGGCACAGGACGGCGGCGACGAGTGGTTTGCCCACAAAGGCGCCGCGCAGGCGGGCGAGCTTGCCGGTGGGGGCGGGGGCGTCGGGCTTGGCGAACGCAAAGACGCGCGGGGCGATGCGATCGCGGGCGATGCTGGCCCAGGCGCATCCGGTGAGGATGGCGTTGGTCAGGATAAGCATCACAAAGGCGAGCGGCTCGTTTTGGGCGACGAGGCCAATGGCGCCCCAAATAGTCAAAAAGACCTGGAACAGGCCGAAGACGACGCTCCACCCAAGAGCGCTTTTGGCAACGGTGCCCGACTGAGCGCGAATGGCCTTGGCCTCGCGCAAGACAAGGTAGACGGTCGCCGCAAGACCGACGAGCGAGATGGCGGCAGCGAACATGCTGAGACTCCTCACAAACTAAAACGTACGAAAGCGGGGGTTTACCCGATTGTTACCAAGATATGCGCTGCAATTGGTGGCTGCGCACAACAACCAGCCATATTAACGCGCACGTGCGGCGGTGTGGCGCAATGTAGTGGCGGCCTGCGCGATAATGGACGGGAATTACACGGAAACGTAAAGGCTTCTTAAAGAATTAGCGAGGATAGAGCTATGGGCGAGCAGGTTTGTATGACGGGCACCGAGTACTGCGGCGGAGCTGTGGGCGTGGACGCGGGCGGCTATCCGGTCGAGACTACGGGCAACGCGGCGCTGGACATCTTGGAACACCGCTCGTCCACGCGTGCCTTCGCGCGTGATGACGACGACCGTCCCGTGGCGGTGACCGACGAGCAGCGGGCGGCGATCTTGCATGCGGCGAGCCGCGCGCCGTCGGCGGGCGCCATGATGATGTATTCCATCGTGAGCATCCGCGAGCAGGCTACGCTGGACCGCCTCGCCGACCTGTGCGATCACCAGCCCATGATCGCCAAGGCGCCCTGGGCACTAATATTTGTGGTCGATTATGCCAAGTGGATCGATCTGTTTGAGCACGTGGGCTGCTTTGAGCCCGAGTTTGTCGAGCGTACGGGCAAGGCGCCCCGCCGCGCGCCGGGTTTGGGCGACTTTGCCATCGCGGCCCAGGACACCGTGATCGCTGCGCAAAACGCCGTGGTTGCCGCCGAGGCCCTGGGGCTGGGGAGCTGCTACATCGGCGATATCGTCGAGAATGCCGAGGAAGTTGCCGAGCTGCTGGACTTGCCGCCCTATACCATGCCGCTGTCGATGCTCATCATCGGCACGCCCCGTAAGGAGCGTCCGGCCATTGCGCATCCCGTGGTGAACCTGGTGCACGAGGAGCGCTACTGCCGCGCCGATGCCGCGACCATGGACGCGCAGGCGGCCGAGATGGACGCGATGTTCCGTCCGCATGCCCGCGAGGTGGGGGAGCGCGTCGTGGACATCTATACCCGTAAGCACACGAGTCCCTTTATGGCCGAGATGAGCCGCTCCATGGAGTGGTGGTTCAAAAATTGGCTTGGAAAATGACGAATGTGACAAAGGGAAAGTCCCTTTGTCACATTCCATATCGCCGAGGTGGCTTAAAGGCTGTATAAATGTTTATTTAGCTGGGAAAACAGTGCCATTCAAACATGGGCCGATTACCTATAATTCCTTCGAACATTAAAGTTGGGAGGAAACCGGCTTATGGAACAAAAGGCCAAGGAGGCAGCTTCGCACGCTGCGATTCCTGTGAGCATCTCGGCGATGCTCGTCACGCTGGGCGTGGTGTACGGCGATATCGGCACCAGCCCTATGTATGTAACCAAGGCGCTCGTTGCCGGCAACGGCGGCATCGGAAGCGTCACGGAGGAGTTCGTGCTCGGCGCGCTCTCCCTTGTCGTGTGGACGGTCACGCTGCTGACCACCATCAAGTATGTGCTCATCTCGCTGCGCGCCGATAACCATGGTGAGGGCGGCATCTTTGCCCTGTACAGCCTGGTCAAGCGCTGCGGCAAGTGGCTTATCGTCCCCGCCATGCTGGGTGGCGCCGCGCTGCTCGCCGACGGCATCCTGACGCCGGCCGTTACCGTTACCACGGCCATCGAGGGCCTGCGCACCATCCCGGCGGTCCATGCCGTGCTGGGCGATGACCAGGGCCGTGTCGTCGCCATTACGCTCGCCATCATCATCGTGCTCTTCTTGGTTCAGCGCATCGGTACGGCCAAGATCGGTCACGCCTTTGGCCCCATCATGACGCTGTGGTTCCTGTTCCTGGGCGGCACGGGTCTGTTCTTTGTCTTCCAGCACCCCGCCGTGCTGCTGTGCCTCAACCCGGTGCGCGGCATCGCCTTTTTGCTGAGCCCCAACAACCACGCGGGCATCATGATTCTGGGCAGCTGCTTCCTCGCCACCACCGGTGCCGAGGCGCTCTACTCCGACATGGGCCACGTCGGCCGCGGCAACATCTACGCTACCTGGCCATTCGTTAAGTGCTGCCTGCTGCTGTCCTATATGGGTCAGGGCGCTTGGCTTATGAACAACGCTGCCAACCCCGAGCTCATGGGCATTGCCGACCTCAACCCGTTCTACCAGATGCTCGCCCCGGGCCTGCGCCCGTTTGCCGTAGGCCTTTCCACCGTCGCGGCCATCATTGCCTCGCAGGCGCTCATCACCGGCGCGTTTTCGCTGGTGTCCGAGGCCAGCCGCCTGGACCTTATGCCGCACATGCAGGTCTTCTACCCTGCCGAGACCAAGGGCCAGCTCTACATCCCCATGGTCAACAACGTCATGCTTGTCGGCTGCGTCATCGTGGTGCTGCTGTTCCAGAACTCGGCGCATATGGAAGCCGCCTACGGCCTTGCCATTACGCTGACTATGATGTGCACCACGCTGCTGCTCTTCTTCTACCTGCACGAGGAGCGCAAGCTCAAGGTTGCTCCGTGGATCTTCGCGGCCTTCTTCCTTTTGCTCGAAGGCTTCTTCTTCGTGAGCTCGCTCACCAAGTTCTTCCACGGCGGCTACTTCACCATCCTCATGGCTGCACTCATCATGGGCATTATGGTGTGCTGGTACAACGGCACGGCGGTCGAGCAGCGCCAGTTTACGCTGCTGCCGCTGCGCAGCTACCTGCCGCAGCTCAAGCGCCTGCGCGATGACGATCGCTACGAGCGCCTGAGCGACAACATCGTGTACCTGACCAAGGACACCCATACCGATTACATCGACCGTGATATCGTCTACTCGATCTTGGACAAGCATCCCAAGCGCGCTCGTGCCTGGTGGTTCGTGAATGTCGAGACCATGGACGAGCCGCATACCTTTGCCTATTCGGTCGAGACGTTCGGCACCGACTACGTGTTCCGCGTGCACCTGTACCTGGGCTACAAGATCAACCAGCGCGTCAATGCCTACCTGCGTCAGGTCGTTCAGGACCTGGCTGCCACCGGCGAGCTGCCGGCGCAGACGCATGACTACTCGGTCTACAAGGATCCGGGCAACATCGGTACGTTCAAGTTCGTCCTGATTCGCAAGCTTCTGGCGCCCGAAAGCGATGTGGAGCCGAGCGAGCGTACGGCCATCACGCTCAAGTACATCATCCGCCGCGCCGCCGGCACGCCTGCACGCTGGTACGGCCTGGAGAACTCCAACGTGAGCTTTGAGTACGTGCCGCTGTTCACCAAGTTCAAAGCCGTGAATAAGATGCAGCGCTTGGCCCCCAACGAGCGGCCGTAGTCGCCGACAGGCTGCATGGAGTTGGTTTTCGATGGACAAGATTGAGGCCGGGGAGGCAAACATGGATGCAAAGGCGCTCGATGGCCGCGAGGCGGTGGTCGAAATGGTGCGTGAGGCGCGTGTCGACGCCGCCGAAGATCGGTTCCTTACGAACCGTGCCAACATGGATATGGCCGATCGCGTAATTTCGATCGTGGCACTGGTATTTGGAGCGGTGTGCGTGTGTGCCCTGCTCGCGCACGTGCTATTTGTCTAGCGACCGCCGGTTGCAAAGGCTATACACTTGGAACCACCACAAGGGAAACCACCACAAAGGTGCCTGTCCCTTTGTGGTGGTTTTTGTTTTTGAGAGAGGGGCGGGGCACTGATGGACGTCCGTACGGACGGCGATATTGCCGATAGCTTTTGGTGGCGGCGCACAACGCTGACGCGCCGCACTCCTCTGTATGACGCCTGCGTATCGGTGGGGCTGCTGGTCGCGGCGACGATTGTGGGCGCGCTGCTCGACCATCCGGGTCTCGCGCCGAGCATCATGATCGTCTATGTGTTCGCCGTTCAGCTGTGCGCATTCTTTACCTGGAGTCGCCTGTATTGCTTGCTGAGCTCGGCTGCCGCCGTGGCGCTCTACAACTTCTTGTTTGTCGACCCGCGCTACTCGCTGTCGCTTATCGACCGCGGCTATCCCGGCATGTTCTTCATCATGTTCGTGGTCTCGCTTGTATCGAGCTCGATTGCGTTGGCCCTGCGCCGTGCCTTGGCACAGGCTGCCGCCAGCGACCGTCGCACGCATATGGTGCTCGAGACCAACCGTATGCTGCAGCGGTGTGCCGATCAGCAGCAGATCGTTCACGCCATGGCCACGCAGCTGGCGCGTCTTTCGGGCTGCCCGGTCGTGTGGTACAGCGCCGACGCCGAGGGCGATGACCTGCTGCCGCGTGCGACATACACGGCCGTGGGCGATGCCGCACCGGTGCACGAACTGGCGCCGCAGATGCTGCCGCGGCTCTCGGCATCCGCCTATGTGGGAACGCCGCTCGACGCCACGTTTGGCGGCTCGGCGTTTTATGGCATCTACCTGACGGTTCGCACAGGCGACGGCTTCGCGCGCTCGGGCGACCCCGCCTCGGTGGTGGGCGTGCTGGCTATCGTTGCCGAGCCCGACGTGCTGACGCATGAGGAGCGGACACTTGCCGATGCCATCGTGAGCGAAGGCGAGCTGGCGCTCGACCGCGCCCGCGCCATGGAGGCCCGCGAGGAGGCGGCGGTGCTCGCCAAAAACGAACAGCTGCGCGCCAACCTGCTGCGCTCCATCTCGCACGATCTGCGTACGCCGCTCACCAGTATTTCGGGCAATGCCGATGTCCTGCTCGATCAGGGCTCGACCGGCACCGCGGTGCTCGATGCCCAGACGCGCCGCGGCCTGCTCCTTTCCATTCGCTCGGATGCGCTGTGGCTCAACGCCACCGTCGAGAATCTGCTCGCCATCACCAAGCTCGAGGGTGGCGGTATGCGCCTGTCGACCACGCTCGAGCTCATGGACGATATCGTCGAGGAGGCGCTGCGCCACGTGAACCCTGCCGTGCGCGAGCACGACCTTAAGGTGGTGGCGTGCGATGAGCCGGCGCTCGTCAACGTCGATGCACGCCTGATGGTGCAGCTGGTGGTCAATCTGGTGAACAACGCCATCACCTATACGCCCGCGGGCTCGCATATCATGATTTCGATTAGCGTCGACGATGGACGCGTGGCGTGCTCGGTGGTCGATGATGGTCCGGGCATCGCACCCGAGGACCGCGAGCGGATCTTTGAGTCGTTCTACACCGCCAACCACGGTCTGGCTGACAGTCGCCGCAGCGTGGGCCTGGGTCTTTCGCTCTGCCGTTCCATTGCGTTGGCACATGGCGGTAGCATAGAGGTTGCCGCGGCGGACCCGCACGGTTCGGTTTTTACGATTGAACTTCCCGCCGCCGACGTTTCGTTTGATAAGGAGTAGCGCTGTGCCGAACTCTGCCGTAAAACCGCTCATCTTGGTCGTTGAGGACGACCCCGCCGTTCGCAATCTTATTGTTGCCGCGCTCGAGGCGCACGGCTTGCGTCATATGGCTGTGGAGACCGCCCATGCCGCCATCGCCGCCGCCTCATCGCAGGCGCCGAGCATTGTGCTGCTCGATCTGGGCCTGCCCGATATGGACGGCGTCAAGGTGGTGGAGTCGGTGCGCGCATGGTCGGGCATGCCGATTATCGTGGTCTCGGCGCGCAGCGAGGATGCGGACAAAATCCGCGCGCTCGATGCCGGCGCCGACGACTATCTGACCAAGCCGTTTTCGGTCGAGGAGCTGCTCGCGCGTATTCGCACGACGCTCAGGCGCCTTTCGTATGCGCAAACGGGCGGTGTTGCCTCCGAGGGCTCGTTCGATACCGGTGAGCTGCATATCGATTTTGATGCCGGCATCGCCACGATGGATGGCGAGGAACTGCATCTGACGCCGATCGAGTATAAGCTCCTGTGCCTGCTGGCGCATAACGCCGACAAGGTACTGACGCACCAGTTTATCCTGCACGAGATTTGGGGCACGGCGACCAAGAGCGACCTGGCGAGCCTGCGTGTCTTTATGGGCACGTTGCGTAAGAAGATCGAGTCCGACCCCGCGCATCCGCGCTATATCCAGACGCACGTGGGTATTGGTTACCGATTGGTCATCCAGGGATAGGTCGGCATCCGCAATCCCAATATGAGTTGCGGTGAAATACGGTCTAAATTTGCCTAATTCCAGGCAAAGCAGTCCATATTCCACCGCAACTTTGTCTATTTGCCCTTGGGCTTGCTGGCGTAGAACTTCTTCTTTTTGGGCTTGCCGGCGGGGGAGGGCTTGCCAGCAAAGTTAGACTTGCCGTTGCCAGCCTGCGCGGGTGCGGGCGCTGCTGCACGAGGCTTGCGCGCTTCGGGGTTGCGCAGCTCCTCGGTTCGCTCGGCAATCTCCTTGGCGCTAAAGCCGACCTCGGCCATAGCGTCCTCGATGGGTAGGCGGCGCACGATATAGCAATGGTGCACCTTCTGGTTGCGCGCGAAGTCCTCGGGGATGGTCTGTGCCGTAATGTCCTCCAGCACCACGCCCGCGCGTGCGAGCTTGCGCGTTTCGGGGCGGAAGCCGCGCAGGTTGCAGCTAAAGATGGCATGGCCGCCCTGTGCGAGCAGGCGCGACACGCCGGCCAAAAGCTCAACATGGTCGCGCTGGACATCCCAGGTGCGACGGCCCATCTTGGACGAGTTCGAGAACGTGGGCGGGTCGACAAAGATCAAGTCCCAGCGGTTGCGCGTCTGGCGCTGGTCGCGAATCCAGGCGAGCACGTCGTCGCGCACAAAATGATGCTGCGGACCCACAAAGCCGTTCTGGCGCATATTGCGCTCGGCCCAGTCCAGATAGGTGTTGGAGAGGTCGACCGTCACAGTCTCCTCGACGCCGCCGTCTGCCGCATAGCAGGTGGCGGTGCCGGTGTAGGCAAACAGGTTGAGGAAGCGGCGCGCCTGCTTGGCGTGCTCGCGCACCAGGTTGCGGGTGACGCGGTGATCCAGGAAGATGCCGACGTCCAGATAGTCGTCAAAGTTGACGGCAAAGGTAAGGCCGCCCTCTTCGATAAGCGGCAGACGACGGCGTGCGATATTGGCTCGCTCGCCTGATGCGCCCTTACCGGCGCCCTGCTTGCCGTACTGCGAGCCGCCGCGCGAACGCATGCGGGCCTTGGCGTGCACGTGTTCGGCGGGAACATCTAGGATGCGCGGCGCGATGGCCAGAATGTCGAGCATACGGGCCTGGGCCAGTGCGGGGTCGATGGTCTTGGGCGCGGCGTATTCGGCGATGACGAGCCAGCGGCCCGGCGTCTGCGGGCAGCCCTCGTACAGATCGATGGCGGCGGAGTAATCGGGCAGGTCGGCATCGTAGACGCGGTAGCAGCTCACGCCCTCGCGCTTGGCCCACTTGCGGCGCAGACGGGCATTCTTGCGCAGGCGGTTGGCGAACTGCTCGGACTCCGGGATGAGTACGGGCAGCGGCTTGCCGTCGCCCAGGTCGAGTGTGGCGGCAGGCTCGGGCATGGGGGTGTCGGTGGCGTTGTCATTGACTTCGTCGGCATCCGTGACCTCGCCCTCAGCATCCGCACTGGTCGCAGCCTCAAATGCCGCGGCGGCGTGATCGAGCGAGGGCCAAACCTCAATAGTTGCCTCTTCATTGTTGGGCATGACGGCAATCGAGTGCTCGGGCTCGGCGTGGAGCGCGCGGGCCAGCAATCCATCGCGGGTGAGCGCGGCGACCGGCGCCGCGGCAAGCTCGGGCGCGCGGCGCAGCTCACTGATGAGCGTCATGGTGTCATGCATGAGCGAAAGCGGTGTCTCGGTCGTATCTGCGACCACGGCGGCACCGGCGACGGCGCACGCAAGGGCGGCCGCGACGGCCACGGCGGCGG
>CALFDL010000297.1 GCA_937950415.1 uncultured Collinsella sp. | reverse complement strand
GCCGACGCTATGCTCGCCCAGGGCGTCTGCTAAATCTTCGCTCGACATAGCATGCTATATGGCTCCCAGTCATCTTGGCTGGGAGCCTTTTTTGATCCGCATGCGACGGAGGAAAACGGATCATTTTGTCTCGGCATGAGTTGCGGCCCCTCGTTTGGTACACTTGAAAGTACTGGACAAGTGAAGAGATGGGGGAGAACGTGCTCAAGTTCGGTACCTACGTCCGTGTTGGAAACGCGGCCGAAGCCTATGAGCTCTTGCAGAAAAACCGCAACAACAAGATTGTGGGCGGTGGCATTTGGATGCGCCTGGGTTCGCGTCGCGTCGCGACGGCGATTGACCTTTCGGCCTGCGGACTCGATCAGATCGAGGAGACCGAGACCGAGTTTCGCATCGGTGCCATGTGCACCCTGCGCCAGCTCGAGCGCCATGCCGGGCTTAACGCGCTTGTCAATAATGTTTTTGAATTCGCCGTCCACGACATCGTGGGCGTGCAGCTGCGCAATACCGCCACGGTGGGCGGCAGCATCTACGGCCGCTTTGGCTTCTCGGACGTTCTCTCCGCCTTCCTCGCGCTCGATTCCTATGTTGAGCTGACGGGTGCCGGCCGCGTGCCGCTCGCCGAGTTCGTGGACATGGGCTACGTGCGCGACGTTATCGAGCACGTCGTGGTCGTCAAGCACGATTACCGTGCGAGTTACGAGGCTGTGCGCAAGGCCGCGACCGACTTCCCCTCGCTGAACGTCACCGCCGCCTGGTGGGACGGCTCCTGGCACGTCACCGTGGGCGCCCGCCCGCTGCGCGCAACCTTGCTGCAGGGCGAGGCATGTGGCCTTTCCAGCGAGCAGCCTTCCGAGGACGAGTTTCGCGCCCTTGCCGCATCCGTGCGTGCCCTGAGCTACGGCACCAACCTGTGGGGCTCGGCCGACTATCGCCGCCGCATCTCGGCTCCGCTTGCCGTCCAGGCCGTGCGCCGCGCCGCCGATACCGCCGGTGCGGAACAGCGGGTGGAGAACACCGAAGAACTTGAAAAACTGCTGGGCCGTGGGCTGCGCATCAG
>CALFDL010000296.1 GCA_937950415.1 uncultured Collinsella sp. | reverse complement strand
GAGGGTCGGGCGACAGTACGATTCCGTTGGCTTCCATGGCCATCCTTTCGGGTTGCTACATCAAATCATAGGCGTCGACGTCAACGCTCACGCTCACGCCGTGCACAGAGCCCACCTCTTTAAGGCAGGCGTCGATATCATCAGAGACATGGTACCCCACGGGAGACTTCACAAGCAGATGGAAGCGGTAACGGTCCTTGGCTCTCTCGATTACACACGAAGCCGGGCCCAGCACCTGCGGCACGGCACTCCACGCCCGCAAAAAATCGGGCGCGGCGGCATGCCAGCGGCGCTTAAGGAGCTTTGCGATGCGCCCGATGTAGTCCTGCGCGTCGTCTCGGTTCGCCGACCACACCAAGATGTTGACCAAGCGAACAAACGGCGGGTACAGCGCGTCGCGGCGCTGATCCAGGTCGTAGTCGGTAAAGATCGAACGATCGTGCTCGGCGACGGCGCGGATGACCGGGTCCTCGGGCAGGTAGGTCTGGATGATGACCTCGCCGGGACGATCGCCGCGTCCGGCACGGCCGGCGACCTGCTCGAGCAAGTCGTAGGCACGCTCCCCTGCTCTAAAATCGGGCAGCTTGAGGGCAAAGTCGGCATTGACCACGCCCACGAGCGTGACCTCGGGAAAATCGAGACCTTTTGCGATCATTTGGGTGCCCAGCAACACGGCGCAATCCGCCGCATCGAACTGCTCGAGCAGCTTTTTGTGCGCATCCTTGCCGCGCGTGGAATCGGCATCCATGCGAATAATGGCGACGTCCTCGGGCAGCATCTGGTGCAGCGCGTCCTCGATCTGCTGCGTGCCCAGGCCCATTTTTGCCAGGTAGCGACTGCCGCACTTGGGGCAACGGCTCGTGGGCGCGGGATACGGCTGCACGCGCCAGGACGAACCGCAGGTGTGACACTGCAGCGTGTGAGTGCGCTCGTGATACGTAAGCGCGGTGGAGCAGTGGTTGCAGGTGGGGACGCAGCCGCACTCGCGGCACATAAGGAATGGCGCAAAGCCACGGCGGTTATGCAGCAGTACGGCCTTCTCGCGGCGCTCGACCACACGCTCCAAGCCCTCCATCAAGGGTTTTGAGAACATGGAACGGCTGCCGTGAGAAAACTCACGGCGCAGGTCGGCAATGCGGACCGTGGGCAGCACGGCGTGTCCCGGGCGCTCGGGCATCTCGACACGCGTCCAAGTAGCACCGTTATATGTTCCACGGCGGCAGCGGTCGAGGGCCTCGGCAGAAGGCGTGGCGGAGCCCAACACGAGCGGGCAGCGGTAGCGCCGCGCCATCTCGGCCGCCACCTCGCGCGCGTGGTAGCGCGGACTGGAGCCCTGCTTGTAACTGGTCTCGTGCTCCTCGTCGATAATGATGAGACCCAGGTCGCTGAGCGGGCAAAAGAGCGCCGAACGTGCACCGACGACAACGCGGGCAGCACCGCTGGCAACCATGTCCCACTGGTCCAGGCGCTCGCCGGCCGAAA
>CALFDL010000295.1 GCA_937950415.1 uncultured Collinsella sp. | reverse complement strand
ACTGGATATACCGGCTAGGTTGGCACATAAAAGAAGACCCGCTAGGATTTTTTTCCGGGCGGGTTTTCTATTTAACGTATTCATGATTACACAAGTATTTTCCGGAACTCCCGGATAACTGATCCCTAATTTTTCAGGACCCGGGGCGGATTTTCTAAGCCAAGCAGCGCGAGCATATCGCGCTGCTTTTTCGTAATGGTGCGGGTCACCCATGCGTTGGCCGTGCGGCGCTTGTCAGCTTGAATCTGCTTCAAGATCGTGAAAAGACAATCGATGGAGTTATTGGGGATTTTGCGATTGCCTTGCTCACGGTCGTGGGCTCCCTTAATGGCCATCATGCGCAGTGAGGTGGCCAGCGTGCACACCAGCAATTTGCCCCAGTAAGCCGTATCCGTACACCGCAGTCGATTCCCATCGACCCAGTTTTTAAATTGATTGAAATCCTGCTCAACTTGGCCGCGCAGCCGATAGATGCTTAAGGCTTTAAACGGATTGGCTTCCGCATTGGTTCGGATCGCAAAACGGCCGGCATAGCGTAAGGCGGCCTCAATGGCGTTGTCATCACGATCCCAATAACGGCGTCCTTGCGCCGTCGTTCTTTCACAAACAAAACGCTTATAAGTCAGCCATTTTTCTGGCGGTACTTGTTTGTTCGCGTTTTTCAGATCCAGCACCTGCTGCACTTGTAAGCGAAGCTCTTCCATCTCAGCTTCATCGGCTTTAGGAAAGCGGTAAAGATGTAAATGCAGCGTCTTGTTGAGTGATCCATAGTCGGTGTATTGCTTCCAGGCTTCTGTGGTGGAATGGGCGTACACGCGTTCGCCAGTGTCGTAAAAGCGCTGGTTATGCAGCGAGGCGTCATATCGATCAAAGCTGCGCTTCACGATGTCCTCGCTGAGACGAATGCCCTGTATGAACTTCACTTCCAGATCAATCTGCTTTTGGATGTTGATTAGGCTTTGATACCCGCGATCCGTCACCAAAATCACTTTCGAGAAATCAAAACCGGCATCCTTCATGCGATAAACAATTTCTCCAAAGGCTGTGACATCAGGGATTGAGCCTTCATAGGCATGGGCGAAGACAATGTCCCCAGAGTCTTGGTCGCAAACAAAAGTGAAATTGAGTACCGGCAATTCCGGATCACGTTTGGCATGGCCGTAGGCGACATCCGCGATGGTGGCCGAATATGACGAAATCGTTGTGTTGTCCAACGCATAGTGCACGCAGTCTGCGCCGGACATCCTTTCGATCTTGCTTTGATGCCGCAGATGGAAATAGCGCGCAAAGTCCTTAGGCGTAACTCGGCTCAATACTTCGCTGATGCGCTGGCTCTTCAGAGCAGGACCATGCGGCAAATACACACTGGCCCGCCAATCCTCCATGGCAGCCATGGAGTTGCCGCCGTCTAATTTGTAGATCGCCAGATTGAGCAGGCTGCGGGCATCCTCTTTGAAGATCTCGCGCAGATGCTCAAGCACCTGTGACTGCGCTGCCAGCTGTTCCAAAGCCCAAGTGAACCCCAAGCTGCGGGTATCCCACAAAGCTGTATCCATTTCGGCAGCCGCTGGTTTGGGGCCGGGAGCATCCGGAAAATCTCGGCGGTAGGCTGCCTCATCGACCAGAGTCTTATCCAGGCCGAAATAAAAGGTTCCCTGGGCGTACTGAGGAAATTCAGAACGAAATTTGGCGGTGATATTGACGACTGAATCGGCTGCTAAGCGGCCGACATACTTGCGGGCTGAGCGTTTTGATTTCTTGGCGACCGGATCCCACTGCGTTTGATAGGCGTAGATGTAGCACAAGCCCTTGGCATTGGTTTCCTTGGTGAAATACCACTTGTCGCTAGCCTTTTTCATCATCAATCCCGCTAACAGATACCTAATTTAAACATAGGTATCATTTTAGCGGAAAAAAGAAATCCCGTAAAAACTTATTGGTTTATTTTCACGGGATTAGCTCAGCAAAACATCCGATCCTTGACCTTAATCACACGAGTTCGGGATCTGTTATCCGGGAGTTCCGGATGCTGACGGTCTTTTTGTGCCGCTTCCCTCCGCTCAAGAGAACCGTTCATGGTCAGACTCATCGGTCAACGTCATCGATAGGCTGCCGCTCTGAAACGCTCGGTGCGCCGCTTTTGCCCTTAAACCCATCTCTTCGCAGGACGAGCAGTGCACCAATACGGTGCAGACATTTCTAAATCGGCGCATTTAAAAGGGCAATGTCGTCAATCAAGCGTTAATACCTATTGACTTTATCTTACGAACAAATCTCAAGTTTTGAGTTAAACGCCGACAGGCATCCCTTCCCCGGGGATCCTTATTCATGCATATCAATCACCGATTCTGGTCGTTTACATCGATTTCTGAGGAGTCATTCAAAAAAATAAAAGTCTTTCTGCTTTTGGCACGGCTTTGGCTTAGGAAAAACGGAACGGCACCGCGAATCCCTAAGCAAGCGGTCCGACCTCGCCAAAGAAAAGAAAGAGAGGACTCCCCATGAACACAACCCACTCCGTTGCCCTTGTCGATTCGGCGTCCAATATGACGTCAAGGGGCTCTGCGTCTGCAGGCTCCAATGGAAAATCGACTGTGACCGCTGACACTCAGCCCTCGCCCGGCTTCTTTAAGCGATACGGCCTTGTCTTTGCCGTCGCTGCTCTCGGCATCATCTGTCTGATGCCGCAGCTCGCGGACCTCTCCATTGCCGGTCAGCGCATGA
>CALFDL010000294.1 GCA_937950415.1 uncultured Collinsella sp. | reverse complement strand
CTTGCATCCACACACATGGCGCTCGCCAGGTTAGCAAAACTCGACGACATCTGCGTCGCCATCTGGCCCATGAGCCCTGCTGCGCCTGCCCTGAGCTGAGCTGACACCGTCGCCGCAATCTGATCGCTGATCGACTTCATCACCTGATCCATAGCCTGCTGCAGATACGGAGCCAACTGCTTTTGCACATAGTCGGTCATCGCCTGCTGCAGGCGCTCGGCCAGGGCATCGCCGCCGAGCGCTTTGAGCTGGGCCAGGATTTGCTGGGCTGCCGTATCACTCTCAAGATACGCCGAGAATGCGGCAGCAAGCTTTGACGCGTCCTTAAGATCATCGGGTGACAGCGCCCTAAACTGATCAGACTGCAAAAAGCTCTCAAACAGCTGGTTGGCTAGCGTTCCCACCTGCTGCATTTGCTCGGGCGTGAGTTCCAGGCCGTCAAAGATGCCCGAGAAATCTGGAGCCGGCGCTTTGGCCATGATGTCACCAAAGTCGATGTCCTTGCCAACGCCCGAAAGATCAATATCCAGGCCCGACAGATCGACGCCCGAAAGATCAATGCCGTCGCCGGCCGCACCCGAGAGCGCAGACGCATCAAACGAAAACGCACTCTTGAGCGCCGCCTCGTCCACACTGAACATACTGCCCAGATCAACGCCTTGCTTGGCCTCGCCTTGCAGTTCGTCGAAGGTTTTGCCCGTAAAGACATCCGTCTCGGGGTGGGCAAGCTGCTCCTGCACAATCTGCGAATCGGCGGCGCGCTCCATAAGCTGACGAGTTAGTGCATGCGTATAGGCAATGCCCGGGGTCAATGCGCTCGCATTGGCCGTCTCGTTAGGTCGCACCACGCCCACAATGTGCACGTCAATACCGTCGGCAACCTTGGCAGCCATAAAGTCGGCGTCGTCAGGCATGTCGGTCCACATGCCGGTCTCTTCGTTTTTGCGATACGCATCGGCCGGCGACAGCACTTTAAACGTCGTGGACAGCGCATCGTCGTAGGTAAAGTCGGTGCCGGTCTCGGGCGTTTCGACCCCACCGTCAGCCGTCATAGCGCTGTTTACCAGATCGTTGAGCTCATCGATATCCAGCGCACCGATGCTATAGAGCGTGTAGTCGCCCACCGTGCCGCGGCTCGAAAGCACCATTACGGCTTCGTTAGCAGACGTGGGCCAATGACCGGCGACGACATCGTACTGGCTGTCGAGCAGGCTCTGGTCGTCGATCATCTCGTTAAAGACCGAGGTTCCCATGGATTCCATGCTCACCGTTGCCGCCGAGCTCGCGCCTCCGCTCATGGCCTCGGTCATGGCATTGGGCACCAGCCGAACGGGTTTCTCGTCACCCTTGCCGGCACGATAGACAACCGGCGATACACCGTAGCCGTACTGAATGGCGTTGACCTCTTTATCGATGCCGTCGCCACCGGCATCGAGCCATGCCTTAAAGCTCGTCATGTCGTTGGACTTAACGCTCGCAAACATATCCTTTACGGCCGTGACCACGGGAATCTTATCGGTTCCCTTAGCCTTGCCGCCGGCACTGTCGTCGGACGAATCCACGTTTTCAGGCGAGCCATCATCCGTGGCCCCCTGCCCGCCCATCATGGACGACAGATCGTAGTCCTGCTTGGAAATGGTGAGTGGGTAGCTCGAAAGCGTATCCTCCTCGACCTTTTTGATGTAGCCGTTTACGCCGTTGGACAGCGCCAGAATCGCCGCGATACCGATAATGCCAATCGAGCCCGCAAAGGCAGTCATGGCCGTACGGCCCTTCTTGGTCATGAGGTTTCGGGCAGAAAGCCCCAGCGCCGTCACAAAGCTCATCGAGGTTTTGCGCGTAGGCTTGGCCTCGCGGCGCGTGGCGTCGGCGACATCGAAGGGATCGGAATCGTCGGTGATCTTGCCGTCCGCCAGGTTGACGATGCGCGTGGCGTACTGGTACGCCAGCTCGGGATTATGCGTGACCATAATAACCAGACGGTCACGTGCGACGTCCTTGAGCAAGTCCATGACCTGCATGGACGTTGTGGAGTCCAGGGCGCCGGTCGGCTCGTCTGCCAGCACAATCTCGGGATCATTAATCAGGGCGCGGGCGATGGCCACGCGCTGCATCTGCCCACCCGAAAGCTGGCTCGGACGCTTGTTAACGTGCTCGCCCAGGCCGACTTTCTCCAACGCCTCGCGCGCACGCTGGCGGCGCTCGGCATGCCCCACGCCCGTGAGCGTGAGTGCCAGCTCCACGTTTTCCAAAATGGTCTGATGCGGAATGAGGTTATAGCTTTGGAACACAAAACCGATGCGGTTGTTGCGGTAGGCATCCCAATCGCGATCGTGATAATCCTTAGTCGAAATACCGTCGATCAGTAGGTCGCCCGAGTCAAAATGATCGAGTCCGCCGATAACGTTGAGCATCGTAGTTTTACCTGAGCCCGAAGGGCCCAGAATGGCCACGAACTCGTTATCGCGAAAAGACAGGCTCACGCTGTCGAGCGCCACCTGCGTAAACGACTGCGTAACGTACCTTTTGCAAATACCTTTGAGCTCCAGCATGGACGGCAACCTCTCCTGCGCAGGCACCCTGCCCGCTCTCCTCCGCCGTTCGTATTCGACGCGTTTGTCCTACTCTATCCCCATTTTTTGCCAGAGCCAGTGAGGAATGTAACGAACCGCGCCAAAAAACGAACGGGATGACGCCCAAAAGAAGAGGCCCCAAGTGGGGCCTCTATATGATGGAGCTTATCTTGAAAAGCAGCGGACTACTTTGCACAGCGACGCACGATCCTCGCTATGCTTTACGCATTTTTTACTGCTCGCTATTCGCAATCGCCTGGTCGATAAGTTTGTTGAGTGCTGCGCGCTGCTCGGCGGAGCTGATGGCTCCCACGATGGGCTCCCCTACGATGTTGCCATTCTGATCGATGACATACGTTGTCGGGAACGAGAACAGATTTGACGTAAACTTGCCAGCTTCGCTGTCCGACTTGAACCAGACGTTCTTATACGTCACGCCCTTCTTGCTCAGCACGTCCTTGGCATCTGCAATCTCGCCCTTGTTGCCATCGAGCGTAAAGGAATTGACGCCCACGACCTGGCCGCCCTTCTTGGCAAGCTCCTTATTCAGGTCCTCAAGGTCGCCCAACTCACCCACGCACGGCTTGCAAGTGGTGAACCAGAAGTTCATGACGGTGACCTTGTTCTTAGAGAACAGCTCGTCGCTGTTCACGTCGTTGCCGTCCAGGTCCTTGCCCGTAAAGCTGGGGAACTTCGTCGCCTCGCTCGAAGCATTGGCACCAGCCGTCATGCCAGCGGTCGAAGCGTCGACGCTCTCGCCTGCGCTCGGCGTGCTTCCACAGCCGGGGAACTCCTTCTCCAAGCTCTCGAGCTTGTCCTCGATCTCCTTGATCTGCTGTGCACCGGCCTTGAGCGTCTTAAGCTCATCCGCCGTGAACTCATCCTTGGCGCCGTCAATGGTCTTGAGCAGGAAATCGCCGTAATTGCTGCCGTCCTCAATCATTGCCGAGTCTTTATTTGCCGCATTGAATACCTTTTCCCACAGCGCGTTATCACTCGAAAAGATCTCGTTCTCCTTCTGCATGAGCTTCGCATACAGCTCGGCGGCCTCGTCGGCATTGGTCGGCTTCTGCGCAGTGAGTTCTGCGATCTTAGGATCGGAGCTCGCAGATTCGCTCGCATTGCCACCGGGTGCCGAACATGCCACAAGACACAAGGCCAATACCGGCACCATAAACAGGGCCGCAATCTTAGAAAGCTTCATAGTCATTCCTCCGTTTTGTCGAAGCTTGTTTTACTTTTTATCGGCGGTCAAGGGGAGCTTTTCCGCCGACACGTCCAGGCCATAGCGATAGCTGATGGCATCGACAGGACAGGCCCCGATGCACTTTCCGCACCGGATACATTCGGCATGATTGGGTGCGCGGACCACATCAACGTCCATCTGACAAACCTTTGAGCACTTGCCGCACGAGACACATTTGCATGCATCGACCCGGATCCCCAGTAGGGACACCTTATTCATGAGCGCATAGAATGCGCCGAGTGGACAAATCCATTTGCAGAAGGGGCGGTAGAACAAAACGCTCAGCACTACCACGGCAATGAGAACGGCAAGTTTCCAAGTAAAGAGATGTCCCAACGCAGATCGAATGCCGGTATTGGCAATGGCCAGCGGAATGGCGCCCTCGAGCACGCCCTGCGGACAGATGTATTTGCAAAAGAACGGATCTCCCATCCCCAGGTCGTTGACCACCAGCACAGGCAGCAATACCACAGCAAACAGCAGCACGAAGTATTTGATATACGTAAGCGCCTTGAGCTTTTTTGTCGAAAGCTTTTTGCCGGGAATCTTATGAAGCAGCTCCTGCAGCCAGCCAAACGGGCACAGAAAGCCGCATACAAAGCGTCCCAGCAGCACGCCGAGCAAAATGAGCGTACCGGTAACATAGTAAGAAAAGTTGAACTTGGATGAACCTACCACCGACTGGAACGACCCGATGGGGCACGCACCCGATGCCGCGGGACACGAATAGCAATTAAGTCCAGGTACGCAGACTGTTTTTCCCGCGCCCTGATAGATGCCGCCTTTGGCAAAGTTTGGCAGGTGAATGTTGGTGACCAGCGTCGCCGCCGCCTGAATGAGTCCGCGAAATCGGGCCAAAACATGCGACGCGGTGTTTGCTCTTTTATCCAATTCCGATACACTCCAAGCACAGCCTAATCGCTTTGGCCAGCACGGCATCTGCCTCGCCACGCATAACGCCAAAGCACACCATGGCAATTCCGACGATCAACAAAGCGACCTGTACCATGGGTTTTACCGCTTTGAACAACTCGACCACTCCTTTCGTTACGCGACCATTGGACCATATCGACTATAAAATCCGTGTTAAGCGCAATTTGGAATGTGCAAGGAGACTGTTATGCGTATTTTGATCGTCGAAGACGAGCGAGCACTGTGCGATGCAATCGCACGCAGCTTGCGAAACTTGGCGTACAGCGTCGACTGCTGCCACGACGGACAGGAGGCGCTCGACCTGTTGGGCGTCGAAGTCTTTGACCTCGTGGTACTCGACCTCAACCTTCCCCGTATCGACGGCATGACCGTGCTCAGGGAACTTAGGAAAACCGACTGCGAGACCAAGGTGCTGATTCTGTCCGCGCGTGGCGAAGTATCCGATAAAGTCGCCGGACTCGATGCCGGCGCCAACGATTACCTCACCAAGCCGTTTCATCTGGACGAACTTGCGGCAAGGATCCGCAGCCTCACCCTCAGACGCTTCGCACAAAGCGACATAGTATTAACCTGTGGAAAGCTCCGCTTTGACACCAAGGCGCGCATCGCTTCCGTGGACAGCGAGGCCTTATCTCTTACGCGCAAGGAAACGGGAATCTTGGAATACCTGATGCTTAATCAGGGGCGACCGGTAAGCCAAGAGGAGCTTATAGAGCACGTTTGGGATAGCACCGTGAACAGCTTTAGCAACGCAACCCGCGTTCATATCTCGTCGCTCCGCAAAAAGCTACGCAGCGCTTTGGGATACGACCCGATTCGCAATCGGATTGGAGAGGGCTACGTTATGGAGGATAGCGAATGAAAAGGCTTTCCCTTCAATGGCGCATAACGATTATGACGGCACTGCTCACGTGTGCGGCATGCGTGCTGACGAACTGCCTGGTCGGCTATACGGGCATGCGCTACATGGATGCCATCGGCAGTGACATCTCGGCCTTTAACGCAACCGGCGAAGATTCGCCCCAGGCGTTCGACCCAACGAAAGCGACCCCTGATGACAAGGTCACGATCGTCGTAAACGACGCACAAGAGTCTTTTGGCACGACAACCTGGTGCATCACGGCTGGAGTCACACTCCTTGGCGGCGTGCTGGCATACTTTGTGAGTGGCCGTGCACTCAAACCGCTACGAGCTTTTGCCGCCCAGGTTGAGCGCGTGCAGCCTGACAACCTAAGCGAAATCAGACTCAGTGAAGATGCGCCCACCGAGCTACAACGATGTAGCGCCTCTTTCAACGACATGATCGCCCGTCTTGGCGAAGGGTTCTCTGCACAGCGTCAATTTACCGGCAACGCCGCACACGAGCTGCGCACCCCGCTCGCCCTTATGCAAGCACAGGTTGAACTATTCATCTCCGAGCACTCCGGTTTGCAGCCCGAAACAGCCGAGCTGCTCGGCCTGCTACAAGAACAAACTGAGCGCATGTCTCGAATGACCAAGGTATTGCTCGAGATGAGTGAGCTCCGCAGCGTTCCTTGCGAGGACGATGTTGAACTTGGCCCCTTGTCCGAAGAGGTCCTCACCGACCTTGCGCCACTTGCCGAAAAAAGGGGCATAGCCCTCAATTGTGCTGGAGACGCTCTAGTAATCGGGAGCGACACGCTCCTCTATCGGCTGGTGTTTAACCTGGCCGAAAACGCTATCCGCTATAGCCGCACCGACTCGAGCGTTATCGTCTCCATCTGCGACAACGACAGCCACGTGTTCCTGCGAGTCGAGGACCAGGGCCCGGGAATACCCAAGCAGTACCGTGAGAGCATCTTCCAACCGTTCTTTCGTCTAGACAAATCCCGCAGCAGGGCATACGGCGGCGCAGGACTCGGGCTAGCGCTTGTTTGGGAGATTGCAGCACTTCACGGTGGCACGGTAGAGGTCGAAGCAAGTTCCGAGAACGGGACCACCATGCTCGTAAGCCTTCCAAAACGATCCGCAGCGTCAACCGAACAGTAAAACGAAAGGGGTCCCGAGCAACAGGAGTACAATTGCTGCATTGTTGCCACCTGATGGGAGATGGAAGATGGACTGCGATGGTTACCCACGCGTTCCCATGCCGTTGATGTGCACCGCCTTTGTGCCGGGGCAGATTGACGCTGCAGTTGCAAGCATTTCCGACCCCGATTCGCGCGCCATTGCCACGGCAGAAGCGCTGTACTTTCGCGGACAGGCCACCCTCGCTGCCAAGACAACACGCCCCTATCTTGACGCCACCGACCCCGCACTGCGCTATTCCGCATGCTTTATCTGCGGATATGCCAGTCTGTCGCTCAACCGTATCGCCGATGCCCGCCGGTGCCTTGCTGGCATCCTCGATACGCCAGCCGACAAGGAATCGCCTGCCGTCCACGCCATGCACATCCTGTTCGCCTCGGCCGCGAGCGTCCTGCTGCACTTGCCTTCCCCGTATTCTGCCGAAGAGTTTTATCCACTTGCGGCGCATCTGCCCGAAGGCCTGCGCCTGTTCGCCAGCTACGTGATGGCGCACGCCTTGTATCTGCGCGGCGAATACGGCCGCAGCCTGGGCATGGCGGAAAACGCCCTGATTATGAAACAGGGAAGTTATCCGATCTCGGAACTGTTCCTGCACCTGGCGGCTTCCATGGCATGCATGAGCCTCAAAGACATCGACGCTGCAAAAACGCACTTCGGAGCTGCTTGGGACATTGCGCGCCCCGACGGCCTTATCGAGCTCATTGGCGAGCACCACGGCCTTTTGCAGGGGCTTATCGAGGCATGCTTAAAATCGCAATATCCCGACGATTTCGCTCGCATCATCGAGATTACGTATCGATTCAGCTACGGCTGGCGGCGCATCCACAACCCCGATTCGGGCGAGGACGTGGCCGACGATTTAACGACCACGGAGTTCACCATGGCCATGCTCGCCTGCCGTGGGTGGACCAATGCCGAAATCGCTTGTCATATGGGTGTATCGCCGGGCACCGTCAAAAACCGCCTATCAGGAGTGTATGCCAAGCTTGGTATCGGAACTCGCGCCGAGCTGATTGCCCACATGTTGCGCTAGCGGCCAGACTGCCCGGCGTATCGAAAGCACTCCGGGGGCCTAGCGCTTTCGCGCGCTCAAATTGGACATTTTGACCCTCGGACGGCACTACCGTGACAGGATGCCTTCTCGCAAAATTGGGTTATTTCCACCGATGCCTGCGGGATGGGAGCCAAAGATGCTTGATCGCCGTTCGCTACTTGTTGCCGGAACGTCCTCGCTGGCGAGCATTATGTTGCCGCGCGTGTCGGGAAGCGCAAACGCCTTCATATTGCCGTTCGCGCCCACCGAAGCCTATGCCGACGAAAAAGACCCCTTCAGGGTGCTCGTTCTCTCGCGCACCATGTTTGGTGTGGTCGTGGTCGACGTCGCCAACAAGAATACGCCCATCGCGGGTGCCCAGGTCACGCTCACATCGCGCTATGCCGCAGACAAGCAGCTCACCGCCACGACCGACGACGAGGGCACGGCCATCTTTGAGGTCGCCCCTCTTTCGGAAGGCTACGTGGACGAGGCAACGCTTCTCGACGCGTACGACTTTAACGGCGGCATCTCCATTAGCATGGCGGGCTACCGTGATGTCGAGATTCCCCTTGCGCGTATCCAGGGCGGCACCGCCATAACCGCGCCCACGCGTCCGCTTTCCGACGGCGAGCCGTACTTTCGCCAGCTCACATTCGACGAATGGGACATCCAGTACGCTGAAGCCACGTTCATGGCATTGCCGAAGGACGACACGACAAACGAGCAGCCCGATACGCACGCCTTTACCGTGCAGGCACATCTGCCACAGGGTGGACAGGCAACGCTACATATCAATAAAGTGATGCCCGCTGCGGACAGCTCATCCGAAACCGTCACGCAGATTGGCCAAGTCAAGGCCAGCGCATCGGGCGCGGATAATCTGGCGACGTTCACGCTCGAAGACAAGTTCCTCGATACAGCGTCGAACCTTCTGGAAGAAGGGTGCAAGCTGCGCTTTGTCCTCGACTATCAGGGTAAAACCTACACGCTCTCCTCCCCCATGGCCGTTGTCACTGCGCCAGCCGCAAAGGCGGAATCGGGCTCGACCACTATCGTCCCCACTACCATGGACCAGGAGATCACTCCGTTTGATTTCCCCGCATCGTTTCCCGGCATCGGCGGTAATAAGTTCACGTGTTGGATGCCCACATTTCCGATCCTCTTCGATTTCTCGTTTGCCGGATACGTACTGTTTGGCGGAGGATACAAACCAGCCAGCTATATGAACGATTCGGGCAATCCGGATCCGGAGTACTGGAAGAAGTCACCGCGTGAGTCGGGCGCCAAGCAGGCAAACCGCTACCTCGACGAGATGGAGGGGAAGTGGAATCAGTACAAGAGTATGAGTGCCGGTTCGGGTACCGATCCAAGAAACACCAAGCTCCTTCGCCACCATTGCACGCTGCTGTTCACGATGGATATCGCCACACAGCTGTACGGCTCGCTCGCCTACGATTGGGTGGGCAAAACCTGGGGCAACAACAACGACCCCGCATACGGCAATATTAAGGCCCTCTTCCAGGTAAGAACCGACCTCAATTGGACCGAGCAGTTTACCCTAGGACCGGTACCGTTTTTCCTAAACGTCAACCCCTGGGTGTTGGCGAAGCTGGCGCTCGCCGTGGGTGTCCACACGCACGGCAGCGGCGCGGCGTTTTTTAAAAACATTTCGCTCGACTATTCCAACACGTCGGGCTCATTCACTATCCAGATCGGGCTTGCCGTCACCTTTGGCGCCGGCGTTGCAGGCGTCGCTTCGTCTGCCGTGCGTGGCGCCGCATCCCTCACCCTGTTCATTGGGTACGAGAAGGCGGCCGGGCACCAGCTTCCGCGGCTGCGCGTGGGTGCAGACGTCGATGTCGATGTGATACTCCAGTTCGTCATGTTCAAGTGGACCACCAAAGCTTGGTCGGGATCGTGGCCCACACTCCTCGATTCGTGGAATATGTCGGTGAACAATGGCAACCAGTATGTGCTCCAGCGCTCTGAGCTCGCATTGGGTGGAGATACGCCTTACACGTTGGATGCCCGCTTCGGCACGGCCGGCAACGCCGAGGCGGGCGGCGTGCCGCAATTCATCGCATCGGCCACCATCGTCACCAACGCTGAGCTGCTCGCACGCGCCGAGGTTAAGGCCACTGCCGTAAACGTCGCGCCTATCGTGCGCGATTGGGACCGGTCGGTCACGCGCATTGAGCTCGAGGCGGATGCAGAAAGCGACGACACGGGACAGATCGAGCATTTCGTCCACGCACTGATAGAGAACGACGAAAACGCCGCGCCGATGTATGAGTACACCTATATCGGGCAGGCGACGAACGCCGTTGCGGACCCCAACGCCAATTCTGCTGGTGTATCGGAGGACGAGCGTGGCGGCATCAAGCCCTCGAGCGACAACGTGCTGTTTTCCGGCGTGCTCAGCGAAGCCCACATGAGGCTAACGATGATTGCCGGCATGGAGTGTCTATTCCGTATCGCCTCGGTGCGCTACGGCGAGAATGGCCGCTCGCGCCTGGTGGTACATACAAAGACGAACGGCACGTGGTCCGCTCCCACACCCGTGGACTTCCCCCTTGGGTTTGGCGAGGGCGACGTGGAGCGCACCGGCATATTCGATTACGACTTCGACGTGGTGGAATATACGGACGGAAGAGGAAACCAGGACGCCTACGTGTTGCTGGTCTCGGGCGAGCGCCGCGACGGCGACAACACCCTTTTCGATGCGGCGAGCACATCCGGCATACTGTCCGTTGTGCGCCTGCGCATAAGCAACGACGGAGTTCGCGTGATATCGTACACGTCGTGGCGCAGCATCTCGCGCGGCCGCCTTCAGGAGGATGGCTACCATTGCCTGCAGTGCCCGCGCATCACGGTGGGCAAGACGCTGGTCGACGGGCGTCTGTCGGGTGCCTACCTCCACCGCCGCGGAACCACCGCAGAAAAGGCACTCGGCAGCGAGGCCGAGGCTGCGCTGGAGTGCTTTACCCTGTGGTCGGACGTTTCGGGCGACAGTCTCACGTTCCGTCAGGTCCTCCGCTTTCCGCAGGCACCGTCGAGCATCGAGCTCGGCGCGCCCGAGAATACCAACGGCAAAATGGTGGTGCCCGTTGCATACGAGACTGCAGGTGGTTGTGGCTGTGCATCGTACGCCGTGATCGGCCAGTCCATCGCGGGTTGGGGCGTCATGTCGCCAGATGCCACAGTACCCCACGCGGTGCCGTGGCCGCAGCACACGGGCTTTTTGGCTACCGTCAACGAGCAGCTGCAGCATATTACTTGGGCACGAGGCGCATCGGCATTTGCAACGCAGCCCGTGGGTGCCGCAGGCTGTGGCCCGGCATCGTTTAGCGTAAGCAACAACGGCAGGTGCGTGCTCTATGTAGAGAACACCGATGGCAAGGTGGGACAAACCTACGACGAAGAAGGCAACCCGGTAGCAGTGATGGACAAGCACTTCCGCATCTTCGCCAGCACCTTGGCAGGCGATCTGTTCACGGAGCCGTTCGTGATGTGCGAGCTGGACCATCCCGTCGATCAGATAACGACATTTTTGACGTCGGGAGGCATGCTCTCCACGCTCGCCACGCACATTGTGAGCGCGGAGAAGAGCGAGGCAGAGTTGCACGGCATCGAAGTGCCCTTGGTGGCGTGTGCCACTCCGACGGGCGCGGTCGCTACCTCGGGCGCGGTGGTGCCCGGAGCAGCAGGCGAATCCTTCATGGTCACGGTGCGAAACGACGGCAACACCTTGCTGACCGCCGGCACGATCGATCTGTACCGAGAGGGCTCCAGCCAGCCGTTCTCCAGCGCATCCATCGGATTCGGAGTGAACGCACGCATGGCTTCGATCTACGATCCAGAGCTTGCCGAGGACGCTTCGGCCAACGACATGGCGCACGTGAAGTACGCGCTCGAGACGCTGGGCGCACGTTTTGCAACGCACCCGCTGGTAGCCGACAACGGCAACGCCGTGCTGGCACCGGGTTGCACGGCACAGTTCCGCATGAGCTTCGCCATTCCCGAGAGTTGGAGCGACGAAGTGGGCAAACGCGTAACGCTGTATGCGAAGGCGCGTAATCTGGTGGCGCTCGATCCTGTAACGCTCGAGGAAATTCGACCGGGCGCAAACTCGGCGCTGGGCGCCGTACTGCACGAGCTCCATGTGCCCGACGCGGCATGCGAACGCTCAGAAGTTCAGGTCGGCGTATGCGACAAAGCGGATACGACGGGGCTTCACGATGCACCGATGACCGTGGACGGCGATGGCGGCTCGAGCGGCGGCGGTTCCGGCACGGGAGGCAGCTCCGGTGGCGGCAGCGGCTCTGGCAGCGGCAAGGACCGCGGTAACAGCAAGCGTTCTGGAAAAGCAGGCGCGCTTGCTGGAACGGGTGACAGCAACATCCCCCTGACGGCAGCCGCAGCAGCACTCGCCGCAGCCGGAGCCGGCCTCGTCGCCTACAGCGCCCGCCGCACAGCACTCGAAATCGACACCGCCGATGAGGTCAATTCGGATGAGCCTCGCTAGCTCCTAGTTGCTTTTACGAGAGACGCCGACTCGGCTCATCGAACATCAAATGGGCTGGTTCTGGATACCCAGAGCCAGCCCATTTCGCATTAGATATCGTCAGTGGAGTCGAGTTCTGCCTCGAGCTTGGCACGGCGTCTTTTCGCCGTGAAAAACGTTGCGCACAGGGCAGCAAACGTGGCCGCGAAA
>CALFDL010000293.1 GCA_937950415.1 uncultured Collinsella sp. | reverse complement strand
GAAAGAGGAGGGCATTGACCTTCTGGTCATGCCCGACGATTGAACGTCAGATTGCCGCCTAGGGGCGTTTGCAGCGTCGGGTCGTTACGGCGTTTGGTAAAACGCCGTAACTATTAAAGCTGGCGCAGGCCCTCTTCCAGGCCGGTCTTGCTGTCGGTCTTCTCGTCGCGCATCTTGATGACGCGGGCGGGGACACCGGCCACGACGGCGCCGGCGGGGACATCCTCGACGCACACGGCGCCGGCGGCAACAACAGCGCCCTTGCCCACGCGTACGCCCTCCAGGACCACGGCGTTGGCGCCGATCATGACGTCGTCTTCGATGATGACGGGCGTGGCGCTTGCGGGCTCAACGACGCCTGCCAACACGGTTCCAGCGCCGATGTGGCAGTTCTTGCCCACGGTGGCGCGGCCGCCTAGCACGGCGCCCATATCGATCATGGAACTCTCGCCGATAACGGAGCCGATGTTGATGATGGCGCCCATCATGATGACGGCACGGTCGCCAATCTCGACGCGGTCGCGGATGATCGCGCCCGGCTCGATGCGGGCGTTGATGCCCTTAAGGTCGAGCATGGGCACGGCGGAGTTGCGGCAATCGTTCTCCACGTCGTAGTAATCGATGGAATCGGCGTTGGCGTCCAGGATGGCCTTAAGCTCATCCCAGTCGCCAAAGACGGTCTTGCCGCGACGACCGCCGTAGACATGTGCGTCGCCCCAGGCAACCTTCATGCCGGGCTTCTCGCGCACGTACAGCTTGACGGGCGTCTTTTTGGGCGCGGTGGCGATGTAGTTGATAATCTCCTGTGCATCCATCTCGGCTGCGTTGCTCATTTGCTATCTCTCCTTTGGGCGGGTTCGGTTGATACCTGGTTAGGCAAACATGACCTGGTCGAACGTATAGAAGCCGGGTTCGCGGGCGACGAGCTTCTGCGCGGCTGCCAGGGCGCCGTTGACAAAGATCTGACGGCTCGTGGCGCGGTGCGTGAGCGTGACCTCCTCGTCCTGGCCAAAGAAACCCACCTCGTGCACGCCGGCGACGGTTCCGCCGCGCAGCGAGTGCATACCGATCTCCTTGGAGTCGCGCGCGCCGCACATGCCCTCGCGGCCATAGACGGGGTGGTAGCCTGCCTCGGGCTCGGCTTCGACGACGGCGTCGAGCAACAACTTGGCAGTGCCGCTGGGGGCGTCGACCTTTTGGTTGTGGTGCGTCTCGACGATTTCGCAGTCAAAGCCGGGCAGCTCGCGTGTAGCCTGCGCTACCAGATGGCGCAGGGCTGCGATACCGATGGAGTAATTGCCCGAGTGCATAACGCGGGCATTCTGGCCCAGCTCGCGCAGGCGGTCCATCTGCTCAGGTGAATAGCCCGTGGTTCCGGAAACGAGTGCGGCGCCCGTGCGCTCGACATAGGCGACGACGGCATCGAAGGTCACGACGTTCGAGAAGTCGATGATGACGTCGGCTACCGGGGCGCTCTCGAGCTCGGACAGATCAAAACCGGTCTGGGCGACGATATCAAAAACGGGCTGCCCGCCGGCGTCGACAATGCCTTCGGCGGTAGTGCGGATGAGCGAGCCCATGCGGCCCGTTCCCATAATGACGGTCTTAATCAAGCAGACCAGCTCCCTTCAGAGCATCGGTAAGTGCAGCGCGCGTGTCGTCTGCCATGGGGCATAGCGGCATACGGTAGTTTGCCTCGATCATACCCATCTGGGCGAGCGCCTCTTTGACGGGGATGGGGTTGACCTCACTAAAGAGGGCATTGATGAGCGGCTGGCCGGCAATCTGGATATCGCGGGCGCGTGCCACGTCACCGTCCAGATAGGCGCGGCACATGTCGTGCACGAGCTGCGGCTGAACATCGGCCCACACGCTGATGGTGCCCGAGGCGCCCAGGCTCATGAGCGGTACGGTAAGCGCGTCCTCGCCCGAGTACATGCGGAAGTCGTCTGACAGCAGGTGGGCGATCTTGGCCGCGTAGGCGACGTTTCCCGAGGCCTCCTTAATACCCATGATGTTGGGGTGCGCGGCCAGGCGCTCTACGTTGCGCTCGCTGATACCGCAGCCGCAGCGGCCGGGGATGTTGTACAGGATGCAGGGGATGTCCACGGCATCGGCGACGGTCTTAAAGTGCTGATAGATACCCTCTTCGTTGGACTTGTTGTAGTAGGGGGTAATGAGCAGCAGGCTGTCGGCTCCCAAGCCCTGGTAAGTAAGCGACTTGGTGAGCATGGTCTGCGTGGAGTTGGAGCCCGAGCCGGCGATGACGGGGACGCGTCCTGCAACATGCTTGACCACGGCGGCGACGACGGAGTTGTCCTCGTCATCGGTCATCGTGGCGCTCTCGCCGGTGGTGCCCAGGGCGAGAATGGCGTCGGTGCCATTTTGCAAGTGGAAATCGATAAGGCGCTCGAGCGCGTCAAAGTCGACACTGCCGTCCTTTTTAAACGGCGTAACCAGGGCGACGATTGAGCCCTCGAGGTTGCGGATGTCCATGTTCTTCTCCTTCGCCTCCGCGATCTGGATGCGTTTGTTCCATTGGGTGGCGACTGCCAGGCGCTCGTCTTGGGCGCGACGGCGGGCACTTTCAGCGCGCGACTTGGCCAGCAGCTCTCGGCCGCTCGGCAGCACGTCGAACGTGGCAAAGTAATCGCCCGGGCGCTCGGCGCGGCGGATGAGGTCGGCCGAGCCATCGGGGCGCAACAGGACCTCGGCGGAGCGCAGGCGTCCATTGTAGTTGTAGCCCATGGAGTAGCCATGCGCACCGGTATCGTGAATTACAAGCAGGTCACCCATGTCGATATGCGGCAGCTCGCGATCGATGGCGAACTTGTCGTTGTTCTCGCACAGATTGCCCGTGATGTCGTAGGTGTCCGTGACGGGCGCTGTGGTCTTGTCGTCGCCACCCGGCTGGCCCATCACCGTAATGTGGTGGTAAGCGCCATACATGGCAGGACGAATCAGATCGACGGCACTGGCGTCCACGCCGATATAGTCCTTGTAGATCTGCTTCTCGTGGATGGCCTTGGTGACCAGGCATCCGTAGGGGCCCATCATAAAGCGACCCATCTCGGTGCAGATCGCCACATCGCCCATGCCGGCGGGGACCAGAATCTCGTCGTAGGCTGCGTGTACGCCCTCACCGATGGCGTGAATGTCGTTAGCCTGCTGCTCGGGCAGGTAGGGGATACCCACACCGCCGGACAGGTTGATGAAGGCGACGTGTGCGCCGGTCTCGCGCTCCAGGCGCACGGCAAGCTCAAAGAGGATGCGCGCGAGCTTGGGGTAGTAGTCGTTGGTGACGGTGTTGCTGGCAAGGAATGCGTGGATGCCAAAGTCCTCGGCGCCCTTGGCCTTGAGCATGCGGAAGGCTTCGAAGAGTTGCTCGGTGGTCATGCCATATTTGGAGTCGCCCGGGTTGTCCATGATGCCGTTGGAGAGCTGGAACAGGCCGCCCGGATTAAAGCGGCAGCTGACCGTCTTGGGAATGGGCCCCGCAACGCGCTCAAAGAACTCGATGTGGCTGATGTCGTCAAAGTTGACGATGGCGCCCAACTTGTCGGCGAGCTCAAAGTCGGCAGCCGGCGTGTCGTTGGAAGAGAACATGATGTCGTGTCCCGTGATGCCCAGCGAGCGGGCGATCATGAGCTCGGTATAGCTCGAGCAATCGCAGCCGCAGCCGTATTCGTTGAGAATGGAGATGAGCGCCGGGTTGGGGTTGGCCTTGACGGCAAAGTATTCCTTAAAGCCCGGGTTCCATGCAAAGGCGTCGCGCACTTCTTGCATGTTGCGGCGGATGCCCGCCTCGTCGTATAGATGAAACGGCGTGGGGAACTGCTCGACGATATGCTCGAGTGTCTCCTTGTCCACAAACGGCTGCTTGGCCGCATATGCCTCGTTGGGGGTCAATGCCATGTCCCGTAAACCTCGCTATCCAGACGGCGCCATCTGCGCATCGAATCCGCATAGTGTGGACCCAATGTCCGGATAGCGCTCCCGCATTGCTGCAGACAGTCCTGTGGGTGTTTCCCACAGGCCCACCAGGTTGTTCGTGCCCGAAAAGCCCAGTTCGGCGGGTTTCGCCTCCCCACGGGGTCAAAGCCTGCCGGCTCGCCCGCGGTTCTTCGTGCCCGCGCCTCTATCAAGTGGTAACGACCCTACCACGTTGCACTTTAGCAAACAAGAGTATTCGTATATAACGTTTAAAAAATGCAGGGATATGCTGGAAACATGTGCGCCACAATCCTGTATCACAATAAGTTGCAACAGATGTGCCTTACGAAGGGATTCTCTATGACCGAGCTCCAAGAACTCCGTCGCTATCGCCGCGATCTCCATCGCATTCCGGAGCTCGATTTCGATCTTCCGCAGACTATCGCCTATATCGAGGGCGTGCTGGCACCGCTCACCTGCGAAGTAACCCATCCGTGCCCCAGCTGCGTCTGTGCTTTCTTCGACGCCGGCGTTGATGCCGCGCATGCCACGGCGATTCGCGCCGATATGGATGCGCTGCCCATCGCGGAGGCGACGGGAGCGGCCTTTGCCTCGACCCATCCCGGCAAGATGCACGCTTGCGGACATGACGGACACATGGCCATGGCGCTTGCCGCCGCGACGTATGTCGACCGTACGATTCGCGAGCATCCGGGCGCCATTAGGCGCAACGTACTCTTTGTGTTCCAGCCGGCCGAGGAGACGACTGGTGGTGCCAAGACGGTGTGCGAGAGCGGCGTGTTCGAGCGCTACGGGGCGGATCGCATCTTCGGCTTCCACGTGTGGCCCGATCTGCCCGCCGGCACGTTGGCGAGCTGTTCCGGCCCGCTGCTGGCGCGTTCGAGTGAGACACACATTCATATTCACGGGACGAGCATCCATATCGCTAAGACCTATGGCGTTCCGGTCGAGGAGTCGCACGATGCGGCGCTGGCGGCTGCCAAGTTCTTGGTTGCCGAGCGCGAGCTCATGGACGAGCTGGGTGCCGATGAACCCTGCATTGGCAAGTTCGGTCTGCTGCAGGCGGGCACCGTCTGCAATGCAGTGGCGGGGGAGGCCCATGTCGCCGGCAGCTTGCGCGTGTTTACGGACAACATGTTCGACCGTGCACGCGAGGGCGTGCGCCGCGTGCTGGACGAGGCCTGCGCCGCAACGGGTTGCACATACGATCTCGACTTTGCTGAGGGCTATCCGCCAGTCGATAACGACCCCGAGCTGTTTGCCAGCGTTGCACCTGTGCTGCCCGAGCTGCAACTCGTAGACGAGCCCTTGCTCATTGCCGAGGATTTCGCTTTCTACCAGCGGCACTTGCCCGGCGTGTTTTTCTTGCTGGGTACGGGTGCTCCTGCCGGACAGGACAACCCGAGTGACGACGAGGGCTGTCCCGCCTATGCCACCAGCGCCCTGCACACCGATACCATGCTCTTTGACGAGGAAATCCTGCTCAAGGGCCTCGATGTCTACAAATGTCTACTTGCCGTGGAGTGATTATGAAACAACACCGACAGTCTGCCGTATATAGTCCGGGTGGTTGCGGGTGCGGCTTGTTGTTGCTCCCAGTCGTTGCCGTGGGCATTGGCGTGATGTTTGCGCTTGCTGGACTTGCCGCAGCTGCGTTCGTGCTACTTATTGTTGCCGCTGGTGTGACAATCTGGCTCTATCGCTGCCGCGAGCAGCGTCGTGCCGATGGCAAGACCAATGTTGGATGGATCATCTTTTTGGTCATCGCCTACCTGTTGAGCATCAGCTATCTTGTGTTCTTTGTTTTGCTGATGGTCAGCACTTTTACCGGAGAGCCCGTCACGGTGGGGTAGACCCTGCGTTTTAGTCTTCGGCTTTGCGTTTGACATTCAATTGAATGTCCGTACAATGTGCGTGGCCGAATCCAGAGACATCTTCGGCCACATGTTCTGTGCGCAGGGCATCTCCGAGTATGGAAAGAAAAAAGTATGCAAGAGAATAGAAGCAATGCGTTCGAGCGCAAGCTCGATGCCGGGCTCGTGCTATCCATTGTGGCGACGGGCATCATGTCATTTTCGGGCGTGTGCGTTGAGACGGCGATGAATGTGACGTTCCCGACGCTCATGCGCGAATTTGGGGTCAATACCGCAACCGTCCAATGGCTGACGACGGCATATCTGCTGGTATTGGCGGGCGTTGTCCCCATATCGGGCTATCTAAACCGACGGTTTAAGACCAAGCACGTCTTTTGCTTTGCCATGGTGTTCTACATCGCGGGCATTGCGTGCGGCATGACGGCCCAGGTATTCCCAGCACTTTTGCTGGGACGCGTGCTCGAGGGAATTGGCACAGGCGTCGCGCTGCCGCTTATGTTCAACATCATTACCGAGCAAGCCCCGCAGGAGCGTTTGGGCCTCATGATGGGCATCGGTTCGCTGGTCACGGCGGTTGCGCCCGCGGTCGGTCCTTCGGTTGGCGGCTGGCTGTCCGAGACCTTTGGCTGGCGCGCGATTTTTGCCGCGCTGCTCCCGCTGCTGCTCGTGGCGTTCGTGCTGGGAATTTCTTCAATTCGCCAAAGCCACGAGGTCTCCCGCGAATCGTTTGATTTTCCGGGTTGGCTATGCCTAGCCGCCTCGTTTACGTGCTTGGTGTTTGTTGTCGATGAGGGGGCGAATATCGGCTGGACGAGCCCGGCGATCCTCGGCCTGTTCGTTGCCTTTGTCGTGTTCCTGGCGCTCTTTGTGTATCGAGAGCGCTCGTGTGAGGCTCCATTGATTCACTTGGATATCTTTGGCCATCGCGGCTATGTGTTTGGTCTGGGTGTCGCGGTGTTTTTGCAGTTTACCGTTTTGGGCCTTTCGTTTTTGCTGCCGTCTTTTGCCCAGCTCGTTGCGGGCGCAGGCCAGACGGAAGCGGGTTCTATCTTGCTGTGGGGTTGCGTGGTCGGCGCTGTTGTCTCTCCGTTTTCGGGGCAGTTGCTCGATCGACTCGGCGCCCGCTTTCCCATTATGCTCGGCTCCGGTCTTTCGCTGCTCGCGACGTGTCTGTTTGCTGCGCTGATTCTTCGTTTGACAACGATGCAGCTTGCGTTGGTGTACGTGGTGTTTGCGGCGGGTCAGGGCCTTATGTATGGCAACAACATGACATGCGCGCTGCGTTTTCTGCCTGTCGAGATCAAGCCGGATGGAAATGCCATGTTCACGACGTTGCAGCAGCTTTCGGGCGCCATCGGCACGAGCGTGATTGCTGCCGTCGTAAATGCGGCTCAGGCAGGTGCCGGCGATGCTGCCATGGCGCAGGCAACTGCTATCGGTGCTCAGTCGGCAACGGTGGTCCTGGTGTGTGCGATGGCGCTCTCGTTTATCTTCGCGTTACTCGAGACCGGTCGCGCCCGTCGTCGTTGTTAGATTTCGACCGTTCGCCAATCTAATTTGCCGGCCTTAGCTCCCAGCTAATGAATCCGAGTTCAATCCTTCCTACGATGTGCTGTGTGCCGGCGCGGTAGCCGGATCGTAGGAAGGATGCATAATGGCAAAAGAGGGAAAGAAACCGATCGGCAAGATTATCCTCGGTGTTATCGTGGTGCTCGTTATCATCGGCGCCGTGGGGTCCATGGGAGGTAACTCTTCCGATTCGTCTACGGGGGATGCGGCAAAGCCCGCCGAGGCGACCCAGCAGGCCGAGGAGCAAAAAGAGCCGCAGGAGCCCTATGCGATTGTCGATGAAGTCGAGGATACCTCCAATCAGTTTACCTATAAGATCACGGGTACGTTGACCAACAACACCGACAAGGAGAAGAGCTACATTCAGATCGAGTATGTTCTGTATGATGCTGATGGCAACCAGGTGGGAACGGCTCTTGCGAACACCAGCCATCTAAAGGCGGGCGGTTCTTGGAAGTTCGAGGCGCTGGGAACAGCCTCCCCTGACCAGGTTGCCAGCTGGGAACGTTCGGATGTGAGCGGCTTCTAGCGTGATACGGATCGTTTTGTCGCATGTGCCGGGGGAGGTGAGGCCATATGCCCGATAAGAAGCTGACCGAGGAGTTGCTCAACGAGTTGCTCGACGCCCCGAGTATCGAGGGCTATATCAAAGAGCATGACTTTGCCGCCCCGTCGCTTTCGGAGTATCTGAAACAGCTTTTGCAGGAAAAGGGCCTGGAGCGTTCGCGTGTGGTGCGTATGGCCGACCTCAACGAGACCTTTGGCTATCAGATCTTTACCGGAGCACGTCACCCGAGTCGCAATAAAGTGCTGCAGATTGCCTTCGCCATGGCGCTGACGCTCAAGGAGACCAACCGTGCTCTGACGGCTGCCGGTGCCAACATGCTCAACTGCAAGGACCGTCGCGATGCCATCATTATCTTTTGTATCGATCGGGGTTGCAGTTTGCAAAAGGTCAACGAGGAGCTGTATCGCTTTGGCGAGGAAACGGTGAGCTGACGGTTGCCGCCGAGGGCAGTGCTGCTGTCGCCGAAAAACATGAACGTGCAGGGCGTGGATGCCGTACGG
>CALFDL010000292.1 GCA_937950415.1 uncultured Collinsella sp. | reverse complement strand
CGTCCAGGTCCTTAGATAACGTTGCTTGCGAACGTCGCTCTGCTCGTCCGCTTTTTTGATCTGGAGAGCCGGGTGGGCTGATATATATGGACAAGGGGCTCCCCCGTTGGTGGACGGGGGAGCCCCTTGTTGCGTTTGGGTTGTTGGTGCGATCTACAGATGCGAGACGATCAGTTCCATCTTGCCTTCGAGGTCGATGGAGCTGACGGTGCTCGGGGCCAGCAGGTGGCTTCCCTTGTGGACGGGGTCGCCGCAGACGGTGCCTTCGCCGTCGATGACCGACAGGCACATGAAGGGCCAGCGCTGGTCGAGGGTCTTGCTGCCGTTGACGCGCACGCGATCGACGGTGTAGCAGGGGTTGGACTCGAGCTCGGTCACGCCGTCCACCTCGGGCGCGGTCACCGTGCCGTCGGTCGGAGCCTGAGCATCAAAGTCGATGCAGTCGAGGCTCTGCTCAATGTGCAGCGGGCGCAGCTTTCCGTCGGTGCCGGGACGGTCGTAGTCGTACAGGCGATATGTCACGTCGCTCGACTGCTGCGTCTCCAAAATGAGCGTGCCGGTCTTGATGGCGTGCACGGTACCGGAATCAATCTGGAAAAAGTCGCCCTTGTGGATCGGCAGTACGTTGAGCATGTCGTCCCAGCGGCCGTCCTCGATCATCTGCGCGGCCTCGGCGCGGTCGTGCGCGCGCTGGCCGACAATGATCGTGGCACCGGGCTCGCAGTCCAGCACATACCAGCACTCGGTTTTGCCCAGGCTGCCGTTCTCGTGCTTGGCGGCGTACTCGTCGTTGGGATGAATCTGGATCGAAAGGTCGTCCTTGGCGTCCAGAATCTTAATGAGCAGTGGGAACTCCTTGCCCTCGCAGTTGCCAAAGAGCTCGCGGTGCTCGGCCCACAGCCACGACAGCGTGTGGCCTGCATACGGGCCTTCCGCAATCTGGCAGTCGCCGTTGGGGTGGGCCGATATGGCCCAGCACTCACCGATGGGTCCATCGGGAATGTCGTAGCCAAATACGGTTTCGAGCTGGCGACCGCCCCAGATCTTCTCGTGGAAGATCGGCGTCAGCTTAATCAAATCGGACATGTTCATACCCCCATTGTGTTGCGCGGGCGCTGCACAAAACAGCTCAAAGCGAGCGCCCGGATGACTACAAAAACCTATGCCAACGTTACGTTGTGCAACTCAAAGCGGTCGCCAACGTTGCGCGAGACCGAATACTCAAAGGCGGCGCCGCTGTCCAAAAAGCCAATCTGGGTGAGCTCGAGCAGGGGAGAGCCAGGCTTGGTGTCCAAGCGCTCGGCTTCTTCCTCGGTTGCTGCCACGGCGCGAATGGTACGGTGGAAGCTCGAAATCTTCAGCCCACATTGCTCGCGGATGAAGCGGTAGACCGATCCGTACAGGTCCTTCTTTTTCAGCCCTGGAATCAGCTCGAGGGGCATGTAGGTGTACTCGATAACGATGGGCTTCTCATCGGCCTGACGCACGCGCACGATGTGATAGGCAAAGTCATCCTCGGCAATTCCCAGCTGGGCTGCGATGTCCGCTGGTGGATTAACGATCGAGAAATCGTAGACCACCGAGGTCACCTTCTCCCCGCGATGCTCATACGAAAAACCCTGGGTACGGTCGTTTTTGCCCTGGAAAAACGCCTGGCCGGGAAGCCCCGCCGTGTCCTTAACGTAGGTACCCGATCCACGCCGGCTGGTAATAAGACCTTCTTCGGTGATTTGTTCAATAGCTCGTTTGACGGTGATTTTGGAAACGTTATAGAGCTTGCAGAACTCAACGACGGTAGGAAGCTTGTCGCCCGGTTTAAGAGCGCCATCCTCGATAGTGCGACGAATATCTGCAGCTATCGCTTCGTATTTGGGAATCATGGAACCTCCTTTCCAACTTGGTTGAGTATAAAAGAAAGTATAGTCAACACCTAAGTATCTCTATTGAGTTATTGAAAAGTTCGAGAAAGATAAAATTAAAAGTCGCTTTGCATATAAATTAGAGCGCTCTAAATAGATAAACATCTGAGTAATGTCGTGTTAAGCGGCCATTCGCGTTTTCCCAGATAAAACCTGCCAAAACAAACCTGTCCCTTTTTGGTAGGTTTTTGCCTTGGGAGCGGTACCATACAGGCAATGTTTAAACGAGAAAGGCGGGCTCCCATGGAACCTAAGCAGTATTACATCGGCATCGACGTCGGCGGCACCTCGGTTAAGGAGGGCCTGTTCGACGAGGACGGCAACCTGCTTGCCAAGGCCAGCGTGCCCACGCCTCCCATCGTTGACGCTGCGGGCTTTGCCGCGGTGACCGAGGCTATCGACCAGGTGGTCGCCAAGGCGCAGATTCCGCGCGCCTTTGTGGCGGGTATTGGCCTGGCCGTTCCGTGCCCCATCCCGGCATCGGGCGATGCCAAGGTCAAGGCCAACATTGCCATTAACCTGCCCGAGCTGAGGATCGCCATTCAGAAGCACTGCCCCGACGCGGTCGTTAAATACGAGAACGATGCCAACGCCGCCGCCATGGGCGAGGCCTGGCTCGGTTCTGCCAAGGGCGTGCAGAACGTGGTGATGGTCACCATCGGTACCGGCGTGGGCGGCGGCGTTATCGTTAACGGCGACGTGGTATCGGGCGTTGTGGGTGCCGGCGGCGAGATTGGCCACATGTGCCTGAACCCGGCCGAGGAGCGCACCTGCGGCTGCGGCGGCCATGGCCACCTGGAGCAGTATTCCAGCGCCACCGGTGTGGTGAGCAACTACCTTGCCGAGTGCAAGAAGGCTGGCGTCGAGCCCATCGAGCTCACCGGCCCCTCCGATTCCAAGGACGTGTTCCAGGCCTGCCGCGAGGGCGACAAGCTCGCGCTGGCCGCGGCCGATACCATGGCCGACTATCTCGGCCGCGCACTGGCGCTTATTGCCAACGTGGTTGATCCCGAGATGTTCCTCATCGGCGGCGGCGCCTCCGCCTCGGCCGATGTCTACCTCGACAAGGTTCGCGAGCACTTTAAGCAGTACGCGCTTTCTGCCTCGCGCGAGACGCCCATTAAGGTCGCTTCGCTCGGAAACGACGCCGGCATCATCGGTGCCGCCTACGTAGCCCTGCGCGCTGCCGGTAAATAGCTGGTGCAAGGGGGACAGGTTACATTGCACCAACATGGTGCAAAAGGGACAGCCTTGGCCCCCGTGCCTGCGCCCCAAAATATGCCGTGGCCCTTCCGTCTGCGAAGGCTCGGCATCGGCGTGCTACCATAGCTACGTCCAAGTACACATATCAAGTGGAGGATATCCATGGCAAACGTTCTTGTCTTTGGTCACCAGAACCCCGATAACGACGCCATCATGAGCGCCGTCGTCCTGTCCCAGCTGCTCAACCAGGTTGAGTATGCCGGCAACACCTACGAGGCCCGCGCCCTTGGTCAGCTTCCGGCCGAGTCCGCCAAGCTGCTCGCCGACGCCGGCATCGCCGAGCCCCGCGTGATCGAGTCCGTCGAGGCTGGTCAGCTCGTCGTCCTCACCGACCACAACGAGTCTGCCCAGTCCGTCGCCGGCCTTAAGGACGCCACGGTCTTTGGCGTTGTCGATCATCACCGCATCGGCGACTTCGAGACCGCCGGCCCGCTGCACTACATCTGCCTGCCCTGGGGCTCCAGCTGCACCATCGTCACCAAGCTCGCCGGCGTGCTCGGCGTTGAGCTTTCCGACGTCCAGGCCAAGCTGCTGCTCTCGGCCATGATGACCGACACGCTCATGCTCAAGAGCCCCACCACCACCGATGTCGACCGCGCCGTCGCCGCCAAGCTCGGCGAGCAGGTGGGCGTCGACCCGGTCAAGTTTGGCATGGAGGTCTTCCTCACCCGTCCGTCCGGCTCCTTCACCGCAGCCGAGATGGTCGGCAACGACATCAAGATGTTCGAGCCTGCCGGCAAGAAGCTGCTCATCGGCCAGTACGAGACCGTCGACAAGAGCCGTGCGCTCGGTATGATCGACGAGATCCGCGAGGCCATGCGCGCCTACGCCGCCGAGAAGGGTGCCGACGGCATCGTCCTGTGCATCACCGACATCATGGAGGAGGGCTCGCAGGTCCTGCTCGAGGGCGAGACCGAGGCTGCTCAGAAGGGCCTGGGCATTGCCGACGAGCACGACGGCGTCTGGATGCCGGGCGTCCTCTCCCGTAAGAAGCAGGTCGCTGCCCCCATCATGGCCGCCTGCTAGGTTTAGTTGACCAAACGCCACGACCGGATCGCGGACGCCCCGCGCTCCGGTCGTTTTTTGTGCACGTCGCCGCGTCGTCTCTTGGACAGGCGTGCCCGTGCCGTTGAGCAAATAATGTTCAACCTGTGGTTCCGCTTTTCGGCCACGCTTGCGCGCTTGTCGTGCAGGGTAGGCTAGATGCAAGCGTAATACGTTAGAGCGCGGCGCCGCCACTTGGGCGGGCCGTGCTTTTTTAAGACGGGAGCTTTCCCGTGAAAGGAGCCGCCCATGGCAGCACCCGAGCAGCTGTTCAACGTCCGTGAGCGCAAGCGTTTTGAGCGCCACGACATTTGGGAGCGCATCGCCGAGAACGGCACGATTTCCGCCGCCGTCATGGTCTTCGCCGCCATCGCCGCCGTCATTTGCGCCAACACCGATGCCTACGAGGCCATCCATCACTTTTTGGAGACCCCGCTGTATGTGGGTCTGGGCAACCTTACGGCCGGTCTCACCGTTGAGCTATTCGTCAACGACTTCCTCATGGCGATTTTCTTTTTGTTGGTGGGCATTGAGCTCAAGTACGAGATGACAGTTGGCGAGCTCAAAAACCCGCGCCAGGCTATGCTTCCCATGCTGGCGGCCGTGGGCGGCGTCGTCGTTCCCGCCTGCATCTATCTGATCTTTAACCATGCCGGCGCGCACAACGGCTGGGCCATTCCCATGGCAACCGATATTGCCTTTGCGCTGGGCGTGCTGTCGCTTTTGGGCAACCGCGTGCCCAACGGCGTGCGCGTGTTCTTCTCGACGCTCGCCATCGCCGACGACCTCATTTCCATCGCCGCCATCGCCATCTTCTACGGTCAGAGCCCCAATCCGTTTTGGTTGGGCGCCGCCGCGCTTGTGACCTGTGCGCTCGTGTGGCTCAACAAGACGCAGCATTACCGCCTTGCCCCGTATTCGGTACTGGGCCTGCTGTTGTGGTTCTGCATGTTCAAGAGCGGCGTGCACGCTACGCTTGCTGGCGTCATCCTGGCCTTCACCATCCCGGCCAAGTGCGGTGTTAAGCTTGATAGCCTCACCGATTGGCTGGGCGAGTGCTTGCCGCTGCTCGATGACCGCTACGACGACGAGGCGCACATCCTGGGCCAGCATGACTTTACCGTCTCGACCACCAAAGTCGAGCGCGTCATGCACCGCGTGACCCCGCCGCTCATCCGCATGGAGCGCCTGATCTCCACGCCGGTCAACTTTGTGATCCTGCCGATCTTTGCGTTCGTCAACGCACAGGTTCGCCTAGTGGGCGTGGACATGAGCACGCTGCTCACCGACCCGGTGACGCTCGGCGTGTACTTTGGCATGCTGCTGGGTAAGCCGATCGGTATCTTTGGCATGACGTTCGCCTTGGTCAAGCTCAAGGCCTGCGAGCTGCCGCACAATGTCAACTGGCATATGATTGCCGGCGTGGGCATTCTGGGCGGTATCGGCTTTACCATGTCGATTCTCATCAGCGGCCTCGCCTTCCCGACGGCCCAGTTTGAGGTTCTGGCTGCCAAGGCCGCTATTCTCGCCGGCTCTGTCACCGCGGCCGTACTTGGCATGATCTACATGAGTGTGATCTGCAAGCACCCCGCGCCCAAGAACGAGTAGGCGCGTAGAAACAGACGCCAGAGCCTGCTCGAGCGCGTGTAAAACGCGGTTTTGAGTGGTACTTGCCACCTGCCGGACACCCCAGTGGCCAAAAAACGCCGTTTGTGAGTACTGTCACAAACGGCGTTTCATTTTAGGCGCGAAAAATAATGTACAAATCTATTCTGTCTGTGCATTAACGATTGCGTGGCTGGACGAAAAATGCTGATGCATCCTTCCAAAACCGGACACAAAAGGCCAAGACTGGCCTTTTTAATTCAAAATCGCTGTTACTAAAAAAGTAACAGTACTCATATTTGCTATTTTTTGACCACAGGCCCCAATGACTAGGTTTATTCCACGGTGCCGTAGATGGCGCCCCAGCCGTGGGCGGCCAAGGCGGAGTTGAGCTGGTCGCAAAGTGACTGGCGGTCGTAATAGCCGGGCGGTAGCAGGTTGACGATTTCCATGAGGTCGGGCGCCAGGTCCAAGATTTCTGCCTGTACGATTAGATCCAGGCGGTCGATGGCGTGGCGGTCGTAAAACAGCCCGTCGACCAGGCGCTGCAGGTCGCCGAATTCCTCGGCCTGGAACGATCCGTACTCCATAGTGCCTCCTTGGGCGCCCCACGCCGGCATGCGCGGCGATTCGTAATTCATTGCGATGGACTTAATCTATCACGGCTTCATAACGTTGCGACGGTGGCGGTCTATACTTAGAAGAATTGCAACGTACCGCTTCGTGAAAGGTCGCACCCATGCAGACGATCTACCAGAAGATGGAAACCACCGAACTCGATGCCGCCATCGAGGCGCTCAAGGCCGAGGTCGCCGAGGTCAAGGCCAAGGGCCTGGCGCTCGACATGGCCCGCGGCAAGCCGTCGCCCTCCCAGGTGGACATCTCTCGACCCATGCTCGATATCCTCAATGCCGATGCCGATCTGCACGACGGCAACGTCGACTGTTCCAATTACGGCTGCTTTGAGGGCATTCCCTCGGCACGCAAGCTAGCGGGGGAGTTCCTGGGTTGCCCCGCCGAGCAGACGCTCGTGCTGGGTTCGTCGAGTTTGCTGATCGAGCACGATATCGCCGGTATGTTCTGGCGTTGCGGCTCATGTGGTAGCGACCCTTGGGAGGCTTACGAGGCCGCGCACGACGGCAAGAAGGTCAAGTTCCTGTGCCCGGTTCCCGGCTACGACCGCCACTTTGGCATCACCGCCGATCTGGGTATCGAGAACGTCCCCGTCGCGATGACCGACAACGGCCCCGACATGGACGAGGTCGAGCGCCTCGTCGCCGCCGACGATTCCATCAAGGGCATCTGGTGCGTGCCCAAGTATTCCAACCCCACGGGTATCACCTTTAGCGAGGACACTGTGCGCCGCCTGGTCGAGATGCCCACGGCCGCGCCCGATTTCCGCATCTTCTGGGACAACGCCTACTGCGTGCACGACCTGTACGACGAGACCGACGAGCTCGCCAACATCTTCGATCTTGCCCGCACGGCGGGCACCGAGGACCGCGTGGTGGCCTTTGCCTCGACGTCCAAGATCACTTTCCCGGGTGCCGGTATCGGCTTTATCGGTGCGAGCCCCGCGGTTATCGCGGAGTTCTCCAAGCGCCTGAAGGCCGGCCTCATCAGCGCCGACAAGCTCAACCAGCTGCGTCACGTGCGCTTCCTTCCCACCATCGAGGCGGTCAAGGAGCACATGAAAAAGCATGCCGAGTTCTTGCGCCCGCGCTTTGAGGCCGTCGAACGCAAGCTCACTGAGGGCTTGGGCGAGACGGGCTGCGCCACCTGGACTCACCCCCGCGGCGGCTACTTTGTAAGCTTCGATGGTCCCGAGGGCTCGGCCCAAAAGGTCGCCGCGCTCTGCGCCGACCTGGGCGTCAAGCTCACGCCGGCCGGTGCTACCTGGCCCTATGGCAAGGACCCGCGCGATACCAACATCCGCATCGCGCCGAGCTATCCCACGGTCGAGGACCTGGAGGCCGCGCTCGATGTGCTGGTGCTGGCCGTTAAGCTTGTCGCTGCCGAGCTCGCGCGTGCCGAGCGCGCCTAACGCGCGGCTTCCCGTACTATCCGCACCTTCGATACGTAAAGGAGCATATACATGGATTTGGGTATTTCCACCAACCCCACGCCAGAGCTCTACACCATTAAGGTAACCGGCGAGATCGATATCTCTAACGCCGATAGCCTGCGCAATGCCATCGACCTGGCGCTCGAGCAGCCCACTGAGGCCGTTGAGCTCGATTTTGCCCAGGTGAGCTACATCGATTCGACGGGCATTGGTGTGCTCGTGGGCGCCGCGCACCACGCGGCCGACCACGGCAAGCGTTTTAGCTGCACCAATGTGCAGCCCCCGGTAATGCGCGTGGTTCAGCTGTTGGGTGTCGACCAGGAGATTTCGATCACCGCTGCATAATCTTTGCCCCCAAAAGGGCGTGCCGTTTGGCATATGTTTGTGATGCGCTCGGACGTTTTGGCGTCCGGGCGCTATACTTGACCGAATGAATAGACGAGTTCCGGCCGAATGGCGCGGTGCGGGCTCGACTCACATCGAGCCTTGGAGGTATGTGTGTTTGGTATTGGAGAGGGTGAGCTCGCGATCATCGTGGTCTTCGGCTTTTTGCTGTTTGGCCCGGATAAGCTCCCGCAGATGGGCCGCACGATCGGCCGTGCCATCCGTCAGTTCCGCGAGACGCAGGAAAAGATGACGGCCGTTGTTCAGTCCGAGATTATCGATCCGGTGAGCGAGGCCGCTTCGGCACCGGTCAAGCCCAAGAAGACTGCCGTCGATGACGATTCCGATGCGGACGAGGATG
>CALFDL010000291.1 GCA_937950415.1 uncultured Collinsella sp. | reverse complement strand
AGCCGCAGCAGCCGTCATACCGCATACCTCCACATCGATATCAATTCAGCAGTATCGATAGTAGGAATCGCGGCTCATATGCACGTGAGCGCATTGTCAAGTGTTTGTAAGGGCACACTGGCTATGCGGCGGGCAGCTCGATGGTGAATATCGTGTGTTCGGGCGTCGATTCACACGCAACGGTACCGCCGTGCGCGCATACGATCTCCTTGGCGATGGCAAGCCCCAGTCCAGCGCCGCCGCGATTGGTCGCACGCGCCGCATCCAGGCGATAGAACTTCTCAAAGATCACCTTGAGCTTTGCCGCAGGGATGGGATCGCCCTGATTGATAAAGCGCACGCGCACGCCACCGCCGTCCCGGCGTCTGGCCTCGATCGTGATAGTCGAGCCCTCATAGCTATAGGCGACGGCGTTTTTCATGATGTTGTTGAACACGCGGGCCATCTTGTCGCCATCCACGAGCACCGTCAGGTCCTCGCGAATATCAACCTGGGCCTCCTTGCGCTGCTCGTTGAGGATGGGGTAGAACTCGTCGGCCACCTGTGCCAGCAACAACCCCAAGTCGACGTAACCGCGCGTGAGCACGATGTCGTGGAAGTCGAAGCGCGTGATGTCGAAGAACTCCTCGATGAGCGCATCGAGCCGATGCGCTTTGTCGAGTGCCACGCCCGTAAATCGAGTACGTTGCTCAACCGGAAGCTCGGGCGCCTCCTGCAGCAGTGAAAGGTAGCCCACCACGCTGGCAAGCGGCGTGCGCAAGTCATGGGCCAGGTAAGTGACAAGATCGTCCTTGCGATGCGACTCGTCGCGCAGAGCCTGTTGGACCTTGCGCTCGCTATCGCGCACGCTGTTGAGTGCGCCCTCGACCTCAAGAAAGTCTCCGTCGATGTTGTCCCACGCATCGGGGTGATCGATCAGGCGATCCTGGATACGGGCGGCAAGCACACGGTCGGCATGCTGTTCCCCCTGTTCATAGCCCTGGTAGTACAGAGCGCGGCCGCAAAAGAACAGGACGCACACGACAAGTGCCAGCACAAAGCCGAGCATGTTGAACACAAAGCCGGCATCGAACAGCACCGGCCCCTCGATGCTGCCGAGCGCCATGGCACCGATCGCCAGCGTCATGGCCCATGCGGCACCGCCAATCACCACGCAACGACGTACGATTTCAAAGCGATCGATCAGCAAAAAACCGACGAGCAGCACCACCAGAATGCCGACGATGTTGTCAATGCCGATCAGCAGCAGGCTCAGTAAAAAGAGCAGCACCGTCGCGAGCGCGCGATTGTCGACAACTGACCTTACATGCTCAAAAAGTCGATCGGGTACCTCAAACGCCTGCTTATCGTTCTTCGTCATGTCCAAATCCTCACAAACAAGGCGTCTAGCTGCCAACAAACGCCTGATTAGAACCGCGACAACAGCTCTTCGCGGTTGTCAACCAAATACTCGCGAAGGCGCGGAATCGCAAAACGGACCAATCCCCTGCTTGGAGCCTCGATTACCTGACGTCCAATAAGCAGTCTTCGCGTCGCCGTGAGCTGCGTAGGTTCGAGCCCCATGCGCCTTGCGATTGTTCCTGTTCCCGATTTTTCCTCGTCCTGCGTCATGGCGAGCAAGTATTCTATGGCGCGTTGCGGCAGCTCATCGAGCGCGGGAAGCAATACAGCGTCGTCAAAATCCCGATACGCACGCGCGATACCGTTATCACAATCTTTCTCCGTAAGCGTCAGAGACTCCGACGCATGGCGTTTCGCCTCGGCAAACACACCGTATCCGACAAGTTGGATCAGATACGCATAGCCCTGTGTCGCAGAGGCCATCTTATTAATAAGGGCGTCGCTTGCATCGATCCCCTTTTGAGAAAAGGTCTTCTCGAACGAGTCGGCAACTTCCGCAACCGGGATTGCGGCCAGCTCCTCCGCCTTGGCACGGCGCAAGAAGGTCAGGGACCTTCCATTAATGAGATTCATAACACCCGTTGTGATGCCCGCAAACGCGAAAGCGATGTTCTGACGCTCGCGAATCAAATGCTGCACAGCAACCGCGAGTTCGCGGATTTCATCTTCCGAACCATCCTGGATTTCATCGACTGTCACCAACAGTCCGATGCCCTTTGCGGTCAACCGCGTCGCTGCCTCTGTCAGTACCTCACGAATATCGGGCTGGTCAATAGGTTCGACAAAATCAGCCTGGGCAGAAATTAGCCCCAGATTTGCCCGCAGGCTAACATTAGCTCGGGGCGAGCAGTCACGCAGCGCTCGCCTTATCTTGTCGGTTAAATTGCCGCTCGCCACGACATCAATGACCGTCCATCCATATGTCTTCGCTACGTCTCCAAGCTCGGTAAGCAAGACAGTCTTACCGGAACCGCGGGGCCCCGTAATGCGCATGAGTCGGGCGGGGGCTCCCACGCCCTCTTCAATGCCGTCACAAAAGTCCTGGACAACGCGTTCGCGTCCGACGAGAACGGGCGGTTCAGCGCCGGCTGTCGGCTTGAACGGATTGATCACTGCTCCACCATTAACCATTCGCCACTCCCTATCAGCTGCATCGCGCTTTAGTGAAAATAGTGATTCTAGTGCTTTTAGTGATTTTAGTGTCTTTAGTGCTTTTAGTGCAAATAGTGAAAATAGTGCGATCGCCAAACCATGGGCAGCCCCTACCGTTTGTCCGGTTCTAGCCCTCGCACATGTAGCCGACGCCCCAGACGTTTTTGATAAAGCGCGGCTTTTGTGCGTCGTCGCCGATCTTTTCGCGCAAGTGGCGAATGTGCACCATCACCGTATTGTTGGAGCCGGGCATAAAGTCCTCGTTCCATACCGCGCGGAACAGGTCCTCCACGGCCACCACACTGCCGCGATGCTCGACCAGATACAGCAAGATTGAATACTCGGTGGGTGTGAGGCGTACCGGTGCACCGTCCACCGTCACGGAACGAGCGTCGCGGTTGATCTCCAAGCCGTCGAGCTGGAGGGTCGGCAACTCGGCCGCCTGTGCGCGGCTACCGTAGCTGGTGTAGCGGCGAAGCTGAGCGTGCACGCGCGCGATGAGCTCCAGCGGGCGGAACGGCTTGACCACGTAATCGTCCGCGCCAAGCGAAAGGCCCTCGATCTTGTCTTGCTGGGCATCGCGCGCCGTCAGCATGATCACGGGATAGGTATGGCTGGAACGGATCGTACGCAGCAGCTCAAAGCCATCGATATCGGGCAGCATGACATCCAGCAGCGCCAGATCGAACTCCTGCTCCAAGATTGCCTTGGCAGCATCAGCCCCGCTATAGGCAATCTGGACGTCAAAGCCTTCTTTTGTAAGGTAGATGCCAACTAGGTCGGCAATGGCCTTCTCGTCATCAACTACCAAAATGCGCTCGTTCATGCGTGCTCCTCTCGCGCTCCATTATGCCCGAGGGGGCGCCCGTCACACACAACAAGCGTGGGTGATTAAGTCGGCCTTAAGCACCCTTGTGCCCGTTCGGGTGCGGATGTGGGCCAAGCGCGCACGCGATGATCGCCGACGCCGGCAAACGATATACTCTAGTTCCAGAAGAGACCATCCCGTCGAAAGCGAAATCCGTGAAGTCCCTCACCTCTTTTGCAAAGCGCTCAGCCCAGCTTGCCGCCGGCTTTGTCTGCGCTATCGCCCTTGCCGCTGGCGCGCCCACCGTCGCCGGCGCCCAAGTGCTCACGACCGACAGTGTTTGCGGCAAAACCGCCGATGCGCGCGGCATCACGGCCGAAAACCTGCCCGATATCGATGCGACCAATGCCCTCGTCATGGGCAAAGACGGCACCGTCTACTATGGGCGCGGCGCCGATGAGCAGGTCAAGATTGCCTCGATCACCAAGGTCATGACCGCAATCCTAACCGTCGAGAATTGCAAGATGGACGAGAAGGTCACGGTGAGCAACGCCGCAGCCACCGTGGGTAATTCGACCGCCGGCTTGCTCGAAGGCGACGAGCTTACCGTGGAGCAGGCACTGCGCGGCCTGATGATTCCCTCGGGCAACGACGCCGCCATCGTGCTCGCCGAATATGTGGGCAAGAAGATCGACCCTAAGACCAAAGACGCCGAGGCCACATTTGTGAAGGCCATGAACGAGCGCGCTAAGAAGCTCGGCTGCACCGGTACGCTTTTCGAAAACCCGCATGGTCTGGACTTTGATGAGTGGGCTGGCGATATGCACTCAACCGCACACGACGTAGCGCTGATGATGCAGGAGGCCATGAAAAACGACACGATCCGCGAGGTCGTAGCGAGCGAGGATTCCTGGATCGAGGTCACGGGCGCCGACGGCACCGACCATTCGCATTCCATGGACACGCATAACTATTTGCTGGGCCAAGATGGCAACATCGGTGGCAAGACCGGCACCACCGACGATGCAGGCTATTGCTTTACGAGCGCCTACAACCGCGACGGCGACGAGATCTACACCGTCGTTTTGAACTCCACCACCACCGACCAGCGCTTTACCGATACCGCAACCCTTGCCAATTGGTACTACGGTCACAAGGCGGCGGTCGCAATCGCCAACACGCAGGAAAAGACTGCCAACGGCAACCCGCTTATGGCGCGCATTAGTCAAACCGACTGGACGGATAAGACGATCGACGCCACGCTCGCCGATCCTACGGCGCAAGCGACCGTGTTTTCCCTTGCCGGCGAGGTGACCGAAAAGGTTAGCTACGACGATCTTTCGGGCACGGTGCATGTGGGCGACAAGGTGGGCAGCGTTACGCTCAAGCAGGACGGCACCAAGATCGCCGTCATGGACCTGGTTGCTGACGAGGAAGGCGCAGGGCCGAATCCCATTGAGTGGCTCCTTGTGAAGCTCGACCGCCTGGGCCGCCGCATCGACAACCGTCCGCTCACAGCTGAGAGCGAGACCGTAGCCAAGGCTCCTGAGGTGTAAGCCGGAGCGATATCACATCGAACCAAATGAGGCGTCCAACGGGGCGCCTCTTTTTGAATACCTCTTAAACGGGATGCGTCAGAATCACCAAAGCGACATTGCTAGCCGTTTACCTTCGCTGTGTCTTTTCGGACCTTGAAAACGGGTCCACCGGGCATGCTAGTAGATCCTTTCGACCTCCTTGGTCAAGGCCCTGAAAAGATCCCCAGCTGAGGGGTCTGCCCCAGGACACAGCGATTGCCAGGCACCCGTTTCTCCGATGGTGCCCGCACTCGTCATAACAAGATCGTCGCTCCGCCTGCGAATGGAGACACTAACGGAGCGGCCATTATGGAACCCATGGATATCGACTTTATTTATGCGCCCATCAGCTAGATAACTAATCATGACATTGATGCTGTCACCATACTCCGGCAATTCGAAGCCGTGGGAATCCATCAATAGCTTCACGTCCTGATGGTAAATGCGGGCCTCGACGACATTCTTGGGCATCTTCCCCGTCTTTGTTGGAGAGCAAAAGCTGATGCTTGGCTCCTCTTCGCTCATGCCTCGGTCAAACCTAAGCATGCACGGGCATACCGACTCAATGGTTCGCAAGGCGTCCGCCGCGACCTTTTCCTCGGTAAACATCTCCACATCGATGCCGTTTTCTTCCATATAGGCACGGTTTTTACGTTGAAGCTCTAGCCGAGCCGCAGCCTCCCCATCTCCACGCTGTTCCCAATTTCCGGAGTCGGCGACATTTCGATCGAATGTGGAATCAACGGAACATGGCGCTTGCTGTTGAGTCGGATCACTGTCGCCGAGACGCCTTAGCTCGGAGCGTCTCATCAGTAGTGTCACAATATCAAACAGCCAACCAAATCCAAAAAGGCCAAAGGTAAAGAGATATAGAAAGAAGCTACCCCACATCCGTGCATACGCCCTATGAGCGCCCGACCACCCAAGAAGGAAGCATAGCAAAAGCGCCTTGTTTGCCCTGTCAACCGACGTAATCTCTCGAGTGAGAGATTTCTGTTCAGGCTTCGCCAAAGGTGTAACTTCATGCGATGAAACAGTAATTGAGGACGTCCTTGACGCCGAGCTCCGAGCGCCTGATTTAGCAACGGCGCGAGCGACATCCCCAACTCCGACGGTCGTTCTGCTGTATACGGCATTGTAAGCAGCCTTCTTCGGATTTTTGATCCACCCCATGCCCCTCTTACCATAGCCGGGGATTATCGCCCGCTTTACCGCGCGCTTCGCTCTGCCGGTCGTTCTTGCCTTGAGTGATGTCTTTAGATTCGGCTTACGCAGCCCGACCTTTACCATATTTCTACTCCATCCCCTCGGAACCCCACACCGGGATGCACGAGCACGCCTGGGTCTCCCCGTTTTCAAGCGCCCCGTGTTTGCCTAATGTTCACGCCCTTTCGGACTCTAATCCCCAGCTGCCATTCATGATAATAAAAAAGGGCCCCAAATGGGACCCTTCTTCAAATTCGTACTGGCGGAGAGCTGGGGATTCGAACCCCAGATGCCCTTTTGGGGCATACTCGCTTAGCAGGCGAGCACCTTCGGCCTCTCGGTCAGCTCTCCGTAACAGCCGTTCTATAGTAACCAAACAGCCAAGGATGGGCAAGGGGGAATTTTGGAGCGATTCCGATTTGCCAGTAGACGTCTCAGTCAATCATCTCAATCCGTAACAGTTACAGGCCGAATCTTCGTCCAGATGTTACAGATTTAGACAAACAGTCAGCGCCATCCGCAAATGTCTCAATCTGAAACACCTGCATGCCGTAATCCCCTCTAGATGTTACAGATTGAGACAAAGATGCGGGGGCAACCACAGCGGCGGCGTCGATGCCTCCAGTCTTTATTAGTCCGCTCGAATGGTCTCCAACAGATAATCGCGCATGTACGGAATTGCAAACGAAACACAGCCGTAGCCGGCAGGCTCAATCAGTCCCGTATCGATCAGACGTTTGCGATACGACCCGACTTTATTCGCCGGCAATCCCATCTTTTTGGCAATATCACCGTTCGTAATCTCGCCGCCTTCGCATTGCGCCATCGCCGCGAGATATTGAAACTGCCGCTCCGACACCCTGCGCAGCGCGGGGGCAATCACCATGGCATTGAAACTATCAAGAGCCGCCTGGACACCCTTGCGAGCCGCCTCTTCACTCACGCTCTCCGACCCGCTGCGCGCAGCAACCTGCCAAGCGTAATATCCGACCAACTGGACCATAAAGGGATAGCCTGCCGAAGCCTTTGTTAAAAGCTCAGCAACGCCTTCGTCGAGTTCCTTGCCCGCACGCCTCATCGTATCCTCAAACGATCCGCCGACTTCAAAATCTGAAAGCCGCGTGAGCTCGATATGCTTCGCCCTCTGAAGGAACGTCAACGTATCATCCACCACCACGCCATCCACCGAGGTTGGCAAACCAGCGAATGCAAAGGCGACATTCGCCCCTTGGCGAATCAAGAGCTGCATTTCATTACCCAGCTCGCGCATTTCCTCAGTTGAGGCGTCCTGAATCTCATCGAGTGTGATGAGCAAACCACCTCGCTTCGCGGCATCGTACATCGCCTCACCCAGATGAGAGGCCGACTTCGACAGCTCTACGGAGCCAAGGCTGACTCCTAAAATCGATGGGGAAATCGACATTGATGCAAGACGAACATTTCGCTGCAGAGCCTCGAGAATTCTGTCGCAAAAACCGGCATTTGAGGCGACGTCGACAACCTCGAATCCTTTTTTGCGCGCAAGATCGCCCAATGCGTTGAGGAGCACCGTTTTACCCGTGCCTCGGACACCCGAGATGCGCATGAGTCGATCGGGGGCACCAGGGCCATTCTCAAGAGCTTCGGCAAAGTCATCCAAAACAGCGTCGCGTCCGATAAGCTCAGGTGGATTCATGCCCGCTGTTGGCTTAAAGGGATTAATAGCTTTTGACATTCGACCTCCTCTGCCAGTTTTAACAACTTTAACAAAGTTTAGCAACTTTAGCAGAGTTTAACAGTTTTAGCAGGCTCGGCGGCTTTACGCCTTACCGATTCTGTCGGGTCCTCCCGCCCGCACCGATACAAATAGCGCGGTGCGGCCCCTCTATACCGCCCCTACCCCAGCGAGCGGTTGAGGGAGCCGAGCTCGTCGTTGCCCATGGTGCGCCACATTTGGAAGATGCAACCGCGTGCCAGGAAAAAGAAGCCGTTGTCGACCAGTTGAACAGCGGCATCTGCCAGCTGATTCGTCACGGCGGACACTGGCGGCAGCTCGAGTCCAGCCTTGCGGATGGTCTCGACCGCTTCCTCGAACGTCGGAGGCTCGCTGACACCCATCTCGTTCATAAGGCCTTGCATTTCTTCCAGCGCGCTGCTGCCCGACTCCTCGCCGCGCGGCACCAGACGGTAACAAGCCAGCGCCAGGTCGAGCTGATCGCAATTCCAATAGGCAAACGCCAAGCGATAGAATAGGTAGCCGATTGCAGAACGATCGCTGGCAATACGTAGGCCGTGGCGCGCCACCTCGATAATCTCGTCAAAGCGCTCCAGACGCGCAAGCACGTTGATGAGCGCAAAGTGCGATTGCATGGACGAGCGCGCCAGATCGTAAAGATGGCGCACCTCGGGCAGTGATCGTTCAAAGTCCTCTTGGTCGGCGTAAAAGCTGCAGATCTCGTGCTGGGCAAAGTACAGCGCATCGGGCGCACGAAGGATTCGCACAGAGCGGTCTTCTTCCAACACCGGTAGCACCATGCGCACCAGCTGGTTATCGCAAAACTGCGTTTGAACCGGACCTGTCGCCAAAAGCTCGGCGACGGCGCACTTAGCCTCCAACTCCTCGACAAGACGAGAAAAGCCTTCAAAAGCACCTGTACGGTCGACTTTTGCCTGCTCGCGCAATTCAACAACGCGGGCCACGTATGGGTCGTCGTCCTCTTCCATGACCTCCAACTCGTCAGCCGTATCGGCAAGTAGCAGATCGCGCAGCGCCGGCGGCAGCGAACGGTGGTCGTCCCGCGGGCGAGCGTGAACCTCCGCAGGCTCAATCGTATCCGGCACGTCTGACTCATATGCCCCAAGCATGCGCTTGCACGGCATATCGTCCATATCCATGCACTCAAGATCCTTGGCGACAGGCACGCAATTGGCCAGATAGGCCGCACGCCCAAAGGAATATGTTGCGATGACGCGCTCGCCCTGCTCGCCGTCGGGAGCCGCAATCTGAACGTAGCAGCGCGTAATGCGGGCACCCGCGGCAAAGCAAGCCGCTGCCAGCGTAAGCGCCACGCGCGCGTCGTGCTCCGCGGCCCAAATCGCACGTGCGCTCTCGTCCAACTCGCGCCAGACATCATCCCGAGCGTCGTATTCACGCTGTGGCATGGCATCCACGACAGAGTGCCCAAACCGAACGAGCATAATCCCCTCGGCAACGTTTGCCCGATAGGTATAGTCGAGCCGCGTGACCACGTTGAGCGCCTCAACGATTCGCGCAAAACGGGTGCGCACGTCCCACTCGCCGCCCGGCTGGCACGAAACCGTTCCCGGCTTGCCCCACGGGTTATCGCTCGAGGCCGTATCGAGCAGTCGGGGAACATCGTTGGTCGTCTTGGCGATATGCCACGCATCAAAGAGCGCGCAGCCCTCAAGGCTCGGCGAGGATGCCGCAGGGACCAATCCGGCCCCGATGCGCTCAAGGATGCCGGAGAGGCGGTTGAGACGGCACTCGATGGCAAGCAGCATGTCAATCTCGTCCTGGTCCAGCAGGCTACGATCAAAATTGAGATAGAACAGCTTTGACCGGTCGATGCGCGCTAGGCTCATTTCGGACTTGGCGGCAATGGTGCGCAGGCGGGGCAAGTCAATTTCACTCATAAGGGCGGCGGCATAACGCTCGATACCGCTCGGATTCTCGGCATGGTCAACGCGGTAAAGCAGCGTCTCGATAGCATCGGGGAGCGGTGCCGTGTTAAAGCCCAAAAACACCTCGACCGGCTCGGGCAACTTTACGAGCTTGATCTTGTCGACAACGTTTTGCATACCCTCGTCGAGTCCGCCGGCGTCCGCCGTGTTCACAATAGCGCTTTCGGAGTTGGCAAATATCACGTAACGCAAGAACATCGAGGCCATGAACTCGCCGTAAGGAAGGGCGCGGGTCGAATTCCATGTCTCGTGGTCGGACTGCTCGCGCATGGGGCCTTCGGGAGAGCCGGCAGTTTGCGCACACGCGCGCATTGCACCGTTGGCTTCCCTTACCATAATCTCACCAATACTGGAATCCGACTCGTCAAGGACCAGTTCCATGTCGGGATCGTTGGGCAGCGGAGCCTCGCTGACGGGGCGGTCCACCTTGTACACCTCACCCGAAACGCTTACGTAGCCCAAAAGCGACACATGACTTTTGCCAACGAACTCGACGACATAACAAGATTCATGCTGATCCTCGCCAAAGAGTTTCCAGACCACGCCATATGAGCGTCCCGCAGGCTGCTCGGGCATCGCCGGAAAGCGCTTCTTGGGATCGAGAAACCTGAGCTTGTATGTCGGACGCTCTGCCACGAAATATCACCCTGATCGGTCGCTTGAGAAGGAGTGGTCGCGAATAAGTCGCGACATCTACTCGGAATCTTACACGAGTCGACAGGAAATCGTCCCTTTGGACAAAAGCACTCAAGCTGGCGCAAAAGAAAAGCCCCCGTTGCCGGGAGCTTTAATCTCAAATGGTGCGGCGTATAGGATTCCGCGCATCCGCTGCGCGGATCCGCACCGGCTTCGCCCGCCTGCCGGCGCGCTCGCCCGCGGGCTAAAAACGCTCCGCGTTTTCTTTACGCCCGCGCCTCGACCGAGATTCGAATCCATGGGATACCGCCATAAAAGAAAAGCCCCCGTTGCCGGAGGCTTCAAGTTCAATTGGTGCGGCGTATAGGATTCGAACCTATGACGTTCTGATTCGTAGTCAGACCCTCTATCCAGCTGAGGTAACGCCGCAGCGCAAGACATATAAAACCACTTTAGCTTATTGGAGTCAAGCACAATTTGAAACTTTTTTGTGGAACGCAGTCTTGTCATGCTGCTCCGCATATACCGCCGTTCCCCGTACGATCGATTGGCTTTTCGATCACGTCAAACTTAGCATCAAGTTCCCTCAGGAGCGATCTCACCCGCTGGGCACAATCATAATCGGCAAACGAGATGCTCAGCATGCGCGCGACCTGGTTGGAAGTCCCAACTCCATAGAAGTGCTCCAGCGCCACAAGTCCCTCGTGCATCACAAAGGTCTCGACCACATGCGGCGACTCCTCAAAGCACCATTGGGTCAACGGGCCCTCGCTCGCCTGCCGAACCACCAGGCCACCCATGCCAGACGGCTCACACGTTACAAGCAGGTACTCCCCGCCCTCGTCGCTCTCAAACAAAACCACCCGATCATCAAACAGCTCCATCGCGTCCCCTTTCTCTCGCTCTTATTTAGCAAAAGCATAGCAGGTAGATGGCTGTATACAGAACAGTTGTTCGTGTGTTTTCTATTGAGCTGTCCGCACGGCATGGTATGGACCTGCGCACGAAATAGGGCGCCCCCGAAGGAGCGCCCTTGCATATCCCCTATGCAGCCAACTTACGCGACCGGCTCGATCTTCTCGAGACCGCCCATGTAAGGACGCAGGACCTCGGGGATCGTGATGGTGCCGTCGGCGTTCTGGTAGTTCTCCAGAATGGCGGCCATGGTGCGGCCGGCCGGCAGGCCGGAACCGTTGAGAGTGTGCAGGTAGCGCGAACCCTTGAAGTTCTCGGGGTCGCGATACTTGATGTTGGCGCGGCGAGCCTGGAAGTCACCGCAGTTGGAGCAGGAGCTGATCTCCTTGTAGGCGTTGTAGCTCGGCAGCCAGACCTCGACGTCGTAGGTCTGACGGGCAGAGAAGCCCAAGTCGCCGGTGCACAGGCTAATCACGCGATACGGAAGGCCCAGCTGCTGCAGCAGGTACTCGGCCTCGGCGGTCATGCTCTCGAGCTCCTCGTCGGACTCCTCCGGCTTAGCGAACTTGACCATCTCGACCTTGTCGAACTCGTGCTGACGGATGATGCCGCGGGTGTCGCGACCGGCGGAACCGGCCTCCTCGCGGAAGCAGGGGGTGAAGGCGGTGTAGCGGCGCGGCAGGGTGTCGGCGTCGAGGACCTCGCCGGCGTGCAGGTTGGTGAGCACGACCTCGGCGGTGGGGATCAGGAAGTTGTCGCCCGAGACGTGGTAGGCGTCGTCCTCGAACTTGGGCAGCTGACCCGTGCCAAACATGGTCTGACGCTTGACGACGATGGGCGGCCACCACTCCTTAAAACCACGGCTGGTGTGCGTATCGAGGAAGAAGTTGATGAGGGCGCGCTCCAGGCGGGCGCCAGCGCCACCGAGAACGGTAAAACGGCTGCCGGAGAGCTTGTTGCCGCGCTCGAAGTCGAGGATGTCCAGATCGGTGCCCAGATCCCAGTGCGGCTTAAAGTCGAAGTCGAACTCGCGCGGGGTGCCCCAACGACGGCGCTCAATGTTCTCGTCCTCGTCCTTGCCGTACGGCGTGGCCTCGCAAGGAATGTTGGGCAGGTGAGCCATGAAGTCGTACTGCTCCTGCTCGAGGGCGGTACGGCGCTCGGCCAGACCGTCAATCTTCTCGTTGACGGCGCGCACGGCCTCCTTGGCGGCCTCGGCCTCGTCCTTCTTGCCCTCCTTCATTAGAGCGCCGATCTTTTTGGACTCGGCGTTGCGCGTGGCCTGAAGCTCCTCGACCTCGGTGATGACGGCACGACGCTCGTCGTCGAGCTCAAAGAACTTCTCGCGATCCCAAGACGTCTGGCGGTTAGCCATGGCGACATCGATGGCATCGGGGTTCTCGCGAACAAACTTGATATCAAGCATTAGATCCTCCGGCGATATACATTCCATTTAGGTTGCAACCTTGTACATGTATGGGCAAGTATATACTTATGAGCGTTTACGACCCAACTCAACTACGCAAGAAGGCACCCAATGGACGCAGTTTTTTCCTTTTTGTTTGGCACCCGCACCGGTTTTGCCATCCTTTTCGCCGGCGGCATCCTGCTGTTTGCGATTATTGCCTTTGTAATGGAGAAGCGCACCCATAAGATGTATGTCGACCGCGGCCCCAAGTCCGAGGACGAAGAAGACAGCTTCTGGGACTAACCTGCCAAAAAGGGACAGGTTTATTTTGGTCGGTTTTATCTGGGCAAACGCAAGTGCCCCGCAACTGGAATTGAGCCAGTTGCGGGGCGCTTTTCGCTAAAAGGACAAAACCGCAGGAAAAACCTGCCAAAATAAACTGTCCCTTTTTTGGTCGGTTTTACTGGAGGGTTGCGTCGATTGCCTTGACCAGGGCGCTGCGCATGCCGGCGTCCTCGAGCGCAACGACGCCCTTGATGGTGGCACCACCGGGCGAGCATACGGCATCCTTCATCGCCGCAGGATGCTGGCCAGTTGCAAGCTGCAGCTTTGCCGTACCTAGCACCATCTGGCTCACAATGCGATAGGCATCGGCACGCGGGATACCGTGCTTGACCGCCGCATCGCCCAGGGCCTCGATTGCCATGGCGACAAACGCCGGAGCGCAACCACCCACCGTGCCGCCCACAAACAGCAGGCTCGTATCAAGCTCGACCACCGCACCGAGTTTGCCAAGCAGATCAAGCACCACGGCGCTCTGCTCATCACTAAGCGTGGAAGCCTTCTCGCAAGCGATGACGCCCTCGCCCACCGAAACCGGTGTGTTGGGCACCGTCGAGATATGCGCGACGCCCGGCAGGACCTGCTCCCACTTGGCACTGTCCCAGGTCCAGGCAACCGACAGAACGACCTTTTTGGCAAGAGCATCCTTGAGCGGGGCGAATACCTTCTCGATCATGTACGGTTTGACCGCAGCGACCACGATATCGGATGCGGCGACAACCTCGGCGGCATCGTGGCAGGCGACCATGCCGCGCGCCTCGCAGCGCTCAACCAGTGCGTCGTAGCGACCCGCGCAGGCGCACATGTCGCTCGCAGCTACACCGGCAGCGATCCAGCCATCGGCCATAGCGCTCGCCATATTGCCAAAACCGACAAATCCAATCTTCATATCTCATAGTCCTTTCAGACACATTCCTCAAAACGAAAGGTATTGTCCCACGCCATTGTTTCGTATTGCCGACCTATTTGTGATACGGCTCGCCACGACTGATCTTGCAGGCACGGTAAATCTGCTCTAGCAGCACCACACGCGCCAGGTTATGCGGCAAGGTAATGCGTCCGAAGCTGAGCATCTCGTCGGCGCGGGCGCGCACCTCATCACTCACGCCGTCCGAACCGCCGATTACAAAGGCAATGTCGCTGCTGCCTCGCAGCATAAGATCGTCGAGCCGCGCCGAGAGCTCCTCACTCGAACGCTCCTTGCCCTCGATAGCCAGCAGGATCACATGCGCCCGAGATGGCAAGGCGGCAAGAATCGCCGCCCCCTCCTTGTCGCGCGCGGCATCCACGCCGCCCGCCTTAGCCGGGCCGATATCGGCCACCTCGCGGATATCCACCTTGGCATAGGCACCTAGGCGCTTGGTGTACTCAGCGCACGCGTCCTTCCAAAAGCGCTCCTTGAGCTTACCGACGCAAACGACGGTGTATTTCACGCGCGCCTACTCCTTCGAATCGTTTTGAACTTTGCCGGCAGTCAGCATCTGCTCGAACATCGAGGCCGACTGCGAGAAATCGCCTGGCAGCACGACCGTCGAGGTTTTACCCGTGCGAGCGAACTCCGTCATCATCTCGGACCACTGCGTAAACATAAACAGCTGGTTGGCCTCATCGTTACCGACGCCCGTCTCCTGGATAATCTCGAGCGAATCCTTGATGCCCAGCGCGATGGCCTTGCGCTGGTTGGCGATGCCTTCGCCTGCCTTTTCCATCGCCTCGGCCTCGGCGGTCGCCTCGGTGACGCGCTTGATGCGGTCGGCCTCGGCGAGCTCCTGCGCGGCAGCGCGCTTGCGCTGGGCGGCGTTGATGTCGTTCATGGAGTTCTCAACCTCGGTCGGCAGTGCGATTTTGGTGATGAGCGTCGACACAAGGGTGAAGCCGTAGGCGGCCATCTGCTCGGAAACGGTAGCGTTGACATCCTTGGCGATGTCATCCTTCTTGGCAAAGACCTCATCGAGTGTGTAGACGGGGATGGAGGAGCGCAGGGCATCGGTGATGAAGTCGCGCATCTGGTCGACGGGCTCCTGCAGCATGTAGTAGCTCTTGTAGATGCCCGAATCTGCCGGGCCGGCGCCCATGTCGTAGCTCACGTGGTACTGAGCGGAGACCTCAAGGCCGATGGTCACGTTGTCCTGGGTCTTAACGTCGATGCCAAAACCGTTTTTCATGGTGCGCAGGCTCACCGTGGCGGCCTTGCGGTCGATCACGGGCACCTTCACGTGGAAGCCCGCGTTGACGATACGATTGAACTTACCCAAGCGCTCGATGATCACAGCGTGCTGCTGCTCAACGACGTAGCAGGCGTTGGGGACCAGCAGCAACAGGATGATGATGGGAATCAAAAGGCTGGTAAGGGCGGCGATGATACCGGAAAACAGCATGGTCTCTCCTCTGATAGGAACACGTTGGCATTAGGATACCCGCACGAAGCAGCAACGTGACATCAACAAGAGGCCCATAACAAAAAGCTCCCATTGCTGGGAGCTCTTTCAATCAATGGTGCGGGCGAAAGGACGTCCGCGTATCCGCTTCGCGGATCCGCACCGGCTTCGGCCGCCTGCCGGCGTCCTCGCCAGCTCGCTAAAAACGCTCCGCGTTTTCTTTACGCTCGCTCCTTCACAGGTTCAAGTCCCTGTGATGGGCCCATAACAAAAAAGCTCCCATTGCTGGGAGCTCTTTAATTTAATGGTGCGGGCGAAAGGACTTGAACCTTCATGGGGTTGCCCCCATACGGACCTGAACCGTACGCGTCTGCCAATTCCGCCACGCCCGCGTGCAGGAATTAGAATAACGGAGCGCCAGCGCGAACGCAAGAACTATTTTTGAAAAAGTTT
>CALFDL010000290.1 GCA_937950415.1 uncultured Collinsella sp. | reverse complement strand
ATACTGCTGAATTGATATCGATGTGGAGGTATGCGGTATGACGGCTGCTGCGGCTGTGGAGCCCACGGAGCTTGAAGAACTCATGAAAGCGCAGGCCGAGGCCGCGCACGAGCGCGAGGTTGGGGATGCGACTCGCCCCACGGCAGAGGATCTTGCCGCCTCGCCGACGCGAATCGATGTCGAGGGCCTCGACCTGTTCTATGGCGACCACCATGCGCTCAAGGACGTGAATATCAAGATCCGCGACAAGCAGATTACCTCGTTCATCGGGCCTTCGGGCTGCGGAAAGTCCACGTTGCTGCGCTGCTTTAACCGCATGAACGACGGCATCAAGGACTGCCGCATCGAGGGCAAGATTGCGCTCGATGGTCAAGATATCCTGGGCGACTACGACATCTGCCGCCTTCGCCAGCGCGTGGGCATGGTGTTCCAGCGCCCCAACCCGTTTCCCATGAGCATCTACGACAACGTCGCGTATGGTCCGCGCGGTATGGGTGTGCGCGATCGCGCTGCGCTGGATGAGCTGGTCGAGGACTCCCTTCGTCGCGCTGCGCTATGGGATGAGGTCAAGGACAAGCTCAAAGAGTCGGGTCTGGGTCTTTCGGGCGGCCAGCAGCAGCGTCTGTGCATCGCCCGCGCACTTGCCGTGCAGCCCGACATTCTGCTGATGGACGAGCCGACCTCGGCACTCGACCCTGTGTCGACGCTGGTGGTGGAGCAGCTGGCCTGTGAGCTCAAAGAGACCTGCACGCTCGTGGTCGTTACGCACAATATGCAGCAGGCGGCGCGTATCTCCGATTCGGTCGCATTCTTTTTGCTGGGTGAGCTGGTGGAGCACGCGCCCACCGCGCAACTCTTCAAGAATCCGACCGATCCGCGCACGGCGGATTATTTGACGGGACGTTTTGGCTGATACCATCTAGTAAAGGTACCTTTAGGGTTAAGATGCGGTCATGCCGGCCGCAAAGGGGTTCAACATGATCTATTACGTCGAGGACGATGACAACATCAGGGATTTGACGGTCTATGCACTGCGCAAGCAGGGAATCGAGGCCGAGGGCTTTTCGTGCGACGGTGAGTTTAAGGCTGCCGTGGCGCGACGGGTACCCGATGCCGTCCTGCTCGACATCATGCTGCCCGATACCGATGGTTTGGCGATTATGCGTCGCCTGCGCGCCGACCGCCTGACGGCGACGGTGCCCATCATGATGCTTACTGCCAAGGACACCGAGCTCGACAAGGTGATGGCGCTCGATGGCGGTGCCGACGATTACCTGACTAAACCCTTCTCGCTCATGGAGCTCGCCAGCCGCTGTCGCGCACTGCTGCGTCGCGGCGGTATGGTCAAACAGGCGAGCGATGTGCTCAGCGTGGGCGACATCGTGCTCTCGCCGAGCCATCGCGAGGTGACCGTTGCCGGCGAGCCGCTTAAGCTCACCCTGCGCGAGTTCGACCTGCTCGAGTACCTCATGCGCAAGCCCGGCGTGGT
>CALFDL010000289.1 GCA_937950415.1 uncultured Collinsella sp. | reverse complement strand
AAATCAGAACCACCCTTAAAAAGGGTGGTTTGCTCTTAGGGTATAACCCACGGGCCCCGGGCTCGCGTCTAAAGGCGCGGGCCCGGACTTCGTCCAGGCCTAGTGCATCTTGACCCGTGGCGCGCCGGTCGAACCGGCAGCATCACCCCCTCTTGAAGGGGTCCTCGTACTCCTTCACGCTCAGCTTGTCCAGCGCGATGTCGTGGGACTCCTGCTCCCTGATGTACTTGGCGATCGTCGCCTCGTTCAGGCCGACGGTGGACACGTAGTAGCCCTCCGCCCAGAACTTCCTGTTGCCGAACTTGTACTTGAGGTTGGCGTGCCTGTCGAATATCATCAGCGAGCTCTTCCCCTTCAGGTAGCCCATGACGCTCGCGACGCTGTACTTCGGCGGGATCGCCAGCAGCACGTGCACGTGGTCGGGCATCAGGTGCCCCTCGATTATCTCGATCCCCTTGTACTCGCACAGCTTCCTGAGGATCTCCCCTATGTCGCTCCTGATTTGGTTGTAGATCACTTTGCGCCTATACTTCGGCGTGAACACGATGTGGTACTTGCACATCCACTTCGTGTGGGAAAGGCTGTAGGCCTTCTGGGCCATGGCGACCACCCCTTCGACTCGAATTCTTGACGGCCTGAACAATCGTCAATATCGGTCGGAGGGGTGGCTTTGTAAAGCCGTTTGTCTCCACCCGCGTAGCGGGTGGTTTAAAGCTGGCCGCTGCGCGGCCAGCGGACTAAAGTCTTGAAATAAAATGCCACCGCAGGCCGTAAGACCTGCGGTGACTTCGCCTCAATTTAATAGTTGAGTAAATAGCTGAGCCTACCCCTCGATACGGCTCAAGAACTCGCAGGTACGCTGCTCGCGTGGATGGTCGATGACCTGCTCGGCAGGGCCCTCCTCGACAATACGGCCGCCGTCCATAAAGGCCACGCGGTCGGCAACATCGCGCGCAAACTGCATCGCGTGGGTCACGATTACCATCGTCATATTCTGCGCCGCCAGGTCCTTAATGACACGCAGCACCTCGGCCGTCAGCTCGGGATCGAGCGCCGAGGTCGGCTCGTCAAAGAATAAGATTTCCGGATCGAGCGCCAGGGCGCGGGCAATACTCACGCGCTGCTGCTGACCGCCCGAAAGCTCACACGGCACCTTGTTCTCGTTGCCCGTCAGCCCCATTTGTGCAATCAGCTCGTGAGCGCGGGCTTCCGCCTGCTCGCGCGGACGCTTAAGCACGCGAATCGGCGCATCGATGATGTTTTTCATCACGGTATAGTGCGGGAACAGATTGTAGTTCTGGAACACCAGGCCAAACCGCGAGCGCGCCTGCTTGGGCACATCGCCCTTCGCATAGACCGCGCCCGAACCTGCGTCCGTCGCGACCGCAAGGTCGCCAAACGAGAGCGAGCCGCCGTCGAGCGTCTCAAGCAGCGTGGCGCAACGCAGCAGCGTAGACTTACCGCCACCCGAAGGCCCGATAATCGCCACGACCTCGCCACGCTTCACCTCGAGCGAGATATCCTTAAGCACCTCATTGCCGCCAAACGCCTTACGCGCGTTCGTTATTCTCATTACCGTTCCGGACACGGGAACCTCCATGTGTTTAAAAAGTCAGCGAGCGTGTGACTGACGAGACAATGTGCTTCGAAAGAGGAGCGCCGCGTACTTCTGTACGCAAGCGACGGCTTGAGGAGCAGATTGGCCGTCAGGCACGCGCGCAGCGTCGAGTAGTCCGCCGTTCGTTAGAACGGCGGAACGAGATTAGTCATGGTAATAGTCCAGCTTCTTTTCGGCAGCGCCCAGCAGCATCTCGACCACGAAGTTGAAGACCCAGTAGATGAGTGCCGCAATCGCAAACGGCACCATGCTCACCTGCGAGGCGACCAGCGCCTTGGCCGTCGAGAACATCTCGCCCACGCCGATGGCAAACGCCAGCGACGTGTCCTTGACCAGCGTGATGATCTCGTTGCCCATCGCCGGCAAAATGCGCTTGGCGACCTGCGGCATCACGATATACAGAAACGTCTGCATGCGCGAATAGCCCAGCACCTCAGCGGCCTCGTATTGACCGCGCGGAATGGACTGCAGGCCCGAGCGATAGATCTCGGCAAAATAGCCGGCATAGTTGATGATGAACGCCACGACGCACGCCGTCCACTTGGAATCGGGCGTGAGCGAAATGCCAAACACGTAGTACGGGGCAAAGTAGATGGCAAACATCTGCAGCATGAGCGGCGTGCCGCGCATAACCGAGATATAGATGCGCGCAATCCAGCGAAGCGGCGCGATCTTACTCATGCGCATAAACGCCACGGGGATTCCCAGCGGAATCGACCCCAGCAGTGTCAGCACAAATAGCTGCAGGCTGACCAGGAAACCCTGGCCAAGCATCTGCATCATGACCTGAATAGACAACCCAAGCTCTCTTTCACAGTAACGGAACAGCGAACCCAATGCTAAAGCGGGTTTTCCAGGTGCCCGAGTTTGCCGTGAAAGAGGAGCGCCGCGTACTAAATGTACGCAAGCGACGGTTTGAACGGCAAAATCGGGTGCCTGGGAAAGCCGCTATTTGAGCACCCAGTTGTCGAAGGAAAGACCATAGCTCTCGTACTTATCGCAGAGGTCCTTGACCGTGCCGTCTTCGTAGAGCGCCTTGAGCGACTCGGTCACGGCGTCGGCCGACTTGGTGTCGCCCTTCTTAAAGCCGACGGCGTAGTGCTCGCTGGACAGCGGCTTGTCGAGCTGCGTATAGGCATCGGGCTTGGCGGCAAGCTGATACTGAGCGATCGAGAGGTC
>CALFDL010000288.1 GCA_937950415.1 uncultured Collinsella sp. | reverse complement strand
TGCGCCGTCGTCCGTACTCCGTGATCTTGCTCGACGAGATGGAGAAGGCCCATCCGGATGTCTTTAACGTGCTGCTGCAGGTGCTCGACGACGGCCGCCTGACCGACGGCCAGGGTCGTCAGGTGTCCTTCAAGAACACGATCATCATCATGACGTCTAACGTGGGCTCCAAGGCTATTGCCGAGCTTTCGGGCAAGGACGAGGAAGAGATGCGCCATCAGGTCGATGCGGCCATGGCTCAGACCTTCCGCCCCGAGTTCCTCAACCGTATCGACGATATCGTGGTGTTCCATCCGCTCGGCATGGCGCAGATCGAGAAGATCGTCGACATCCAGCTCGCCGATGTCCGCGCACGCCTGGCCAAGGAGCGCATGACGCTTGCCATCACCCCGGCGGCCAAGCAGATGCTCGCCGTGGGTGGCCTGGACCCCGTGTTCGGTGCCCGTCCGCTCAAGCGCCTGGTCCAGCGCGAGGTCGTGGACGCCATCGCCGCCGCCATCATCGACGGCACGGTGCGCGAGGGCGATCAGGTGACGGTCGATGTCGACAAGGACGGCGGCTTTACCGTCGTGTGCGACAACACGCCGGCGGCCACCTACGAAGTCCCCGACGCCGAGTAGATTTTGGGACATGCCTTAAAATCTACCAGCCGTCTCTAAACGCCAAGGGCGGCGGATCCAATTGGGTCCGCCGCCCTTTTTCGTGCGACAATCGATGATGTTGAACGGATGCGATGCAAGGAGCTATGCAGATGAAAGACGAGATCAAGACAAGTGCGTCGGCGCCCAAGCCCACGTCCAAGCCGGCACCCAAGCCGCGCGATCCCTACATCCGTGCCGAGAACGAGGACGATGACGGTTACGATCCCTACAGCGACCGACGCCTCGAGCGCGAGCCAATGTTCGAAGCCGACCCGTGGCGCTGAGTGCCACCCAAAAGGCCACCAATTAAGTTGCGGTGAAATAGGGACTGTTTTTGCAGTTTGACCAGCAAAAACAGTCCCTATTTCACCGCAACTGCGTTAGGGATTTTTCTACAGGGGGAGGGTAGTCAAAAAAGCCCCGTCCCAAATTGACTGCTCGGGGAGTCGCATTCGAGCTCGGTTGTCCTCTTAGCCACTCGATATCCTTCGGAGCAATAACAGTGAAAAAACTTGCTTAAGTGTTAATCAAGCTACACACAATCTTGCTCTCTAATTAATCAAGAATCAGTATAATTTTGATTAGCTAGAGAGCAAGATTGGAGAATCATGGCATTCAACGACTTGATCGCCCAGAAAATAAAGGACTTTGAACAGCAGGGGGTTCCGCAGGTCTTTGAGCGAGACCTTGATCTGGGAAACCCACAGGAGCCAAAGCGCGACAACATCGTAAATGTGGTTGTGGGGGCCCGCCGTTGTGGAAAGACGTATCGCCTGTATCAGGAGATGCAGCGGCTTCAGGGCCGGGGCGTCGAGCTTGACCGGATGCTTTACTTTAATTTTGAGGACGAACGCTTGCGCCCGTATGAGTCATCGCTGCTGGCGGACGTGCTCGACACGTTCTATGCGCTGTATCCTGCTGCTCGAACCGAGGGCGCTTACATTTTCTTTGACGAGATCCAGGAAATTCCCGAATGGGGTGCGTTTCTGCGGCGTGTAGTCGATACGGAGAAAGCGACCGTCTATGTGACGGGATCTTCTTCTAAGATGCTGTCCTCAGAGCTTAAGAGCGAGTTCAGGGGTCGTTCTCTTATACGGGAGCTTTTTCCGTTGAGTTTTTCGGAATACGTTCGATATAAGACGGGGAGCGTTTTCGAGCCAGATGCGACCTTTTCCCCAAGCGATGCAGCGCTGCTTCGACATCATCTGATCGGATATCTTGAACGAGGGGGATTCATCGCGACGCTTGAGCAGACGCCCGCAGACGCGATTCAGCTGCTACAGGAATATGCTTCGCGAACGGTCGCTATGGACGTCGTTGAGCGTTACGACGTCAAGAACCCTCGCCTGGCATCGCTGTTCCTAACGCGGTGTATGGCATCTTCGGGACGAGAGCTGTCGGTGAACAAAGTGTACAACGAGTTCAAGAGCAGGCAGATACCCGTCAGTCGTAATTCGCTCAGCGACTTACTTGAGTATTATGAGGATGCCTACCTGCTGTTCTCCGTGCCGGAGTTCACGCGTTCACTGGCAAATAACATGCGGTCTGCTTCTAAGGTCTACGCTGTCGATCCTGCGATGTTTGGAGCATTCTCTCCCGCATCGGCATTGGACCAGGGTCAGAGGCTCGAGACCGCAGTGTTCAACGCGCTAAGAAGAAGGACTCCCGCGGTGAGGACCGGCTCGGTCTGCCGTCTGCTGATCAAAGAGAAGAGTAAAAGCCATGAGGTGGACTTTGTTGCTGGGGACGCACTTCTCATGCGGGCTTATAGCCTGATTCAGGTGAGCGCGGATATGGCAAGTGAGAAAACGCGCGAGCGCGAAATTGCCGCGCTTGATGCCTCGATGGCCCAGTTCGATCTTGGCGAGTCGGCAATCGTTACCATGGATGAACAGACCGATATTCCATGCGAGCACGGTGTGGTACACGTTATGCCCGCATGGAAGTGGCTCCTTGCCTAATCATCTATGGGCCTGTGGGGTCAGGACCTCCTGGCTCCTTCATCACGGTTGGGGAGCACCTTGCTGTGCCAGGCTAGTCCTGGGCTTTGATGCTCGGCAGGAGAATCTGGGCGAGGTAGTCGGTCTCGAGTTTGGTGGCGGCGTCTGCGTTGCCGTCTTTGCCAATCAGGTCGTTCTTGATCTGGCTATACGTATAGCGGTTGCCGGTCGTCAGCTCGACAAGCTCAATAGCCGTGTCCATGGGGTAGGTCGACACGGGATTCTGGGTGCGCCCGTTGATAGTCTGGGGCACCACGTACGGATAGACGGGGCCGCTGGCATAGACGGTATAACCGTTGCCCAGATTGGCCGCACCCAAAACCGTATCGCCCTCATCGGGCGTAAAGCTCTCGCCCTCGCGCACCGCGACGAGCGTCACGATCGGCGTATCGCTGTCGCCGTCCAGATAAATGCACAGCGTGTTGCCGTTTTGCCAGGTTGCGACCTTGCCATACCACTCAACCGGAATATCGAGCTGATACAGGTCCGTTGCCTTATGCCGAGCATCGGCATCGCGCGCGGCCTGCGCTTCGCTCGCGCTCACGGCATTGACGGCGGCGTCGCGCCGCGCGGTTGCCGCCTGCTGAAGTATCTTGGCGGCCGCGGCGGAGCTC
>CALFDL010000287.1 GCA_937950415.1 uncultured Collinsella sp. | reverse complement strand
GACACGCAGCGCGGCCGTGCGCTCGACCACATCGGCCAGCTCGGCGTCGGTCATGGCGTCGCGCTTGGCGGCAAGCTCCGCAGCCTCGGCGTTCTCCGCGCCCTCGGCGGCGTCCACCGGCACCAGCTCGACCAGCGCCATGTGGTCGTTTTCCAGCACCAGCTCGCGCAGCAGGTCCTCAAAATAGCTGCCGTCCAGCTCGCCGCGCAGCTCCTCGTACACCGGGCCGTACTTGAGCGCCAGCGTCGCGGCGTCGTCATCGTAGAGCCACGTGCTCAGCGCGTCGCACGCAATGGCCACGCCGTCGGCGATGCCGTAGTCGCGCTGGCGCAGGTCGTACTCATTGCTGCTGATGATGGCCTCCAGGCGCTCGCGCGGAACGCCGTGCTCGCACAGGTCGCGGCAGGCGTCCTGGAACACGCGGCGCAGCTCGCGCGCCACGCCGGGCTTAGCATTTTGCAGCATGATGAGCTCGTAGGGTTGCAGGCTCTCGGCCGCGGTGTAGCTCACCACGTTGCCGCCCAGGCCTGCTGCCAGAATAGCCTTTTTAACCGGCGCCTCGTTGGAGCCCAGTAGCGCTTCGAACAGGATATCCGCCGCGATCGTGCGCTTGCGGTCGAGTGCGTTACCCAGCACCAGGCCCAGGCCCACCAGGGCATTCTCGGGCGTGGTGGCCATCTCGACGCGCTCATACTCGCAGGTCACAGGTGCCTGTACATCCAGCGGGTTGGGCGCCAGCGCGGACGGATCCTCGCCGGCGGCAACGGCTGCGTCCATGCGGCGGCTCGCAGCACTCGACTGCGACAGATAACGCTCGTCCAAAAACGCCAACGCGCGGTCCATATCCAAGTCGCCGTAGAGCGTTATATAAGAGTTGGAAGGATTGTAGTGGCGCGCGTGCGTGTCCAGGAACTGCTCGTAGGTGAGCGCGGGAATCGCGCGCGGGTCGCCACCGCTCTCGTGCGCATAGGCGGTATCGGGATAGAGCGCGGCGTTGACGGCGTCGTCCAGCACGCTCATGGGATCGGATAGCGCACCCTTCATCTCGTTGAACACCACGCCGTTGTAGCGCAGCGTGCCCGCGCGCAGATCCTGGGAGCAGGCGTCGCCCTCGCCAGCCTCGCCCTCCGGCAGGTCCAGCTCGTAGTGCCAACCCTCCTGCTCAAAAATGGTTGGCTTGGTGTAGATGGCCGGGTTGAACACCGCGTCCAGGTACACATCCATCAGGTTGTACAGGTCCTGCTCATTGGTGGTGGCGACGGGGTAGATGGTCTTGTCGGGGTAGGTCATGGCGTTGAGGAACGTCTGCATGGAGCTCTTGATCAGATCGACGAACGGCTCCTTGACGGGGAACTTGGCCGACCCGCACAGCACCGAGTGCTCAAGAATATGGAACACGCCGGTGGAATCGGCCGGCGGCGTCTTAAAGCCAATGGCGAAGGCCTTGTTCTCGTCGTCGCACGCCAGGTACAGCAGGCGCGCGCCCGAGGCGGTGTGGCGCAGTACGTAGGCGTCCGAGTCGAGCTCGGGCACGGACTCGCAGCGCTCGACGGCAAAGCCGTGGCAGGTGGTACCGGGAACCAGCAGCGCGGCAGCGGCGGCGCGCGGATCGGTTGAAGAAGTGGGCATATGCAGTCTCCTTTGACGCCCCAACGGGGGCGAATCGAGTCGAATCCTCGAGAGTATACCCATATGGGGCCCTCGACCAATCTGCCGGATGAGCGTGGATTTTTGGACACACGAGCGTGGATTTCCGGACGCATGCCGAATGAGCGTGGATTTCCGGACGAAATCGGCCGCCAAAAGCCCAAAAACCGTCCAATGATCCACGCTTGTGCGTCAACTACGTGTCTCTCACCTCACATTCATTTCTACGACGAGGGATGACTGAGAGACAGACAGAAGATAAAAATCAATCGGCTTATCGGATGCATATACCGCCATCAGATTGAAGCTGTATGCGGAAATGGATGGACTCTACACCGCTTACGCAAAATAACCCCTCGTTTGCTGAAACATTATAGGAAATGGCGTGGAGTGCTAAAAAGTTCTAATACAATATAAGTCATTTATCTATAAGCTGCTGATTCCTTGTAAAGGTATGGTTGATATGGTTGAGGCAAATAGCGTTATCCCCCTGTACAAACAGATTGTTCGTGCGCTTTCTGATTCAATCGCCAACGGCACGTACCGCCCGGGAGACAAGCTTCCGACCGAGGCGGAGCTGATCGAGCAATTTGGCGTGAGCCGAATAACGGTTCGCTCCGCAATTAAAGAAATGGAAGATGCTGGGCTTGTTGAGAGGGCCCGCGGCAAGGGCACGTTCGTTTCGTCGGACACGCAGATGTATGCCGCGGACGACCGTGAGAGCTTTACCCATTCGTGCCAGCTTGCGGGCAAACAGGCGTCTACCAGGGTTCTCGAAATGGGCTGGGACTTCCCAAGTCTGCGAGACGCGAAGTTCCTGGGCGTAGACGATACCCAAAAGGTATTGCGTAGCCGTCGTCTGCGCCTTGTGGATGGCAAGCCCACGATGCTGGAAACCAATAGCTATTCCGCTGCGCTTTCTTTTTTGGAGCATGAGTCCCTCGATGATTCGCTGATGGCGGTACTCGATCGCCAGGGGATCAAGATGGGTCCCAACACGCGTACGCTCGAGGTCTGCTATGCGAGCGAGCTCGAGGCGGCATACCTTAACGTGGAGCTGGACTCTTCGCTGCTTCTGTTTGTCGATAGACGTTATGCCCCAAGTGGCGAGCCGCTTTTCATCTCCCGCCAGGTGTACTGCACCGAGCGACTGAAGTTCTATTTGTAAATTAGAGATAGATTGGTCGATTTACCGACCAATTGTTACCGTTCGCGGATTTGGAAAATAGACACACCACGTAGGGTAGATTGCTAATATACTTTGTTATGACAATATAGTACGTCCTATTGGTATTGGAGAACTATGAATAAGATATTGCTAGCGAGTCATGGTTATCTCGCCCAAGGCATGAAAAGCTCTCTGGAGATTCTGATGGGCACCAACGACCGAATCGAGTGCCTGTGCGCCTATGTCGATGACGATTCAAGGGACGTCGCGGCGTTGATTGATGCATGGATGGAGACGAGGGACCCTGCCGACTCTTGGTTTGTCGTGACTGACATCTTTGGCGGCTCTGTAAACAACGAATTCATTCAGAGGCAGACTGCCGGATCGTTTACGTTGATCGCCGGAATGAACTTGCCGCTGCTGGTGGAAATGGTTACACAGCTGGACTCTCTGGATGCGGACAAGGCCAAAGCCGCGGTCGAGGGATCGCGTTCGTTTATTCAGCTTTGCGAGGCGGCGGACATGCTTGCCGGCGCCGAGGAAGAAGATTTCTAGTTAGTTCTGGTTCGAGCCCTAGCTAGGGGTCGCACCTGTCATTCCCTTTATCACGTGCGGAGATGATAACGATGATTAAGCTTACGAGAGTTGATTACCGACTGATTCACGGCCAAGTTGCCATGTCCTGGACTCACGCTTTGGATGTAGATTGCATTCTGCTCGCCAGCGATGCTGTGGCAAAAGACGACATGAGGAAGGCGGCCTTGAGGCTCGCCCGCCCCAGCGGCGTTAAACTCGTCATCAAGGATGTTGACGCTGCTATCGAGGCGCTCAACAGTGGCGTTACCGACAAGTATTCGCTGTTTATCATCGCTGAGACGATTGAAGATGTCTATCGTCTCGCTAAGGGTTGCAAAGACATCAAAGAGATCAATCTGGGTGGAACCCGAAAGACCCCCGAGACCACGCTTCATCCGACCCCTGCAATCTTCGCGACCGAGAAAGATGCCGAGCATATCCAAGAACTCCTGGGCGATGGCGTGGCCATCGAAATCCGTCAGGTTCCCAATGACGCTAAGGTGTTTGCCAAGGACGTTTTCTAGCCGGAAACACGTTGATGCTCGGCATTTATTGAACCAATGCTCTATGCCTATGCCCGTCGATCATTTGATCGGCGGGCTTTTTATTAAAGAAAAATCAAAAAAATCTGAAATAGTTCTTGCATAGTTAGTTATATAAAGTATTATAACGTCATGGGATGAATGAAGGGTTCATCCAAGTGAGTTAGGAGTAAGGGATGTTCAATTTCGATGAGCCTCGTTACGAGAAGGTTGTGAGCGATGCCCTCGCTCTCCGTCCTCAGATTGAGGCTGCCGTGGACAAGGTCTGCGAGCAGGGCTATTCCAACATCTTCTTCATCGGCTGCGGCGGCACCTGGGCCCACACGCTCCCGATGAAGTACTGGGTCGAGACCACCACGGCCGACGTCGACGTCCACTGCGAGATCGCCGCCGAGTTCCTCGCATGCCCGCCCAAGGCCTTCAACAAGGACTCGGTCTGCGTCTTCTCCACCCGCACCGGCACCACCCCCGAGATCATCGAGGCCGCCAAGTTCTGCCAGGAGCAGGGCGCCCGCACGCTGATGTATGTCTCCAACGACAACACCCCGGCCACCGAGTACGCCGATTACAAGTTCTTCAGCTTCGCCGAGGACGACGTCCTGTGCGAGGCCATCTACACCTACCAGATCACGCTGGTCGCCCGCTTCCTCAAGAACGCCGGCGCCTTCCCCAAGTACGACACCTTCATGGAGGAGTTCGGCAACATCGCCCCGTACCTCATCAAGGCCAAGGACGCCCAGGACGAGCGCTGCGCCGCCATGGCCGAGGACTTCAAGGACACCGACTACCACATGGTGATCGGCTCCGGCATGCTCTGGGGCGAGGCCTACGACTACGCCATGTGCATCCTCGAGGAGATGCAGTGGATCAAGACCAAGTCCATCCACGCCGCCGAGTTCTTCCACGGCACCATCGAGCTGTGCGAGGAGGGCACGAGCCTCATCATGCTCTACGGCGAGGACGACACCCGTAAGCTTATGGACCGCGTGGACAACTTCACTCACATGCTCGCCGACGAGAAGGGCGTCAACGTCCGCGTGAACAAGTTTGACACCGCCGAGGTTGAGCTGCCGTTCAGCGACCCCGAGTTCCGCAAGATCGTCTCCCCGATGGTCACCTACACCATCACCGAGCGTCTGAGCTGCCATCTCGAGCACGTCCGTAACCACCCGCTCACCACGCGTCGTTACTATCACCAGATGAACTACTAATCCTCTCAAATTGCTGCGGTTGTCTGCAGGCGAGCTGCGCAGAATGCCTCGCCTGCAGACCTATTTCTGGGGTTGATCGAAATGGTTGTCCAGTATCTTCTAGTTGCACTGGTCGCATTTATTGCGTCCATGGACGAGCAATTATTTGGCATTACGATGCTTGGTCGTCCGCTGTTTACGAGCCTGTTTGTCGGCTTGATCCTTGGCGATGTCCAGCAGGGCGTTATCGTCGGTGCTGCTTTGGAGTCCATGTTCATGGGCGCCATCATGGTCGGCGCGGCGGTTCCTCCCGAGGTCTATGCCTCCGGTGTGCTTGGCTGCGCGTTTGCCGTCATTACGGGTACGGGCACGGCAACTGCCGTCGCGCTCGCCCTTCCCGTCTCCGTCTTCCTTCAGGTGTGGCGCAACTTCTGCTACGCCGTTCCGGGTGCCTTTGCCTGCAAGAAGATTGAGACCGCTCTGGCAAATCGCGATCTTGCCAAGGCGAATCTGTACCATCTGACCATCGTGCCGCTGTCGATTGGCATTCCGTCTGCACTGCTGGTGTTTGGCTCGCTGTTCTTTGGTGCCGACCTCATCAACAATGCGCTCAATGCGATTCCGCAGTTTGTGATGGACGGCCTCAACGTTGCATCCGGCGTCATGGTCTGCATCGGCTTCGCACTCCTTATCAGGACCATGGGCGATAACAAGCTTCTTCCCTGGCTGTTCCTGGGATTCATTATGGTCATCTACCTCAAGATGGACGTTATCGGCGTCGCCGCAGCTGCCATTTGCGTCGCGCTGCTCCTGGCCTTCCGCGAGGGCTCGTCCGGTCCGCAGGCGGTTGCTGCAGATGAAGAGGAGGACTTCTAATGGCTACCCAGAACACCGACCTCAAAGAGGCCAAGAAGGACGCGATTATGAGCCCCGATATGTATCGGAGCATGTTCCTTCGCCAGTTTACGAGCCAGTGCTCGCAGTCGTACGACAAGATGATGGCAATGGGCTTCATGTACACCATTCAGAAGCCCCTGCGAAAGATCTATCCTAACGACGACGATTACTATGCGGCGCTCGATCGCCATACCGAGTTCTTTAACATCACGCCTCATGTGCTTCCGTTTGTAGCCGGCCTAACGGTTTCGATGGAAGAGCAGGCGGCTGCCGATAAGAACTTTGACACGTCCTCGATCAACGCCATGAAGGTCGGCCTCATGGGACCGCTTTCCGGCATCGGCGATTCGTTCTACTGGGGTACGTTCCGCGTGGTCGCCGCCGGCATTGGTATCGGCATCGCTTCGACGGGTAACCCGCTCGGCCCCATCGTGTACGCGCTCATCTACTCCGTGATTAACTTTGCAACGCGTATCGTCGCAGCCCATCTGGGTTACGACCTGGGAACCAAGTTTTTGCAGCAGTCCGAAGAGAGCAACCTTATGTCTCGCATGACGCATGCTGCCGGTGTCCTCGGAATGACCGTTATCGGCGCCATGATTGCGGCACAGGTTTCACTGTCCACTGCTTTGACCTTTGACGTGGGTGGTTCGGAGATTGTCCTGCAGGATCTGTTCGATTCGATCTTCCCCGGTCTGCTGCCCTTGCTGGCAACCTTTGCCTGCGTCGCCCTGTACAAAAAGGGCGTCAAGACCATTTGGATCATCTTGGGCATCTTTGCGATTTGCATCATCGGAACGGGCTTGGGAGTGTTCGCGGCGGCGTAATGTTGACTGCTATGCTCGCGCGTTGGATAACTAACTGACCGTTTGAAAACGGGGCTCGGCGTAAGGCCGACCCCGTTTTTTGTTTGAGGGATTTTCCGACCGTCCAATAACCCACGCTCATGCATCACTCACGCATCTCTCGTCTCTCATTCGTCACTAACACGAGAGATAGATTAAAGACGAGAGATAATTACGAGAGATAGCTCAGCAGCAAAGAGACAGGCAACCATGGTATTGTCTCAATATAGATTGTTTTACCAGCGAAAACATGTTTAAATGAAACAGATGACAGACATCTTATCTTTCATCTCTCACTCCTCTCTAATATGAGAGATAACAGAAAGATGAGAGATAATTACGAGAGATAACTGAGAGACGAAGGAAATCTATTCGCGGTATTCTTCGCAGAACCGAGCGAAAGGACGTGCAGATGAACGAAAACGAGCTGACCGGTCTGCTTGAGTCTTTAAGGCGTATGGGCTCGGATGATCTTAACGTCGAAGTGAAGGAGAGCGCCACGACGCTTTCCCGCGACGTATGGGAAACGGTCAGCGCTTTCGCAAACACCGCCGACGGCATCATCGTACTCGGAGTGAGCGAGCGCGCGGGTTTTGTCCCAGTTGCAAACTTTGAGACCGAGAAAGTGCTCAACCAATTCGTGGCGGGCATGGGCGATGCCGGCGGTCGCGGAAAGCTGGCCAATCCGCCCAAATACACCATTGAGCGCGTGGAGCTCCAGGGCACCGTGGTTCTGGTCATCACGATTGAGGAGCTCGACCCGTCGAGCAAGCCTTGTTATGTCGTAGAGCGGGGCGCTCAAGGTGGCAGCTACAAACGCATCGATGACAAAGATGTGCCGCTTTCATCGACCGAGGTTTTGGCGCTGTCGTCATACGAACGGACGAGTCCTAGCGATCGCGATACGGTGCCCGGCACGAGTGTGAGCGATCTCGACGAGTCGCTGGTCGACCGCACGATAGAGCGTGCCTATTCGTTGACGCCTCGAGCGATGCACGGTGCGACGGACAGGAAGACAAAGATGGAGCGTCTGAATTTCCTCGACCCCCAGGGCAATGTTACCAAGGCTGGCCTCCTTGCCGCGGGCGTTTACCCTCAGCAGTTCTATCCCAAGCTCTTCATTGATGTAGCTGTCCATGCGGGAACTCAAAAGGGCGCTGCGGGACCGCTAAGGTTTATGGACCGCACAGTCTGCGAGGGCACCCTGGGCGAGATGATTTCGGATACTGTCGCGGCTGTCGCCAAAAATTTGCGGCGAACCTCGACCGTCCAAGGCGTCTCGCGTGTCGACTCGCTGGAGA
>CALFDL010000286.1 GCA_937950415.1 uncultured Collinsella sp. | reverse complement strand
CGCTGGCTGATGGCGATTTGCTTGAGCTTCAGCGCGGCGAGGCTTTTGCCCAGGGTCGCCACCTGTCGCTTGTGACGGCAGCGGGCCGCGCGCTCGAGCTCGACCTTCCCGACTACACCATGCCCAAGACCAAAAATGCTTCGGGCTATTTCGTTGCTGACGATATGGATGCCATCGATTTGTTTATCGGCGCGTGTGGCACAATCGGCGTCATCTCCGAGCTCGAGATTGCCCTGCAGGCGGCGCCTGCGGTCGTTTGGGGCGTGAGCTGTTTCTTTGGCAGCGAAGACAAGGCCGTGTCCTTCACCGATTCTGTGCGTCCCGTCCTGTCCCACGCGGCTGCCATCGAATATTTCGATGCGGGCGCCCTGGATATCCTGCGTCGTCAGCGTGAGCAGTCGACCGCGTTCGCCTTGCTGCCGGTGCTCGACAAAGAGGCCAAGGTCTGTGTCTACGTAGAGCTCGACTGCGACGACGAAGTTCAGGCGACTGAGGAGCTGTATCACTTGGGGTGGGTACTGGAGCTTGCGGGCGGCAGCGACGATGCGACATGGGTCGCGCGCACCGAGGTCGATCGTGAGTGCCAGCGGTTCTTCCGCCACGCGGTGCCCGAGAGCGTCAACATGCTTATCGACGAGCGCCGCCGCATGGATCCTACCATCACCAAGCTGGGCTCGGACATGTCGGTGCCCAATACACGCTTGGCCGATGTTGTCGCCCTCTATCGCCGCACGCTGGCGGAAAGCGGACTTGAGTCTGCTGCCTGGGGACACATCGGCAACAACCATCTGCATGTGAATATCCTGCCGCGCGATGCACAGGATTACCGTCGCGGTGGCGAGTTGTTTGCCCAGTGGGCTGCCGAGGTAACTGCTATGGGCGGCGCCGTCTCTGCCGAGCACGGCGTCGGCAAGATCAAAGCGGGCTTCTTGGAGACGATGTACGGTCACGAGGCCATGGTCGAGTCGGCTCTACTCAAGCTGCAGCTCGATCCTGACGGGCAGCTGGGTCGCGGTAACCTGTTTTCGGAGAAGCTCTTGGATGAGCTCGTC
>CALFDL010000285.1 GCA_937950415.1 uncultured Collinsella sp. | reverse complement strand
CACGCACAAACCAGCCGAGCATATTGACCGTGTCGAAGGTGCACATGTAATACATAGAGCGATAGAGATACAGACCGGGCACCATAATGACAATCGAAGGCACCGTGAGAGCGATGCGTGGGTAGGTGAGCTTGACTTCGGCCAAGCTTGCCAGCAGACCCGATACCAGCGCGCCGATAAACGCTGCTGCCTCGGGAGGCATTCCCGTGCTGAGGCCCAGGAAGGGAATCATCGTCGGCGCATCGACAAGGGTCAGACGCAGGGTATTGGACACGGCGCCGATCAGCCCAGCTGCCGCGGCCATCTTTACCGGGCTGTTGAACATCACCGAGAAGCCGAATACGCCAACGAAGCTCATCACCACGCGCAGGAGCGTAAGAGCAAGCGGCGAAAGGCCGAGCGGCGCAAAGTCGTCCGGCGCCAGGCCAACACACTCGGCAACCATCCAACCTACGAGCGTCGCCATCACAATAATCGATACAGCATACGAAAGACGTTCGATACCGCTTCGCATGTCGAGCTTAGCGATGTCGAGGCCTGCCGTAATGAGCGGAAAGCCGGGAATCACAAAGAGCATGGCGCCGATATAGCCTTCTTGGTGCGACATTGCCCCCGGTATGACCTGGCCAAGGCCGAGCAATGCCAGCAGATACGAAACGCAAGCGAGCGCAACGCCGGTCGTCAGCGCGCTGAACTGACCAAGGCCTTGCTTGAGAATATGGGAGCGGGCAAAGTTGCCGACACCCGCGCCCACAAACGCGCAGGCCATCTCGATAGGGCCGCCGCCGAGCAAAAAGACGAAGGCGCCGCAAGCACAGGCTGCCGCAAGGCCCTGTTGCCAGGGAGAGTAATCGGGCTTTGAGCTCTCAACGGTCCTGAGCATCTCGTGATACTCGTGTACCGTGAAGCGACGACCATAGGTCTCGATTTCCTTGAGGAAACTCTCCATCATCCAAATGCGATGGGTATTGACTCCCGTTGTGGGCAGGCTGACAACCTCGTTAAAGCAGTGGCCATCTTCGATGCAAGTGCACTCAAACGACAGAAGACTCAGGTCGACGTGGATGGTGACGCCGAGCACGTCAGCAACACGATTCATGGTATCGCGTACACGCCAGGCACCCGTTCCGCTCGCGAGCATAAGCATGCCGGTGCGGCAGATGATGGATGACTTATCGGTGAGCGGCGCATCGACGGCAAGTTCATCGCCTGCCGTCACGATCTGATGCCAGTCAGTTTTCATATGGAGCGCGCCGGCACGAACGCCGTGGTGCATGGGGGCTCTCGAAAGCAGCGAGTCAAGGCGCGAAGGCTGTGGGGGCTCCACTGATTCACCCTCAACCTCATCAGCCTCTTCATCGACCAGATCAAAGGAATCAAGCGGCGCTGGCTCGCGACGGTCGATCAGCTCCTCGTCCTCATCATCAAAGTAATTGAACTGATCGAGCATGTCCTCTTCGATTGCACGCTCGCTCGCGTCGTCCATATAGACGCTCCCTTCCTGCCGACTAACCCCCATCCTAGGCAGCAACGGCTAAAGGAAACATAAAAGAGACGACTGTCATGCGAGCCATGTGGGCAATATCCGTTGGGTAGTCGTTTAAGAACGTCCCCAATGACTACATCGATGTTCTAAGTGTCAACCAAGTCAACGCCGCAGATAGAGGACGGACAGCGAGCGACGTCCAGAGCGAACAAGTTGGCATGAAAAAGGCAAGGCATAGACCTTCTGGTCATG
>CALFDL010000284.1 GCA_937950415.1 uncultured Collinsella sp. | reverse complement strand
TCTTGCGGGGCTCGACGAGGAGTCGGGCCGCGGGCAGATCGTGCGCCTGGGCGGCGAGGACACTGCCGGCGTGCCCGATCGCATCGACATCGACTGCGCTGCCGCCACCGGCTCCGAGTTCGGTCGAGTGGGCATCCTGCGCCTGGACGACGGGGCGGAGTTCTACGCGAACATCAACCCGGGCGAATAATCGGTGCAAGGGGTAGCTAATTTGGGACGGGGCTTTTTTTACTACTTTTGCCCTTCTGCCCGCTAATTGATTTCTCTGGGACGGGGATTAAATAATCATTTGGCTGCCCGCTGGCTAAGTGAGTAGACTTTTTTGGAAATGCCGAGCACCCAACATATTTGCCTCAATAAAACCGCAGGTCACAGACTTGTGCTCTGTTGGTGTGGTCGGGGATTCGGTAAAAGTCTACTCACTTAGTTTTGCGTGATGAATATTGTCCGCAACGAGACCCCAGACGGGGTGATTCCATCGCAAATTCCGGTGACCGGGCAGCTAATTAGGCGCCGTATGGGTTGCGGTCGCGTTCGATGCGTTGGCGGATGTGGGCGTACTCGATAATCAGTAGCACCAGGAGTAGGGCCATGATGGCTAGGTAGCTCACCACAGCGCCCATCAGACCCAGCAGCTTAATCAGGATCACCGGCAGCACCACGCTTACGGCGAAGCAGATCAGGTAGATCTTGGTGACGTCTCCAGCGTGGCGCAGCACCGTGATGATGGCGTAGATAAAGTCGATGGCCGCGGTGACGCCGCCGGCGACGACCATCAGCAGTGCCAGCGTGCGGTAGCGCTCAAAATTGAGCCCGTACATAAAGCTCATGATGGGGATGCCGGGGCCTGCCATAAACGCGGCGCACAAGCCGGTGATGGCCACGATCAGCGCCATAACGGCAATAATGATCAGGTCAAAGCGGCGACGCTTGCGCGGATTCGCCCAAATGCTCGACAGACGCAGGAGCTGCGGTTTATAGATAAATCCAATGCTCAACAAAATAGCCTGCGCCGGAAAGAACAGGGCATTAAAGTACAGCTGATACTTGTAGGCCAGCGTGCCCTCCATCACGAACTTGGGCATGCTCTCGATAAGGTTGAACAGGAACAGCGCGCCAAAGAGCGGGGCGCACTGGATAAACAGGTGACCGACCTCGCGCAGGCTCACGCGGCGCGATTTTTCGGTTTCGAGCAGGGCGAGCGGCGCGGTGACCAGCACGAGCGAGGCGATCGCGGCGACGCCCATGGCCATGGCGGCGATGGGCATGCTGCGCGTGAGGAACAGTGCCACGCTAAAGACCGCGATGGCGCCGACGGAGCGTAGCGTTTGGCTCATGCCGGCCAGGTAGAGTTTGTCGGCCTGCTGCAGGCGGCCCTCGTACACGTCGGCAATGCCGTCGATCACCTTATAGAGGTAGACGCCCAGGCCGATTGTGGCCATCTGCGCATCGTAGGCGCGGGCGCTGCTATATACCAGGCCGCATGTCAGCGCGAGCGCTCCGCAGAGCCAGCGGTTGAGCTGGTAGGAGGCAAAGGATGTCTTTTCGTCGATGTCCGAGACCTGGAAATTGCGCACGCCGTAGTTGCACGCGATCATGATGAGCGTGCCGGTGACAAAGGCGATGGAGAACTTGCCGGCTTCTTCGGCGCCCACGAGCTGCGTAGACACGATGGTGAGCAGCGGAAACGCCAAGCCCCACACGGTGGTGCCGAGGGTGTTCCAAAGATAGTCGCGAC
>CALFDL010000283.1 GCA_937950415.1 uncultured Collinsella sp. | reverse complement strand
CTCATGGAAAACCTCCCATTTCCCGATGTCCAAGAAATGGGAGGCAGTTCACAGGTACCTTTGTGGTGGTTTTTGCTTTGACGGGCCGCGCCTGCGCCTTGGTATACCATGTACGCCGTTTGCGAATACACCCCACACCACCGCACAACCCAGAAAGGCCCCCATGGACACCACCTTCAGCCACATCAAAGCCGTGTTCTGCGATATCGACGGCACGCTGCTCACGAGCCGGCACACGGTGTCCCCGCGCACCGTGGCGGCGATCCGCGCCCTGCGCGAGCGCGGCGTGCTCTTTGGCCTGTGCACCGGGCGCGACGCCCACGCGACCGAGGCCATGTACGAGCTCTGGGGCATCGAAGGCCTGGTAGACGTGATGGTGGGCTGCGGTGGCGCCGAGGTCATCGACCGCGCGCATGACATCAACGAGCTGAGTTATCCGCTGCCGGGCGAGACCATCGCGCGCATTTGCAAGCACATGGCGGACCTTCCAGCAACGCCCGTCTGCCCCCGAGACGGCGTGTTCTACGTGCCCGAGAGCAACGCGTGCGTCGAGCACCTGTCGCGCGTCGACGGCGTGCCCTACCAGGTGGTCGATTTTGCCGAGTTTTTGCGCGAGGCGCAGCCCAAGGTGATGTTTACCATGGCGCCCGAGGTAATGCCGCGGGTGATTGAGCGGGCGTCGACGTTTGCCGATAACACTGTTAAGGCGGCGGCTCTGCAAACCACGCAGCGGCTCTACGAGTTCATGGATCCGCGCGTGTCCAAGACGCGCGGCCTTGTGCGCGTGGCGGAGCTCAACGACATGGAGCTCGAGAACATTTGCGTGTTTGGCGATGCCGATAACGACACCTGCATGGTGGCCGACGCCGGCGTGGGCGTGGCCATGGCAAACGGCAGCGACGCCACCCGCGCCGCAGCTGATTTTGTAACCGCGAGCAACGACAAAGACGGCATCGCGATCTTTATCGAGGAGCATCTGCTGTAGCGCCGGGGGAGAACCGCCACAATGGGGATAGGCGCCTTTGCGGTGGCCTCAGGCGATTTGGGCGAGTTGATGCCTGCAATCTGCGCGCAAATACCAATATGGTTGTCTGAACATTACGCTTCTGACTACCGATGAGTTAAAGCTATTCTCATCAGTTTGGTAGGGTATTTCTCCCGGTAAATGACCTACAGCTCATGGTCAATTTTCGACTGTTTACAGGATGTTTACTCTTGAGCAAAATGTTGTGCAAATAAATCTAATGCCATTAAAAAATAATACGCAACTAAATTACCAGCAGAAACAAAAAATAGATAGCGAATAAACGAAGGCAAATCCGAGCAATTGTCAAGAGAATTGAGAACTCGCTACAAAAATGTCGGTTTTGTTGCTCAGATGTTTAAACAATCGTTATAATTGCATTACTAAACGAGCGCAATTACAGATTGCACAGATACGTTTGATAGGGAAAGAGCAAGATCGCGGTCTCTTGGGGAGGAGACATCGATGAAAGCGAATTCAGAAAAAACTAAGCAGAGTAATAAAGCGACACGCCGTGTGCTGGCAGGCGTTTTGTGCGGAGCCTCCGTGTTGAGCCTGGTACTGTCGCTCGTCATGCCTCCGATCTCGCAGGCCATTGCCAACGATGCCCAGGCGGGTGCAGCCGAGAAAACTGTGACGGGGGATTCCCCAAGTGAGCCCACTGATGTAGACAACACTGCCAACGGGGATACCGAAAAGCTGAATAGCGGCGAGACCGAGGGTGGCGTGAGCGAAGACGCCGCTGCTGCGGGCTCGACTGCCGATAGCGTGGAGGCCAAGGGCGCCGCACAGCCTTCCGACGCACAGCTTGCGGATGATGAGAATAACGATGAAAACGCGAACGCTCCCGCCACCGTCAGTGCCGATGACTATACCGAGGTAAGCGGCGACGTTGCTGGGAAATTTACCACTGGCGGCAAGTTCCGACTGACGGATTATGCCTATTCGGATAAGCGGATCACTATCAGCAAAAACACCACCATCGATCTTAACGGCAACATGCTCTGTAACCGTTCTGGCGGCTTAGACTCCTTCTTTCTGGTCGAAAACGGAGCCACACTCACTATCGAGGATTTAAACAAAAAAACAAAGGATGTACCAAGACCGGTCGATACGGCCAATACGCCGGCGGGTCAGCCTGCGAGTATGGAGTGGAAAAAGGGAAGCGGCTCTAATAACGGCACTCCTGAGAGTCTTACTTACTATGAGACTAAGAGCACGCCCAATACAGATGAACCTGGCACCACCGAGACTACGTACGAGCATGTTGTTACGGGCTTTGGCGCTATCGATGCGGCGTCGGAAAGCGGTTCCGTAAAGTATGTGGTCAACGTTAAAGCGGGCGGCATACTCAATCTCAAGGGCGGCATGATTACCACAGCTGCCAACCTGAGTAACGACGGTCATGTGATTTATTCCGAGGGTACGGTCAAAATCGAAGGCGGTTACGTCACCAACGGCAACGGCGGTGGCTGGGGCGGTGGCCTGTGCATAGCGGGCACGAATCCCAAACTCGAAATGACAGGCGGTGTGGTCGCGGGAAACAAGGCGGCTGCTGGCGGCGGCATCTTTGCTGACTTTGGAGCCACCCTGAACCTTGCGGGCGGAATTATCTCTGGCAACGCTACGTATGGAAATCCCATCAACAATGGTGAAAACACCCGCGACGGTGGCTACGGTGGCGGTGTTTATACCAAGGGCGCAAACGTTACCATTAGCGGTTCTGCCTGTATAACCAACAATCGAGTCGATGCTCACATCACAGATATTGAACACTTTGGCAACAATGGCCTGCTCGGTGGTGGTGGCATTGCATGTACGCACGATGGCACGCTTAACTTAACGGGCGGCTTCGTTACGGCCAACTATTCCTATGAGGCTGGCGGTGGCGTCTACGCTGGTTTTTATGATAAAGATAACGACGGCGAGATCGAGAAAATCACTTTTAATATGACTGGCGGTACGATTGCCGGCAATGTTGCCGATAACGCCGAAGGCGGCGGTCTGCGTGTCGCGGGCGGCGACAGCGCCGGCACGATGGCAACAATTAACGCCAGTGATACTGGCAGGGTTTACATTACGAACAATAAGACGAATACGGGTAGCACCGAAGATCGCGGTGGCGACTGGGGCGGCGGTGGCGTCTTTATTCAGAAGGGCGGCAAGCTTAACATCGTAAGGACGCTGATTACTGATAATGAGGCCGGCGGCTGGGGTGGTGGCATCGGTGCCTGCCCCACGGGCGAGACGATTGTCTCGCACTCAAAGGGTGCCGCAATCTACAGCAATACGGATCATGGCAAGCACTTCTCCGCCGGTGGTGATGGCAAGGATCAGGACAAAGATTTTAAGGATTCTGAGTACATTACCGATGACTTCAAAAATGAGGGTCACAAGGATTTCTTCCTCGTGCGCAAGAAGGGCAGCGAAAAGACGGTCGCAGTCGTTCTCGGCAAGATGCTCGGCAATCGTTCTGCTGGCTGGAAAGGTACCTGCGATGGCCAGAAAATCACCATCGATCCTAATGGCGGCGCCGAGGCCAAGTACATGTTCGGCTTGGAGGCCCATCCGACCAAAGATGCCATAGAAAAGGCGCAAGAGGCAGCTACGACCATCATCAGCGGTAACTACTCCTACACCCACGGTGGCGGCATCATGACCAACGGCGATCTTGTCGTTGGCGAGGTCAGTGATCTGAGGGTTTACCCGAGCATGAAACTCATCGCCACTAAGGCGCTTGTGGATGCAAAGGAAGTCAAGCAAAGCCTTAATGGGCACGAGTACAAGTTTCAGCTGCTGCGCCAGGAGGTTAACGGTACCAAGGCACCTTCTTGGAAAGATGACGGCACATTAGATATGGGCGATTGCAGTGGTGCGGGTGAGGCGACTGTTGATCAATCAAGCGGCAGTATCACCTTCGACTCTGGCAAGGACTATTCTTCAGGGCAATACGTTTTCTATCTCGTTGAGGAACCCATCAGCGGCCAAAACGAATTAGACACCAAATTCGATAAGACAATTTACAAGATCGAGGCAACAGTTGAGGACGATGCATCCCACTCTGAAACGCTCATGGGGTTCACGATTAAATATTACAAGGTAAAAACGGTAGTCGTCTATAAAAAGGCCGAGGACAATAAGGACTTCGTGCAACTTAGTCCCGGAGACTATTCCGTTGGGTGCTCAGAGGACAACACAACGGCTACGGTTACTATCGGCAACGATGATAAGCCGACCTTTACCAACAGAATCGTGTCCTATACCTCTAGCGGCTCCTGGAAGCCTGCGGCGACTAAGGTCGTTGAGGGTGGCGAGATGAAGAAGTTCACGCTCGAGTTTGCGGATAACGAGAACTTCGATAGTGCCAAGACGGTTATGACCGACCCCAACGGCGTGATTACCACCACTGCCGACGGCAAGAAGTCTCAGACCCGGAGCTTCGACGAGATTGAGTACAAACTCGATCAACTCGACAAGCTCAAGACCGACTCTACTGGCCGTGGCGCCTCCAAGACCTTCACGTACTACGTGCGCGAGAAGAAGGAAAGCTCGACCTATCCGCATTACAAGTTTGATCAGTCGGTCTATAGGTTCAAGGTTGTGGCAACGGATAACACCAAAGGAGGAATCGACTGTGCGGTGACCTACAAGAAGGGAACCGTTGGCTCCGATGGCAACTGGAAAGCAGACGTCGGTGCCGAAGAACTGAACCTCACCGAAACCTCCACCCCCACCTTCACCAACACCTACTCCACCTCTTTGCCCCTTTCTGGTATGTCGGGCGTCACTCTGACGTACCTTGCCGGCGCGGCGGTGCTTTGCGCTGTTGCGGCCTGGATGCACATTCGTCGCAAGGCGAATGCGAAGGGAGGTGAGCGTCGTGAATAAGAAAGTTAGCTCCTTCCCGATCTTGTTTGCGCTGCTCGCCCTCCTGATCGGCACCTGCGCGGTTGTGTTCCCCGCTTCCGCGCAGGCCGCGCCGACCTCGAATGGCTCCATCACGGTGAGCGGCACCGTAGCGAGCAGCTACGACGCCTACCAGATCTTTAGCGCCAACGTCGTCGACGGCGACAACGACGCCAAGATCGCTACCGACCTTGCCTGGGCAAGCGACGCCGTGCGCGACGCCGCGCTGCCTTTGCTGCACAGCGCCGGCATGTCCAAATCCCAGACCACCGCGCAGGAAGCTGCCGAGTGGCTCAACACCGATTCCCACCTTACGAGCGCGCTGAGCGCACAGCTCGCTCTTTCCCTCCAGAGCTCTGGTGCCGTGTCCGTGGCCCTTAATGCGGGCACGACGGCCGAGCTGCCCTGTGGCTACTGGCTCATCGTTGCCGACGACGATGCCATCGCCCAGGACGAGGCCGGCACCGCGCCGATCATGGCCCTGGTGGGCGGCAGCGCCGTCACCGTCAAGCCCAAGGCCGCGACCCCCAAGGTCGCTAAGCACGTGATGGAGGACAGCACCGCCGCCTGGCAGAAGGCCGCCGACGCCACGGTCGCCGACGACCTGTACTGGCGCCTCTCGGCCACGGTCCCCGCGGGTCTTACCGCCTACGACACCTATACGGTGCGGTTCGTCGACACCATGAGCGCGGGGCTCGACCCCTCCAAGGTCGCCGCGAGCATGCATGTGTACGTGGCGGCGGGCGCCGAGGGCGGCTTCGGTGCGGTCGCATGTGAGGACGGCAACGTCAGCTCGACGCCGGCTAAAGGGTGGACAGACATAACTTTACAGTGCAAGGTCTCTGTCGAGGGGAGCACCTTCACCGTGCGCACCGGCGACCTCATCGCCGCGCTCGGCGGGGCCGACGCCTTCGCCGAGGGTGCCCGTGTGGTTGCTGTCTACAACGCGCCGTTGGGGGTCAACTGCAATCGGGGCGTTACCAAGGGCAACCCCAACGAGGTCTACCTGCGCTACCCGCGCTCTCCCTTTGCCGACCAGTCCGGCGACGCCGGCTTCACCCGCACGCCGAGCGATGATGCGACGGCCTACACCTGGGGACTCAGCCTTATCAAGCGTTCAAGCTCCGATGACAAGTTCCTTGCGGGCGCCAAGTTGCGCATCACTGATGACCGCGGTCGCACGCTGGCGGCTGACGGTACGTGGACTACGAATGCCGATGCGTATGTCGTATCTGGCGAAGACGGGTGCGTGGAGCTGAACGGCGTGGATGCGGGCATCTATGCCGTCGAGGAGATCGCCGCGCCCAAGGGCTACACCGCCTTTGGAGGCAAACGAACGGTGACGGTTGCGGTCGATGGCCTGGACGTCGAGCAAGTAGCCGCCGCGAAGCCCAAAGTGACCGTGTCGGCCGAAAGCCCTCTGCGGGTTGATACCGCCGATGCCGGGACGGGTTCGATTGAGCTGTCGGTGCTCAACATCCCAAGCAAAGAAGCAAGTCGAGGCTTTATGCCCTCGACGGGAGATAGAACGTTGGTGTTGGTGGCGGTTTTGGCTGCCATCGGAGTGGCGGCTATTGTTGTCGCACTCGTCATCAAGCGATGAGGAGGTCGCCGTGAAAAATAATTGCCCCCCCTTGCTCAATGGCGTACTGCCTCCGTAGCGAGTGACGCGCAGGCCTACCGACCTGATGATCATTGGGTTTGAAAAAGTTACTAGAGAACCCTCCAAGAAAAGCGGGGCACCCGGTCGATG